>NZ_JBHVWW010000089.1:0-31718 GCF_042882025.1 Kitasatospora sp. NPDC058243
CCGGAGAGCCGGACGGCCACTCCAGGGAAGCCACGGTCGGCAAGAACCCATCAGCCACATCCGGCCCTCCCGGGCCACCTAACACCTTACGGAGGCCCCCATGACCCGCTCCGCGCACCCCGCCCACATCCTGATGGTCTCGATCCCGGCCCACGGGCACGTCAACCCCAGCCTCGCCGTGATCGCCGAACTGGTCGCCCGGGGCCACCGGGTCAGCTACGTCAACGACGCCTCCTTCGCCGGGGCCGTCGAGTCGACCGGCGCCCGCTTCGTCCCGTACCCGACGAGGCTGCCGCTCGCCGGCGGCCCGGACGCCTGGGAGGAGGACCCGGTGGCGCTCCAGGAGCTGTTCCTGGACGACGCCCTCGCGATGCACCCCGTCCTGCTGGAGGCCTTCGCGGACGACCGCCCCGACCTGGTGCTCTGCGACATCGCGGGCTTCGCCGGGCGGGCGCTCGGCGAGCGGCTGGGCGTGCCGGTGGTGCAGCTGTCGCCCACCTACGTCGGCTGGGAGGGCATCGAGCAGGACATGGCGGAGGTGTACGAGGCGATCCGCAGCGGGCCAGGCGGCGCCGAGCACTACCGGCGGTTCGCCGACTGGCTGGCCGAGGCCGGGACGGTGGAGCGCGACGTGGACGCCTTCAAGGGCCGCCCGGCGCGGTCCGTCGCCCTGATCCCGCGCGCCCTGCAGCTCAACGCGGACCGGGTCGACGAGCGGCGCGTCACTTTCGTCGGGCCGTGCTTCGGCGACCGGGCCCACCAGGGCGAGTGGCACCGGCCGGCGCACGCGGAGAAGGTGCTGCTGGTCTCGCTCGGCTCCGCCTTCACCCACCAGCCCGCGTTCTACCGGGCCTGCGTCCAGGCCTTCGGCGGTCTGCCCGGCTGGCACACGGTGCTCCAGGTCGGCGCGCACACCGACCTGGCCGACCTGGGCGAGGTGCCGGACACCGTCGAGGTGCACCGGTGGGTGCCGCAGCTGTCGGTGCTCGCGCAGGCGGACGCCTTCGTCACCCACGCGGGCATGGGCGGCTCCAGTGAGGGGCTGTACCACGGCGTGCCGATGATCGCCGTGCCGCAGGCCGTCGACCAGTTCGCCAACGCGGACGCGCTGGTGGGGCTCGGCGTCGCCCGCCGCCTGGACACCGCGCAGGCGACCCCGCAGGCGCTGCGCGGCGCGCTGCTGGAGCTGGTCGACGACCCGGCGGTGGCCGAGCGGCTGAAGGCGCTGGCCGCCGTCGGCCGGGCCGAGGGCGGCACCGCCCGCGCGGCGGACCTGATCGAGGCCGAGCTCAGGGGGTGACCGGCGCGGCGGGGGAGGGCGCCGTTGTCGAGGGCGTGTCGGGGGAGGGCGAGGCGGGGGAGGGCGAGGCGATCCGGTCCGGCCGGGTGTAGACGTTCGCGCCCTCCCCGCGCAGGAAGCCGACCAGGGTCAGGCCCAGCTCCTCGGCGAGGTCCACCGCGAGCGAGGACGGCGCCGAGACGGCCGCCAGCAGCGGGACGCCCGCCAGCGCGGCCTTCTGGGTCAGCTCGAACGAGGCCCGGCCGCTGACCAGAAGGACGTGCCCGGTCAGCGGCAGCCTGCCCTCGCGCAGCGCCCAGCCGACCACCTTGTCCACCGCGTTGTGCCGCCCGACGTCCTCGCGGGCGCAGAGCAGGTCGCCGGTGGCGGCGTCGAACAGGCCGGCCGCGTGCAGGCCGCCGGTGGACTCGAAGGTGCGCTGGGCGGCCCGCAGCCGCTCCGGCAGGCCGTACAGCAGGGACGGCGGGACGGTGAGCGGGTCCTCGCCCACCGGGTGGCGGACGTGGGTGCGGACGGCGTCCACGGTGTCCCGGCCGCACAGGCCGCAGGCGCTGGTGGTGAGCAGGTTGCGGTGCGCGGACAGCGGCAGCGCGCGGGCGGCGCCGCGCAGGGTGGCGTCGACGACGTTGTAGGTGTTGGCGCCGGACTCGTCCGTCCCGGCGCAGTACCGCAGGGCGGCGAGCTCCTCGGCGGTGTGCACCAGCCCCTCGCCGACCAGGAACCCGGCCACCAGGTCGAAGTCCTGCCCGGGGGTGCGCATGGTGACGGTCAGCGGCTCGCCGCCGAGCCGGATCTCCAGCGGCTCCTCCGCCGCCAGCGAGTCCGGCCGCACCCCGCGCTCGTCCCCCCGCAGCCGCACCACCCGGCGCCGTGCCGTCGCCCGCGTCATCGCCCTGCCACCTCCGTGCGTGTCCGTGGGCACCAGCGTGCGGCACGGGGCGGCCCGGGTGAAAATCCTGCTGGCCGGTACGGGCGTACGATCGTGGCCGTTTCGGATGGCGACCACCTGTTGTCATATCTTCATTCACCTGATGTGATGGTGTATATGGATATGCACAGTGCTGTGGCCCCCGACGCTCCGCTGGTCCAGGTCGGCAAGGCCGACGTCAGCGCCGAGGACGTGCTGGCCGTCGCCCGGGGGAACGCCCGGGTCGAGATAGGCCCCGACGCGCTCGCCGAGATGGCGACGGCGCGGGCGCGGATCGACGCCCTCGCGGCCGAACCGCGCCCCGTCTACGGCGTGTCGACCGGATTCGGCGCGCTCGCCGTCCGGCACATCAGCCCCGAACTGCGCGCGCAGCTCCAGCGGTCGCTGGTGCGCTCGCACGCGGCCGGGATGGGACCGGCCGTCGAGCGCGAGGTCGTCCGGGCACTCGTCTTCCTGCGGATGAAGACGCTGGCCTCCGGCCGGACCGGGGTGCGCCCGCTGGTCGCGCAGACCATGGCCGCCCTGCTCAACGCGGGCATCACCCCGGTGGTCCGGGAGTTCGGCTCGCTCGGCTGCTCCGGCGACCTCGCGCCGCTGTCGCACTGTGCGCTGGTCCTGATGGGCGAGGGCGTGGCCACCGGCCCGGACGGCGTGGAGAAGCCCGCCGCCGAACTGCTCGCCGCCGCCGGCATCGAGCCCGTCGAACTGCTGGAGAAGGAGGGCCTGGCCCTCATCAACGGCACCGACGGCATGCTCGGCATGCTGGTGATGGCCATCGCCGACCTGCAGCGGCTCTACACCACCGCCGACATCACCGCCGCGATGACCCTGGAGGCGCTGCTCGGCACCGACAAGGTGCTCGCCCCCGAACTGCACGCCCCGATCCGCCCCCACCCGGGCCAGGCCCTGAGCGCCGCCAACATGCTGGCCGTCCTCAAGGACTCCGGTCTCACCGGCCACCACCAGGACGACGCGCCGCGGGTCCAGGACGCCTACTCGATCCGCTGCGCCCCGCAGGTGGCCGGCGCCGGCCGGGACACCCTCGCCCACGCCCAGCTGGTCGCCTCCCGCGAGCTGGCCGCCTCGGTCGACAACCCGGTGGTGCTGCCGGACGGCCGGGTGGAGTCCAACGGCAACTTCCACGGCGCCCCGGTCGCGTACGTGCTGGACTTCCTCGCCATCGCCGCCGCCGACCTGGGCTCCATCTCCGAGCGCCGCACCGACCGGCTGCTCGACAAGGCCCGCTCGCACGGCCTGCCGGCCTTCCTGGCCGACGACCCCGGCGTGGACTCCGGCCTGATGATCGCCCAGTACACCCAGGCGGCGCTGGTCAGCGAGAACAAGCGGCTCGCCGTCCCGGCCTCGGTCGACTCGATCCCGTCCTCCGCGATGCAGGAGGACCACGTGTCGATGGGCTGGTCCGCCGCCCGCAAGCTGCGCCAGTCCGTCGACAACCTCGGCCGGATCCTCGCCGTCGAACTCACCGCCGCCGCCCGCGCCCTGGAGATCCGCCAGCAGGCCGACGACGCGGGCCGGACGGCCCCGGCCACCACGGCCGCCATGGCCGCCGCCCGGGAGGCGGGGGTCGGCGGCGCCGGCCGCGACCGCTTCCTCTCGCCGGACCTGGAGGCCGCGGCCGCGCTGGTCGCCTCCGGGGAACTGGTGCGGGCGGTGGAGCGGGTCACCGGGCCGCTGGCCTGAGCCGGTGTGACCCGGTGTGACCCGGTGTGACCCGGTGCGTTCGGTGAGATCGGCGTGACGGGCCGTCGGGTCCGGTGCGGCCGTCGGGTCCGGTGCGGGCGGCGGGGCTCAGTCCCAGTCGTCCCGGGACCGGGACCGCGGCTCGTCCCGGTCCCGGCGGTTGCCGAACGCGGCGGCGAAGTTGACCCCGACGATGCCCGCCCAGCTGACGATCAGGCCGATGAAGCCGCCGCTCTGCGGGCTGGCCGCGATCGCGGTCAGCGGGATGCCGAGGACCAGCGAGATCACCGCCAGCCGGTTGCCGGGGCGGCCGGGCCCCGGCCCCGGGCGGTGCGGTCGGCGCCGGTGCGCGGGCTCGTAGTCGTCCATCCGCTCGGCCACCCGGCGCTCGACCCGGGCGTCCAGGCGGGCGTCCAGGCGGCTCAGGAACGAGTCGACCAGCTCCGGCTCGTACTCCTTGCCGAGTTCCTTGCGAGCGTGCAGGGCGGCGTCGAGGTCGCGCCGCAGGTCGTCCTGGCGAGTGTCCATGGGACCAGCCTGGGCCCGCGCGGGGGGCGCGGTCCATCCGTCGGTGGGGGAATCCTGGCGGGTTCAGGGAGAATTCAGGGTTACCCCGAGCTCCCACCCGCTCGGGCCGTCTCACCCGGCGTCCCGCCGTACGAGACGTCTTTGCCAGGCGCGACGCACTGCTGCACAGTCGTCGTCCGAATCGCTCGCATCCGGAGGTACCGCTGATGACCGCCACCGACGAGGCCGGCACGGTCGGCCCCTCCGCCCGGCTGCTCCAGCTGTTCGAAGGCCACCGACTGACCCCGACCCAGCGGCGGATCGCGCACTCGCTGGTCCGGCACGCCACCGAGGCGCCGTTCCTCTCCAGCGTCGAGGTCGCCGAACTCGCCGGCGTCAGCCAACCGTCCGTCACCCGCTTCGCGGTCGCCCTCGGCTACGACGGCTACCCGGCGCTGCGCAAGCAGCTGCGCGAACTCGGCGCGGGCGAGCCGGCCGCACCCGAGACCCCCGACGACGCGGTGCGCAACGAGCACCAGCAGGCCGTGCTCGCCGAGATCGCCCACCTGCGCCACCTCGCCGAACTCCTCGCCGACCCCGAGCCGATCACCCGCGCCGCCCGGCTGCTCGCCGCCTCCCGCCCACTGCCGGTGCTCGGCCTGCGGGCCGCCTCCGCGCAGGCGCGCGGCTTCGCCTACTTCGCCGCCAAGGTGCACCCGGACATCCGCCTCCTCGACGAGGGCGGCAGCATGCTCGCCGACCGGCTGGAACAGGCCGCCGCGGCCGGGGCCACAGCGCTGCTCTGCTTCGCGCTGCCGCGCTACCCGCGGGAGCTGATGGACGCGCTGACGGTGGCCCGCGAGTGCGGGCTGACGGTGCTGACCGTCGCCGACAGCGCCTTCGCGCCGGTCGCCAAGCTCTCCGACCTGATGCTGCCGGCCGCCGTCGGCACCGGGCTGGTCTTCGACACCGCGTGCGCGCCGATGATGCTCGGCCGGGTGCTGTTGCAGCGCATGTGCGACGAACTCCCGGGCGCGGAGGCCCGGTTGGAGGCCATCGAGCAGTCCGCCGCAGCACGTGGCCTGTTTTTGGAGTAGACACGGCGGGGAGTAGCCGTCACGAACCCGGGCATCCCCTACAGCAGGGGGTGCCGCCCATGCGCGTGATCCACGAGATGAAGTTCGTCGCCCGCCTGGCCTCGGGTGTCGACGAATGGTCCTGCCCCACCTGCGGACGCCGCGTCACCCTGCGGCGCCTGCCCGATCCCGAACTGACCGTCCTCGACCCGGGAGACGAGTCCGCCGTGCACGTCGGCGTCATCGAACCCGACGCCCGCGCCGCCGCCGCGGCCGCCGAGAAGTACGGCCTCGGCCCGGTCCAGAACATCCCCCGCCCGCCGACCCCGCCCACCCCCGACGCCGCCGACCGCCGCTGGCTCGCCGAGATCGGCATCGACTGGGACGGCGACGCCGCGGCCTGACTCAGGCGCGGGGCGCGTACAGCGGCAGTGCGGAGGTGTCCAGCTCGGCGGGCAGCGGCGCGGGCAGCGGGACGGGCTCGCCGTACTTGCCGTGCAGCACGCCCTGGTACTCGCCGTCGCGGGGGTGGGTGCGGAGCGTCCAGACGCCCTTGCGGGGGTCGACCGCGAGGAGGACGGCCACACCTGCGGCGGCGTACCAGTCCGCCTTGGTGCCGATATGGCTGACACGCCCGGGGTGCGGAGCCACGTCAGCGGCGAGGACGACGTCGCTGGGCGGGGCCAGCCGGTTGTCCTGGTTCCCCCATTGCGCGGGTAGGACGACCAGGTCTGGTGTCGCGTAGTCGTCCTCGTCGCCCGGAAGGGTGATGGATGCCGCCTCGTAGACGCCGAGGCCGGGCAGTTGTGATCCGATCCGTTCGCGCAGGCGCCGCACAGTGCCGGCGTGCTTGCCCCTGCGGGGCGGAGACAGCAGCAGGATGCCTCCGATGATCTCGACCCGCAGTCCGGTGCTCCGCTCGATCGCCCCTGCTGCGTGGCGGAGCTTGCCGGGGAGTACGGGGATGGTCGCCATGACGTCCTCTGCTGACCCGAGTGGCTGGTGTTTCCGGCCTCAGGGTACGGCCGGCGGGCGTACCGGCGTGGACGCTGATCGGATGGGTTCGGGGTCTGGTCGGGAGTTGATTGTTTGGATATATTCAGCCGAGCTGAATCTGAATGAATCCATCCGCAGGGAGGCCAGGACATGGTGCAGCAGGCGAGTGGGCCGCGTGAGGTCAGGGCGGCGCGGGGGACGGGGCTGACGGCGCAGGGGTGGCAGCAGGAGGCGGCCCTGCGGATGCTGATGAACAACCTCGACCCGGAGGTCGCCGAGCACCCGTCGAAGCTGGTGGTGTACGGCGGGACGGGCAAGGCGGCGCGGGACTGGCGTTCGTTCGACGCCATGGTGCGGACGCTGGAGGGGCTGAAGCAGGACGAGACCATGCTGGTCCAGTCCGGGCGGCCGGTCGGCGTCATGCAGACCCACGAGTGGGCGCCGCGGGTGCTGATCGCCAACTCCAACCTGGTCGGCGACTGGGCCAACTGGGAGGAGTTCCGCCGGCTGGAGAGTCTCGGGCTCACCATGTACGGGCAGATGACCGCCGGCTCGTGGATCTACATCGGCACCCAGGGCATCCTGCAGGGCACCTACGAGACCTTCTCGGCCGTCGCCAACAAGCGGTTCGACGGCACGCTGGAAGGCACCATCACCCTCACCGCCGGCCTCGGCGGGATGGGCGGCGCCCAGCCGCTGGCCGTCACCATGAACGGCGGCGTGGCGATCTGCATCGACTGCGACCCGTCGCGGATCGCCCGCCGGATCGAGCACCGCTACCTGGACGTCGAGGCCAAGGACCTCGGGCACGCGCTGGAGCTGGCCACCGCCGCCCGCGACAAGCGGCAGCCGCTGTCCATCGGCGTGCTGGGCAACGCCGCCGAGCTGGTCCCGCAACTGCTCGCGATGGACGCGCCGATCGACATCGTCACCGACCAGACCAGCGCCCACGACCCGCTCGCCTACCTGCCGGTGGGCGTCGCCTTCGACGACATGGCGGACTACGCGGCGGCCAAGCCCGCCGAGTTCACCCAGCGGGCCCGCGAGTCGATGGCCCGGCACGTCGAGGCGATGGTCGGCTTCCAGGACGCGGGCGCCGAGGTCTTCGACTACGGAAACTCGATCCGCGGCGAGGCTCAACTTGCCGGTTACGACCGCGCGTTCGCCTTCCCCGGGTTCGTCCCCGCGTACATCCGGCCGCTGTTCTGCGAGGGCAAGGGCCCGTTCCGCTGGGCGGCGCTGTCCGGCGACCCGCAGGACATCCACAAGACCGACAAGGCCGTCCTCGACCTCTTCCCGGAGAACGAGTCGCTGCACCGCTGGATCAAGATGGCCCAGGAGAAGGTGCACTTCCAGGGCCTGCCCGCACGGATCTGCTGGCTCGGCTACGGCGAGCGCGACAAGGCCGGCGAGCGCTTCAACGACATGGTCGCCTCCGGCGAGCTGTCCGCCCCGATCGTGATCGGCCGCGACCACCTCGACTGCGGCTCGGTCGCCTCCCCGTACCGGGAGACCGAGGCGATGCTGGACGGCTCGGACGCGATCGCCGACTGGCCGCTGCTCAACGCCATGGTCAACGTGGCCTCCGGCGCGTCCTGGGTCTCCATCCACCACGGCGGCGGCGTCGGCATCGGCCGCTCGATCCACGCCGGCCAGGTCACCGTCGCCGACGGCACCGCGCTGGCCGGCGAGAAGATCCGCCGGGTGCTCACCAACGACCCGGGCATGGGCGTGATCCGGCACGTGGACGCCGGCTACGACCGGGCCACCGAGGTCGCCGCCGAGCGCGGGGTGCGCGTCCCGATGGGTGAGCTGTGACGTCCTCGTTCGAAGAGATGTGGGCGGAGCTGCTCCCCGTGGGCCGCTCCGCCGCCTCCGGCGGCTACCGCCGCTTCGCCTGGAACTCCGCCGACGCCGAGTGCCGCGCCTGGTTCGAGCAGCAGGCCCGTGACCGCGGCCTCGCCTACGAGCTGGACCGCAACGGCAACCAGTGGGCCTGGCTGGGCGATCCGAACGCGGGCGGGGCGGTCGTCACCGGCTCGCACCTGGACTCCGTCCCGGACGGCGGCGCCTTCGACGGCCCGCTCGGCGTGGTCTCCTCCTTCGCGGCCCTGGACGAACTCCGCGGCCGCGGGGCCGAGTTCACCCGACCGCTGGCGATCACCAACTTCGGTGACGAGGAGGGCGCCCGGTTCGGCGTGGCCTGCATCGGCTCCCGGCTGTCCGCCGGCGTGCTCTCCCGCGAGGCCGCGTACGAGCTGCGCGACGCCGACGGCGTCCGGCTGCCCGACGCGATGGAGCGGGCCGGCTACGACCCGGGCGCGATCGGCGCGGACGACGACCGGCTGGCCCGGATCGGCGCCTTCGTCGAACTGCACGTCGAGCAGGGCCGCCTCCTCGCCGAGGACCGGCCGGTCGGCGTGGCCAGCGCGATCTGGCCGCACGGCCGCTGGCGGTTCGACTTCCACGGCGAGGCCAACCACGCCGGCACCACCCGGATCGAGGACCGCCGCGACCCGATGCTGACGTACGCCAACACCGTGCTCGCGGCCCGCAAGAAGGCCCGGCAGGCGGGCGCGCTGGCCACCTTCGGCAAGGTCGCGGTCGAGCCCAACGGCACCAACGCGATCGCCTCGCTGGTGCGCGGCTGGCTGGACTCCCGGGCCGCCGACGAGGCGACGCTCACCGCGCTGGTCGAGGAGATCGAGCAGGCCGCCGCCGAGCGCGGCGGGCGCGACGGCGTCCGGGTCGAGCTGACCCGCGAGTCCTACACCCCGGTGGTGGACTTCGACGGCCCGCTGCGCGACCGGCTCGCCAAGCTGCTGGACGCCCCGGTGCTGCCCACCGGTGCCGGACACGACGCCGGGATCCTGGCGTCGGCCGTCCCGACCGCCATGCTGTTCGTGCGCAACCCCAGCGGGGTGTCGCACTCCCCGGCCGAGCACGCCGAGGAGGCCGACTGCCTGGCCGGGGTCGCCGCCCTCGCCGACGTACTGGAGGACCTGGCGTGTCGCTGAGCCCATTGACCTCGGGGGCCGAGTCGGTGGCGTACTGGGCGCAGTACGCCTGGCTGCCGCACCCCAACGGGCCGGTGGTCGAGCGGAACGTGCTGATCACCGCCGGCCCCGGCGGCCGGATCACCGCGGTGACCCCGGACAGCGGGCCCTGCCCGCCCGGGGCCGTCCGCCTCGACGGGCTGCTGCTGCCCGGCCAGGCGAACGCCCACTCGCACGCCTTCCACCGGGCGCTGCGCGGCCACGTCCAGGTCGGCTCCGGCACCTTCTGGACCTGGCGCGACACCATGTACCGGTTCGCCGGGGCACTCGACCCGGACCGCTACCTGGCGCTCGCCACCGCCGTCTACGCCGAGATGGCGCTGGCCGGGGTCACCGCCGTCGGCGAGTTCCACTACCTGCACCACGCCCCCGGCGGCGCCCGCTACGACGACCCCAACGCGATGGGCGAGGCGCTGATCGAGGCCGCCGCCCGGGCCGGCATCCGGATCACCCTGCTCGACACCTGCTACCTGTCCGCCGGCTTCGGCGCCGAGCCGACCAGGCCGCAGCAGCGGTTCAGCGACGGCGACGCCGAGGCCTGGGCGGTGCGGGCGGACGCGCTCAAGCCCCGCGAGCACGCCCGGATCGGCGCCGCCGTCCACTCGGTGCGGGCCGTCCCGGCCGAGCAGTTGGGCACCGTCGCGCAGTGGGCGGCGGTGCGCGAGGCGCCGCTGCACGTCCACCTGTCCGAGCAGACCGCCGAGAACGACGCCTGCCTCGCCGCGCACGGCGTCACCCCGACCCGGCTGCTCGCCGACCACGGCGTGCTCGGCCCGCGCACCTCGGCCGTGCACGCCACCCACCTCACCGACGAGGACGTCCGGCTCCTCACCGACACCTCCACCACCATCTGCATGTGCCCCACCACCGAGCGGGACCTCGCGGACGGCATCGGCCCGGCCCGCCGGCTCGCCTCGGCGGGCTGCCCGGTCACCCTGGGCAGCGACAGCCACGCCGTCATCGACCCGTTCGAGGAGGCCCGCGCCCTGGAGCTGAACGAGCGGCTGCGCACCCGCACCCGCGGGCACTGGACGGCCAACCTCCTGCTGCGGGCCGGCACCGAGGACGGGCACGCCTCGCTCGGCTGGCCGGAGGCGGGGCGGGTCGAGGCCGGCGCGCTCGCCGACTTCACCGTGATCGCCCTGGACTCGGTGCGCACCGCGGGCCCGCCGCCCCGCCTCGGCGCCGAGACCGCCGTCTTCGCGGCCTCGGCGGCCGACGTGCGGCACGTGGTGGTCGGCGGCCGACAGATCGTCCGGGACGGCGTGCACCAGCTCGTCGCGGACGTGCCGGGCGCGCTGCGGGACTCGATCGGCGTGCTGGACCACTGACCTCTTTGTTCAATTCCCTTCGGAAGGCGTTGTCTTGAGCACCAGGACCACCTTGATCACGGGCATCGGCAGCCTGGTCACCAACGACCCCGGGCACGGCACCGGGCCGCTCGGACTGCTGACCGACGCGGCCGTGGTGATCGACGGCGGAACGGTTGCCTGGGTCGGCCCGGCGGCGCAGGCCCCGGCGGCGGACGAGCGCTTCGACGCCGAGGGCCGGGCGCTGCTGCCCGGCTTCGTCGACTCGCACGCCCACCTGGTGTTCGCGGGGGATCGTACGGCCGAGTTCAACGCCCGGATGTCCGGGCAGGCGTATTCGGCGGGTGGCATCCGTACGACGGTGGCGGCCACCAGGGCGGCGAGCGACGCCGAACTGGAGGCCAACCTGGCCGGGTTCGTCCGGGAGGCGCTGCGGCAGGGCACCACCACCATCGAGTGCAAGTCCGGCTACGGGCTGACGGTCGAGGACGAGGCGCGGGCGCTGCGGATCGCCGCGCAGCACACCCCGGAGACCACCTACCTGGGCGCGCACGTGGTCGCGCCCGAGTACGCCGACGACCCGGCCGGGTACGTGGACCTGGTCACCGGCGAGATGCTGGACGCCTGCGCCCCGCACGCCCGCTGGGTGGACGTGTTCTGCGAGCAGGGCGCCTTCGACGGCGACCAGGCGCGGGCCGTTCTGACGGCGGGGATCGAGAAGGGCCTCACACCGCGCGTGCACGCCAACCAGCTCACGTACGGGCCCGGCGTGCAGCTCGCGGTGGAGCTGGGGGCCGCCTCGGCGGACCACTGCACCCACCTGACGGACGAGGACGTGGCGGCGCTGGCGGGGTCGGCGACGGTCGCGACGCTGCTGCCGGGGGCGGAGTTCTCCACCCGGGCCGAGTACCCGAGCGGGCGCCGGTTGTTGGACGCGGGCGCGGTGGTGGCGCTGTCGACGGACTGCAACCCGGGCTCCAGCTTCACCAGTTCGATGGCGTTCTGTATCGCGGTCGCGGTGCGCGAGATGGGCATGACCCCCGACGAGGCGGTCTGGGCGGCAACCCTGGGCGGCGCCCACGCGCTGCGGCGCAGCGACGTCGGCACCGTCACGGTCGGCGCCCGCGCCGACCTGCTGCTGCTGGAAGCGCCGTCGCATGTGCACCTGGCCTACCGCCCGGGTGTCCCCCTGACGGCCGCGGTCTGGCGCGCGGGGGTTCGGGAGGCCTGAGCGGCTGGAACTGTATGACCTGCGGTGATGCCGTTCGGCGGAGCCAGATCGCCACGCGATCGCCGCACCTCGGCCAGCCGTCACGCATCACGTCGCTCGAACAAAGCAAACCGCCCCGGCCTTCTCGGCCGGGGCGGTTCTCTCATCTGCTCGAACTGACCGTTAGCGCCACGGGGGAGCGACGGGCAGCCCGGGCTGCTCGGGATGGCGATTAGGCCGCGTAGAACAGGGCCGTGGCTTCCTGGATCTCCAGGACGGCAGCAGCGAAGTCCTCGGGACCGCCGCCCCACGGGTCGGTGATGCCCGAGCCGAGGATCCTCACCGGCTGGTCGGAGTCAGCGGTGGCTTCGACCGCGAGCGCCGTTTCGTCGTCGACCGCGATCACGTCGTCAGCCCAGCCGAGCAGCCCCTCGTCCAGGAGCTGGCCCCGGTGGCCGGTCAGGTCGTAGCCGAAGGCGGAAGCGGCCTCGATCATCAGCGGGTGCGCGGGCTTGTCCACGTGCCAGTTGCGGGTGCCCGCCGAGCGCACGTCCAGCGCGCCCCCGGACCGCTCCGCGATGATCAGGGCGGCGATCGGGGAACGGCAGTGGTTCCCCTTGCAGACCACCAGTACCCGCCTTCGCCTACTCACCGGGGTTCACTCGCTCGATCTCGAACGTGATCACGCCGAGGGCTTCCTTCTCCGGCGGGAAGATCGCGTGGATCGCCCGCAACTGCTCGGCCTCGGTCGCGTGCGGGTTGACCGCCTTCACGTCCTCGGTGCCGAACATCTCCTTGAAGGTCCTGTACGTGCCGATGCGCTTCACCTTGGTCAGGCGCTCCTCGCCACGACAGGTGAAGTTGAGCAGGTCCCCGACCCTGATTCGCTTCATCGAGGCGTAGGCGACCCGGACTTCGACGGTCTTGGAGCCGTCGGTGATCAGGTCGAAGTACTGCTTGTAGATCTGGATGTTGCGGGGACGGCCATGCGCCTGGGATTGGTTCCTGGCAGGCTGGCGGGTGGTCATCAGGGCTTCCAATGCGGTCGTGGTGTAGGACCGGAAGAAGTGCCTCGGGCTGCTGAGCATCAGCTCACCGGCACCCGTGAGCGCTTCGACGTAGTCCGCTTGCGTGCCGGGCCAGGCGCCCGGGTCGAGCAGCCATTCCGCGGTGCTGCCTCCCGTCGCGTCTCCGGCTTCGGCAGCCGCGCGAAGGAGGCTCTTGGAGAGCTTCCCGCCGTCGCTGCCGAGGATCTGAGGGGTGAAGACGCGCAGCGGCACCGGAGCGGCCGGCGCCCCGATCGCGACGTGGGCGCCGTCCACCAGCTGGCAGCCGAACGCCCAGTCGCCGCCCTTCACCATCACGTGCAACGTGCCGTCGTCGGGGCGGTAGGACCGTTCCTTGACCACGTTGCGGTACAGGGTGGAGAGGTCCAGGTACCCGCCGCCGAGCGGCGTAACGTCCGCCTCGTAGCAGCCGTGCTCGTGGCACATCGCTTCGAACAGTGCCCCCGAGTCGTCCAACTCCAGCAGCCGCGTGTGGTCGGCGTACTTCTGGGCCCACCCGCACACCGGACACGGCAGCCGGATGTGTGCCGTACCGCTGGCCGGAGCCAGCCAGAACCGGATCTGATCCAGGAACTCCAGCGTCCGCAGGAACTCGGCCCGGAACTCCGGGCCCGCCTGCTGCTCGGTGTAGCTGCTGACCCTGTACTCCACGCCCGTGCGGCTGGTCATCGCGTCCAGAAGAGGGGCGTAGTACTCGGCGACCAGGGCGCGGATGCCGTGATCACCGAGCTGGTGGTGGTAGGTGAGCTGGTACATCCGGCCGCCGTCGGTGATCGTCTCCGCCGGGGCGTTGTCCAGAGCCACGAAGTCCACGGCCGTATCGACCCCGAACTCATCGCGGGCCCGCTCGGCGACCAGGAACGACAGGCTCTGCACCAGGTGCGTGCCGATGTGCGGACGCCCGTTGAGCTGCGTCCCCACGGTGAACTCGATCCGCTCCGTCCCGGCCTCCAGGAGGCGGGGACGGAGCACGTCCAGGGCATCGTCAACGGCGTTGGCCAGCACGGTGTTCGGCGACCTGAGAAGGTCGATGGTGTTCAAGTGGTGCCTCCGCTCTGCTCATGAACCGGTACGGCCGGCTCAGTGCTGGTCTCGGTGGCGCATGCGCTCGGCACGCAGGGTTCTGAACCGCTCCACAGCGGCGCTCACGGCATCCGGCGCTTCCGGGGTGTTGGGCGGCTCGGCGGACGTCGAGGACTCGCCCGCCTCGGTCGGCGCGGGAAGGGCGACCGCGTCATTCACCGGAGCCCCCAGCGCGACACCGGGGACACCCACACCCCGGCGGCAGCGGGTACCGCACCGGCCGGGACTCCGACTGTGCCACCCGGTACTCGTTCAGGATCACGGTCATCTTCTGCGGACTGGCACGTTCCCTGCTCCGGTGCGAACTGGCGGACCTCACAGCAGCGGACATACCTGGCTCCCTCTCCTTCGCCGATGCGTAGGGGCGTGGAGTAGACCGTACGAACACCGACCAGCGGCGCTCAACGAAGTTGCTCATAGTTGCTGAAGGCTGTCTGAGTGAGCTTCGGTGCCGTCGAACGTTTGACCTTGGGGTGGTCGTAGGGCGAAGGTCGGAGATGACATGCGGCCGGATCGCGGGGGGGAGCAACATGCGGCAACACAGCAGCGACGGCGACGACTTGACCGCTACGTTCTTCTGCACGGACCCCAATTCTCAGGGCGGCGTCGAGTGCGAGACGTTCTATGAGACCGACCGTGACTCATGGATCGTGCAACTCAAGAAGCGCGGGCCGAAGGTTCGGGATCAGCTCGCCGCCCTTGCCGACGACGAGACGTTCGGGGAGATGTCCGGGCGGACCATGGATGTGTTCGTGCGGAAGTACGTCAGGGAGCGTTATGGAATTGATCTCGGCAGCACGCCGAATTGAGCTGCTGTTCGGTGAGCCCGTCCAAGAGGTCCGAAAGCTTGAGCTACGGGACTTCTATGAGGTGGATCGCCCATTGTTCGAGGCGTGGCGCTCAGGCGACCGTGAGACGGTCGAGGAGACGATGCGTGGGAATCGTGCGTTCCTGGCCGGGAAGGCCGCTGCCGGATTCCCTTACCGGCGTGTACGGGTCGTCTCCGAACCCCTCTCGGACTACCAGCGGATGGCGGTCGAGCTGGCCGACCCCACGGAACGTCTTCGGTGGCTTCCCCGCCGTCTCGTATCGGCGCTGCCCTTGCCGGGGAACGACTGCCTGATCCGGGATGACCTGGTGGTCTTCAACCTCATCGGGGGAGACAACCGACAGACCGACATCCAGCTCTCGACCGATCCGGACGTGATCCGGTTCTGCAACGAGGCGTTCGAGCAGGCATGGTCGCTCGGCGTCCCCAATGGCGAGTACAAGCCGTAGCGACATGTCCGACCAGGAACCATCCGAGTCCGCAAGGCGCGCTTTCGGGACTCAGCTCAAAGAACTCCGTCGGGATGCCCATCTCTCGGGTGTCGAGCTCGCGCAGTGCTGTGGCTGGCACAAGACCAAGGTGTCGAAGATCGAGCACGGGACGCAGATCCCGACCGAGGAAGACATCCGACGATGGGCAACGGCCTGTGCCGTCGAGGGGCAGACTCCCGAACTCATCGCGATGAGTCGTGAGATCGAGCAGATGTGGACCGACTACAAGCGATGGCACCGACCGGGGATGAAGCGTCTCCAGTTCCAAGCCATGGACTTGTACGCGAAGACCAAGCTGCTCCGGGTGTATGAGTCGCTGTTCGTCCCCGGTTTCCTGCAGACGGTCGAGTACGCCAAGGCGCAGTTCACCATCCATGCCAAGCTGCACGGCCTGCCGTTGGATGACGTGGAGGAAGCGGCACAGAACCGCGTGGTCCGGAAGCGGTTCCTCGGCACCGGGGCGCCGATATTCTCGTTCCTCCTGGAAGCCTCAGCGCTAACTAACAATACGGGTGGTGCTGAGGTGATGAACAGGCAACTTGACCACCTCCTGGAAGTGTCCAGACTCCCGTACGTGTCCATCGGGATCATCCCGCAAGGTCGGCCACGGTCGCTCTACCCTGGCGAGGGCTTCTACCTGTTCGACGAGAGCTTGCTCAAGCAGGAGTTCTGGTCGGGGGCGTTCCAGACGTCCAGGCCCGAGAACATCTCGTACTTCGTCCGCGTGTTCGCCGCTCTGCGGGACCAAGCGGTGTTCGGTACTGCGGCCCGAAACGAGATCGAAGCGGCCCGTGGCCGTCTTAAAGGGGCCTGAGAGCGCCACCCCCGGGGCATCGTCAGAGTCGGCCTGTACGCCGGGTTCATGTCGCCCCCGTCGAGCACCGGCTCGACGGGGGCGATGTGCGTTCCCTTCAGGGGTTGGTGGTGAGGTGGTCGAACTCGCCGGCCTTGGCGCCTTGGAGGAAGCCGGCGAACTTGAGGTGGGTGGTGCGGACGATGACCTCGCCGTCGTCGGATTCACGGAGCTCGATGGCCCCGTCAAGGGCACGTACCTCGACGCAGTTGTTGGCTGCTTCGCTGAAGCTGGATTTCTGCCACTCGGAGCTATTCATACCTGTCGTTCAGTTCCTTCATGATCGAGCGAATGTGATCTCGTGACTCGCTCTCCGGGAGCGAGACGGCTTCGATGCGCTCCAGGATCGCGCGGTAGCCCGCCAGCTGGGCGGGCGAGTCGAAGATGTGGGAGCCGTGAGACGAGTCGGACTGGACCGTGTCCAGCTCGGGCACTGGCCCCTCCGCGTAGAGCAGATTCTCGCTGGGGCCGGGGAAGTTAGCCGTAGCAAAGGGCACGACTCGCAGTGAGACGCCCGAAAGCTCGGAGTCTTTGACGAGTGAATCGAGCTGGTCCCTGAGCACCTCGGGCCCGCCGTACTGGATGCGCAACGCCGCCTCGTGGACGAGCGCCGTGTACGGCGTTTCGCCGGACCGGATGATCTGCTGTCTCCGCAGGCGGAAGTTCACTCTGCGATCGACCTCGCGATCGGGGAGAGGGGTGAACCCTCTCGCGAACACCGCAGTCGCATACGAGTTCGTCTGTAGCAGTCCCGGGATGATGCCGATAGTGAAGCTCTTGAGCCTCTTCGCATGACCTTCGATCTCCGCCACATCGATCGGGGCGGCTGCGAGTGCCGCTCGATACTCATCCCACCAGGCCGGGTCTCGCTCCCTGGCCATGTCGGCGAGCGCTTCGACCAAGGGCGCGTTGGCGCACATGCAGGCTTCCGCGATCTCGTGCAGGCGCGCCACGCTGACGGCCGACTTCCCGATCTCCATCTGACTCACCAGGGCGGCAGTCACCCCGAGCAGCCTGGCGAGGTGGCTGCCGCCGAAGCCGGC
This sequence comes from Kitasatospora sp. NPDC058243, assembly GCF_042882025.1. Classification (NCBI taxonomy): domain Bacteria; kingdom Bacillati; phylum Actinomycetota; class Actinomycetes; order Kitasatosporales; family Streptomycetaceae; genus Kitasatospora; species Kitasatospora sp. NPDC058243. The sequence goes on from NZ_JBHVWW010000089.1 coordinate 17,451, forward strand.
TTGCTCTCTCATCCTTCGTAGTTCGGCGCCGAGGCGTCGCTGACGCAAGGTGGGGATTCGAAGGGCCATGGCGTCCTCTCTACTGGCGCAGAGGCCAGTGTGCCGCGCCGGTCGTCGGCAGATCCACCCGGGCTTGGGAGTGTGCCGTCCCCCGTTGGGAGGAACCTTCTCCCGTCTGGATTTAATTAAAGAGTCGATGCGCTATCGTCGTTCTCAGCTCGATCCGATGGATCGTCAGTAATGCCTGCGACCGGGGCAGTAGGTGCCTGCTGCCCGCGCGCCGAAGAGCAGTCACGCGTGGCCTGGCTCACGGCGACGACCGCCATCACCTCTCCCACACCACAGCCTCACGGAGGTTCCCGTGTGCACCCGTAACACCCCCTCGCTCACCCTCTCCAAGCAGGCCCTGCGGGACGCCATGACCCGCAGCGGCTGGGACGCCGACGCCGTCTTCAACGCCGAACTCGCCCTCTGCGAGCTCATCGTCAACGCCTGGCGGCACGGCGACACCCCCGCGCCCGTCGTCTGGTTCTCCATCCTCGACCGCACCCTCCGTGTCACCGTCTCCGACGAGAGCGACGCCCTCCCGCAGCCGCGCACGCCCGCCGACCTCGCCGAGACCGGTCGGGGCCTCCAGCTCGTGGACGGCCTCACCCACCGCTGGGGCGTCGACCCGCAGAAGCGCGGCAAAACCATCTGGTACGAGCTGGACTCCCGCGCGTGACCCGCGACCCCATCGTGCCGGAGGACCCCCGGATGCGCGACTACACCAAGCCCCAAATCATGTCTCTCCTGGGGGAGTTGCACAGGCGCGGCCTGCCGCACGGGCTCCTCTGGGGGTCCGCCTCGACGGGCGGGACCACCATCGACGGACGCATCCTGATCGACTTCGGGAACGCGCCGGTCAGCACTCTGCTCAACCTCCTCCGCCTGCTCCGCGACCTGGACGATGACGACGAGGAGCGGCACCGGTGAAGTTCTTCGTCGGCGCGATCCTCCTCGCCCTCCTCGCCCTCGCCATCACCACCGTCGCCCTCGGCGTCCTCGCCACCCTCAAGATGCCCCACCCCGACGACCGCGACGACCAGCACTGAACCGCGCGAAGGCCCTCGCCCACCCGGGCGAGGGCCTCGCGGGTGCCCGCTCAGCGTCAGTCCGCTTGAAGCTCCTTCACCACCTGCTCCGCCAACACTCGGGCGCCCTGAGGGCGAGGGTCCTCGGGATGCGCGTACGGCCCGAGGATCTTCGCCGCGACGAACAAGGTCATCAGCTTGCCGTCCCGGCTCGCGAAGTCGCCGCTCCGCTCGACACGGACACGATCAGCCAGCGCAGGCACGGCAAGCGACGCGGCCCACAGCGTGGCAGCGTCCAGGCCACGCGGGGCCATACCCCAGTCTTCCCAGTCGAAGACGCAGAACTCGGGCGCCGTCACGTTCGCCCAGTTCAGATCCGCATGCGCCGGACACCACTCGCTCACCGTGGCGTCGATGCCCGGGAACACCTGACGGATCGTCCGAGTCACCAGCTCCTGGGTGATCGTCTCCGTGTCCGGCGTGGCGATCCGATTCGTTCGCTGCCTCGCGAGCGCATCGAGAGAGGCGTTCAGCTCCGGCCACCAGCTGGGCGGCAGGTCGGGATCCTCGGTCACAACTGCGGACCCCGCTGGGGCGGATGGCAGTAGTTCGGCTTCATCGGCCCGCCACATCACTGGCTCGACCTCATCCCGCCAGGCGATGCCGGCCAGCCACGCGGGCTTCGCAATCCCTCGCAGGGCCTCAGCGGAGGGGGTGCCGTCCCAGCCCTGGACGCCGATTCGATCGAGCCCTCGCCGCTCGATGCGTACCCACGTGCCACGCGCCGTGCCGGCTCCCACGGATCGGCGCTTGCGGACCACTGTCGCCCTGTCGAGTTGCGTGCCCAAGGCCGTCTCGACACGTACCAGCACCTCGTCCACCGGTGCCCGGCGCAGATCCGTCATGGGACAACGGTAGCGATGCTCAGCGGAGTTGGGGCTCGCTCCGAACGGGACGCTGTTGGTCAATCATTGGCCAACGGCGCCCCCCCAGGGCGAGCGTCTCGCGGTTGCACGTGTGCAGGGAACGCGCGTCCGGTTTGCGGCGCACCGTGCCCGCTGCGGCAGCCCTGACCGCAGACCGACCGGCCCGGTTTCCTGGCGCAGGAAGTCGGCCCGGCCGACCTCCTGCGCGTTCAGGTGCTTTCTACGCGCCAGTGACCAGGCTGCGGCGTTCGGTGGCGCGGGCGCCGCTCAGCCCACGCCCAACGATCTCCGCAGGAACTCCAGTTCATGCAGCAGCAGGTGCTCCACCACGGCCTCGTCGGTCGGCCGGTGGCCGGTGGCCCGCAGCGGCAGGACCTCGTGCGGGCGTCCGGCGGCGAGGAGGGCGTGGGAGAGCCGCAGGGTGTGCGCGGGGAAGACGTTGTCGTCGGCGAGGCCCTGGATCAGCAGGAGTGGGCGGCGCAGCTCCGGGGCCACGGCGATCAGGGAGCCGTCGTCGTAGTGCGCGGGGTGCTCGTCGGGGTGGCCGAGGAAGCGCTCCTGCCAGTGGGTGTCGTAGAGCCGCCAGTCGGTGGGGGCGGCCCCGGCGGAGGCGGCGTGGAAGACGTCCGGGCGGCGCAGGACGGCGAGGGCGGCGAGGTAGCCGCCGTAGGACCAGCCGCGGATGCCGACCCGGTCGAGGTCGAGCAGTCCGGGCCGCAGCCGGGCGGCCTCGTGCAGGCCCTCGACCTGGTCCGCCAGGGCGGGGCCGGCCTTGTCGCCGTAGATCGTCTTGTCCCAGTGCGGTCCGCGCCCGGGGGTGCCGCGGCCGTCGACGACCAGCACCGCGAAGCCCTGGTCGGCGAACCACTGGGAGACCCGGCCCCACCACGCGCCGCCGCTGGTGACCTTGTGCATCCCGGGCCCGCCGTACGGGTCGAGCAGGACGGGCAGCGGGGCGCCGCCGGGGCGGTGGCCGGTGGGCAGGAAGAGCGCGGCGCGCAGCTCGCGGGGGCCGAGGCGGAGCAGTTCGGGGCGCGCGGCGAGGACGGGCGGCTGCGCGTACGAGGCCATCGGGTGCGCCGTCCGGTCGTCGCGGTGGACGGTGGTGCGGCCGGCCGGGAAGCCCTCGGAGCGGGTGGTGACGACGAGGGTGCCGCCGCGCCGGGCGCCGGTGTGGACGCCGGGGCCGCTGCTCAGCCGCCGGATGCCGCGGCCCGGTTCGTAGTGCCAGAGGTGGGTCTCGGTGGGGTCCTCCAGGGCGGTGAACAGGACCTGTTCGCCGTCCGTGCCGAGCACCTCCCACAGCTGTAGTCCGGGCGGGGTGACGGGCTCGCCGTCGACGGTGAGGTGCCGGGTGTCGCCGAGGTCGGCGGTGTCGACCAGGGCGCCGCCGGCGGTGCGCGCGGGCAGGCCGGGGAGGAGTTCGACCCAGTGCTCGTCGCGGCGTTCGGCGAGCACCCGGGTGGCGCCGTCGGGCCCGATCGCCAGAGTGCGGACGGTGCGCTGGTCGCGGCTCTGCACGGCGGCGTACGGGCCGTGGGCGTCCCAGCCGGCGGCGGTGAGGTACTCGAACGCGGTGCGGTCCCAGCGGACCTCGGTGCGGGTGCCGTCGAGGCCGAGCAGCAGGAGCGAGACCTCCGCGTTGGCGGTGCCGGCCAGCGGGTAGCGGATCACGCGCGGTGGGTGCTGCGGGTCGGTCGGGTCGGCGAGGTGCACGCGGTGGACGGGGCGTTCGTCGACGCGGGTGACGAGCAGCGCGGTGCCGTCGGGGGACCACCAGTGGCCGCGGGTGCGGTACATCTCCGCGGCGGCGACGTACTCGGCGACGCCGTACGCGAGGTCCCCGGCCTCGGGCTCGGCGAGCGCCCGGTCGTCCGCGGTGCCCCCGTCGTCCGTGCCGTCCGAGCCGTTCGTGCCGTTCGTGCCGTTGACGGTGACCACGCGCAGAGCGCCGTCGCCGGTGTAGGCGATCCGGCGGCCGGTCGGGTCGAGCCGTGGGTCGTGGACGCCGGTGGCGGTGGCGGTGGGGACGGCGCGGACGGTGCCGTCGGCGGTGTCGGCGAGCCAGAGGGCGCCGTCGAGCGCGAAGGCGGCGAGCCGGCCGGTGGCGTCGGTGCTGTAACCGGTGATGCCGTCGGTGGCGCCGTCGGTGGAGGGGCCGGCGCCCAACGCGGCCGGGTCGGCGATCAGCCGTTCCCGGCCGGTGGCGGTGTCGAGCGCCCAGAGGCAGGCCAGCGGGTCGGTGTCGCCGCGGCTGCGCAGGAACAGGACGGCGGTGCCGTCGGCGGTGATGCCCGGGTGGGTGGGGGCGCCCAGGGTGAAGCGCCGGGTGCGGGCGAGTTGGCGCGGTAACGGGTCGGTCGTCATGCCGGGCACCATAGGCACGGCCGGAGCGGCGCTGTCGAGCGAAAAACGGCCGGGGCCGCTCGCGGATCCCAGGAATCCGCGGCGGCCCCGGCTCGGGCGGGTGTGGGCGTCAGTGGACGTCGCCCATGAGCGTGACGACCCGCTTGCGGTACGTCGCCAGCGCGATGCCGGCGACGATCGCCATGGCGCCCTGGACCGCGAAGTACCAGGTGCTGCCGACCACCTTGTCGCCCAGCACCAGCTGGAAGATGGCGGCCACGCAGTCGCCGGCGGTGACGGCGAGGAACCAGACGCCGACCATCTGGCTGGCGTACTTGGTGGGGGCCAGCTTGGTGGTGACGGACAGGCCGACGGGGGAGAGGGTGAGCTCGCCGACGGTCTGGACCAGGTAGACCATGGCCAGCCACAGCGGGGTGACCTTGGCGTCGCCGGAGGCGGCGCCCATCGCCGCCATCATGACCAGGAAGGACGCGCCGATCATCAGCAGACCGAAGGCGAACTTCATGGTGGTGCTGGGGTTCTTCGACCGGCGGGCCAGGGAGACCCAGAGCCAGGCGAAGACCGGGGCCAGCGCCATGATGTACAGCGGGTTGAGCGACTGGAACCAGCTGGACGGGAAGTTGATCCCGAACAGCGTGGAGGCGGTGTGCTCCTTGGCGAAGACGTTCAGCGTCGAGCCGGACTGGTCGTAGATCATCCAGAACACGGCGGCGGCGACGAAGAACCAGATGTAGCCGCTCATCTTGGACTGCTCGTCCGCGCTGAGGTCCTTGTCGCGCTTCACCTTGGCGAACACGAAGACCGGGATCGCCAGGCCGGCGATGGACAGCGGCCAGACCGCCCAGTCGATGGTGAAGTGGCCGGTGGAGACGACGATGCCGTAGAAGACGACCGCCGCGGCCAGCCAGATGCCGGCCTTGCGGAAGATCTTGCGCTTCTCGTCCGCGCCGATCGGCGAGGTCACGATGTCGCTGGTGGGGCTCAGGTGGCGGGTGCCCAGCAGGAACTGGACCAGGCCGAGCGCCATGCCGATGCCGGCCAGGGCGAAGCCCAGGTGCCAGTCGACCTTCTGGCCGACGGTGCCGACCACCAGCGGGGCGAAGAAGGCCCCGAGGTTGACGCCCATGTAGAAGATCGTGAAGCCGCCGTCGCGGCGTGGGTCGTTCGGGCCGTCGTAGAGGTGGCCGACCATCGTGGAGATGTTGGCCTTGAGCAGGCCCGAGCCCACCGCGATGCAGACCAGACCGGCGAAGAACGCGCCGGTGAACGGCACGGCCAGCAGGAAGTGGCCGGCCATGATGATCGTGCCGCCGATCGCGACCGTCTTGCGGGCGCCGAGGAAGCGGTCGGCGATCCAGCCGCCCGGGAGGGCCAGCAGGTAGACCATGGCCGTGTAGACGCTGTACACGGCGCCGGCGGTCGCCAGCTTCATGCCGAGGCCGCCGTCCGTGACGGAGGCGGTCATGTAGAGCACCAGCAGGGCGCGCATGCCGTAGTAGCTGAAGCGCTCCCACATCTCGCTCAGGAAGAGCGTGGCGAGCCCTCGGGGGTGACCGAGGAAGGTCTTGCCGCTGGGCGAGGCCGGGGTGAGGCCGGCTTCCAGGGTGGTAGACGCCATGAGTAGGGGTTCCTTGCCTGACAGCGTCCGCCAAGGGGGGTGGCGGCGGACGTGGACGGAACCACTCTACGTGGCGATATTTAGCGTTATCAGATGACAAAAGCCACGAATCAGGTATGGGAATGGCAAAGTCCGTGACAGATCTGCCCGATCTATCGATGGTAGACGGGCAAATTTCCCTTCAATTTCAAGATTGAAGGCCGGATTCTTCACCGAACAGGCGGTCTGCGACGGCGTGTTGGGCCTGAAGGGGCCCTTGTGTAACGATCACGCTCTGTGAACTACCTCACAAGGCAGTCCGCCATACCCGGGCGGACTACCATCACCACATGACCTGTGTGCTGCTCGCCGAGGACGATCCGGCGATCTCCGAACCGCTCGCCCGAGCCCTGCGACGTGAGGGCTATGAGGTGCTCGTCCGCGAGGACGGTCCGACCGCACTGGCCGCGGGCCTGACCGAGGAGGTCGACCTCGTCGTCCTCGACCTCGGCCTGCCCGAGATGGACGGCCTGGAGGTCTGCCGCCGCCTGCGCGCCGACGGCAAGAGCTGCCCCGTCCTGGTGCTCACCGCCCGCGCGGACGAGGTGGACACCGTGGTCGGCCTCGACGCCGGTGCCGACGACTACGTGACCAAGCCCTTCCGCCTGGCCGAACTGCTCGCCCGCGTCCGCGCCCTGCTCCGGCGCGGCAACGTCGACCAGCTCACCACCGGCGCGCACGGGGTGAAGATCGACATCGAGTCCCACCGCGCCTGGCTCGGCGAGGAGGAGCTCACCCTCTCCGCCAAGGAGTTCGAGCTGCTGCGCGTCCTCGTCCGGGACGCCGGCCGGGTGGTCACCCGCGAGGAGATCATGCGGCAGGTCTGGGACACCACCTGGTGGACCTCCACCAAGACCCTGGACATGCACATCTCCTGGCTCCGCAAGAAGCTCGGCGACGACGCGGCGAACCCGCGCTACATCGCCACCGTGCGCGGAGTGGGGTTCCGGTTCGAGAAGAATTAGCCCCGTACGGAGATCGCGGCCGGGAGTCGGCCGACGAAGCGGAGCACCTCGGGGAGCGGCAGCGTGAAACGCCGGATGATCAACTCGCTGCTGGGCGTCGTCCTGGTGGTGGTCGTGGTGTTCTGCGTGCCGCTCGCCCTGGTCGAGAAGCGCACCATCGTCAACTCGGCCCAGGACCGGGTGGACGCGGCCGCCGTCCGGGTGCTCGCCCTGGTCGAGAACCGGCTCTCCGCGGGTGAGTCGGTCACCGGCCGGGCCTTCGACAACCAGGTCACCGAGGGCAGCTACGTCGAGGTGCAGATCCCCGGCCAGGACGTCGTCTCCAGCGGCGAACGCCTGGCCGGCGGCCACCTGCTGAAGGCCGTCGAACGCGGCAACAGCGGCGAGGTCGTCACCGTCGAGCAGTCCCGCGCGGACGTCGACCACGAGATCGCCAACATGCTGCTGCTGCTCGGCGTGGTCGCCCTGCTGGCCGTCCAGGCCGCCGTGGCGCTCGCCGTCTGGCAGGCCAAACGGCTCGCCCGGCCGCTCACCGACCTGGCCGAGACCGCCGAACGGCTCGGCTCCGGCGACCCGCGCCCCCGCGACCGCCGCTACGGGGTGCCCGAACTCGACCGGGTCGCCGAGGTGCTGGACACCAGCGCCGAGCGGATCGCCCGGATGCTCACCGCCGAACGCCGGCTCGCCGCCGACGCCTCGCACCAGCTGCGCACCCCGCTCACCGCGCTCTCCATGCGGCTGGAGGAGATCACCGCCCTCGCCGAGGAACCGGAGACCGTCAAGGAGGAGGCGACCATCGCCCTCCAGCAGGTCGAACGGCTCACCGACGTCGTCCAGCGGCTGCTCACCACCCAGCGCGACCCGCGCAGCCCCACCGCGGTGGCCTTCGATCTGGACGAGGTGATCAAGCAGCAGGTCGAGGAGTGGGGGCCGTCGCTGCGCGAGACCGGCCGGGTGCTGTCCCTGGAGGGCCTGCACGGGGTCACCGCCGTCGGCACGCCGGGCACCGTCGCCCAGGTGCTGGCCACCCTGATCGAGAACTCGCTGATGCACGGCGCCGGGACGATCACCCTGCGGGTCCGGCCCTCCGGCACCTCGGTGGTGGTCGAGGTGCAGGACCAGGGCGCCGGCGTGCCGCCGGACCTCGGGAACCGGGTGTTCGAACGCGCCGTCAGCGGCCGCAACTCCACCGGCATCGGCCTGGCCGTCGCCCGTGACCTCGCGGAGGCGGACGGGGGCCGGCTCGAACTGCTCTCGCTGAAGCCCGCGGTGTTCGCGCTCTTCCTCGGCCGCAGCCACGCGGACTGAGCCGGGGGCGGGTACGGCCGGGGGTACGGCCGTCCAGGGCGGACGGCCGGTCGGCTATTCGGCCTTGGCGTAGCGGATCTGCTCGGCGGCCAGCATCAGCTCGGCCTGGGCGGCCAGCTCCTGGCCGCTGGTGCCGCTCGCGTCCTGCACGACCGGCTCGGGCAGTGCCTTGAACACCCAGGTCCGGTACGAGAAGAAGCGGAACACGGTGGCCACCGCGAGGCCGGCCACCTTGGCGCCCAGCTGCTCGTAGTGCGAGTCGAGGCCGAGCACGTACACCGAGAAGCCGAGCACGCCGGTCTCGATCAGCATGCCGATGCCGCTGTACACCAGGAACAGCGTGATCTCCCGCTTGCGCGAGGCGGCGTCGCGGTCCCGGTACAGCCAGTAGCGGTAGCCCAGGTAGTTGGTGGCGATGGCGATCAGCGTCGCCGCGATGTTGGACCGCAGCGAGGCCAGGCCCAGCCCGTTGAGGCACACCCAGAACACGGCGAAGTTGACCACCACGCCGCTCAGGCCGACCAGGCCGAACTTCACCACTTCGCCTGACAGCCCCCGCAGTTTCTGCGAGAGCGAAGGGCTCGAAGCTGCGGACGTCGCCATACCGGGCTGCCTCCATGTGCCTGCGGGTCGAAGAGCGGATCGCGTGGACGCGTCCACCCCTTGAGCCCTGCGTGCACGCACATGATCGGACTGCGCAGACCAGGACCTAGCCGTCCAGGCTACCCGCTTCCACCGAACGGCTCAGCCCCCAGGGCTCCGGGTTGACTGGGACGCCCAGCCCACCCCAGCGGTTCCACCGCCCCCGACCGGCCCGGATATCCTGGCGGGGTGACTTCCCCGGGCAATGTGAATTTTCCAGTGGTGGGCATGATCGGCGGCGGGCAGTTGGCCCGCATGGCACACCAGGCGGGCATCCCGCTCGGGGTCAGGTTCAAACTCCTCGCCGACACGCCCCAGGACTCCGCCGCACAGGTGGTCTCCGACGTCGTCCTCGGCGACTACCGCGACCTCGACACGCTGCGCCGCTTCGCGGCCGGCTGCGACGTGATCACCTTCGACCACGAGCACGTCCCCACCGAGCACCTGCGGGCCCTGGAAGCCGACGGCATCGCCGTCCGGCCCGGCCCGGACGCGCTGGTCAACGCCCAGGACAAGGGCGTCATGCGGGCCAAGCTCGACTCCATCGGCGTGCCCTGCCCCCGCCACCGGATCGTCGCCGACCCGGCCGACGTCACCGCGTTCGCGAACGAGGGCTCCGGCTACCCGGTCGTGCTGAAGACCGTCCGCGGCGGCTACGACGGCAAGGGCGTCTGGGTCGTCGACGGCGAGGAGGACGCGCAGGCGCCGTTCCTGGCCGGCGTCCAGGTGCTCGCCGAGGAGAAGGTCGACTTCGTCCGCGAACTCGCCGCCAACGTCGTCCGCTCGCCCAGCGGCCAGGCCGTCGCCTACCCGGTGGTGGAGAGCGTCCAGGAGAACGGCGTCTGCGCCGAGGTCACCGCCCCCGCGCCGGACCTCGACCCGGCCCTCTCCGACGAGGCCCAGCAGCTGGCCCTGCGCATCGCCGGCGACCTCGGCATCACCGGCCACCTCGCCGTCGAACTGTTCCAGACCAGGGACGGCCGGATCCTCGTCAACGAACTCGCCATGCGCCCCCACAACTCCGGGCACTGGACCCAGGACGGCGCCGTCACCTCGCAGTTCGAGAACCACCTGCGGGCCGTCCTCGACCTCCCGCTCGGCGACCCCCGGCCGCGCGCCAAGTGGACCGTCATGGTCAACGTCCTCGGCGGCGACTACCCGGACATGTACCACGCCTTCCTGCACTGCATGGCCCGCGACCCCGGCCTGCGGATCCACATGTACGGGAAGGACGTGAAGCCCGGCCGCAAGGTCGGCCACGTCAACGTCTTCGGGGACGACCTCGACGACGTCCGCGAGCGCGCCCGCCACGCGGCCGCCTACCTGCGAGGAACGATCACCGAATGACCTCCTCCCCTTCGAGCCCGCTCGTCGGCATCGTCATGGGCTCGGACTCCGACTGGCCCGTCATGGAGGCCGCCGCCCAGGCCCTCGACGAGTTCGAGATCCCCTACGAGGTCGACGTCGTCTCGGCGCACCGGATGCCCCGCGAGATGGTCGCGTACGGCGAGAACGCCCACCGGCGCGGCCTCAAGGCCATCATCGCCGGCGCCGGCGGCGCCGCCCACCTGCCGGGCATGCTCGCCTCCGTCACCCCGCTGCCCGTCATCGGCGTGCCGGTGCCGCTGCGCTACCTGGACGGCATGGACAGCCTGCTGTCCATCGTCCAGATGCCGGCCGGCGTCCCGGTCGCGACCGTCTCGGTGGCCGGCGCGCGCAACGCCGGCCTGCTCGCCGTGCGGATGCTGGCCGCGTTCGACCCCGAACTGACCGAGCGGATGACCGACTTCCAGGCCGAGCTGAACAACCAGGCCACCGAGAAGGGCAAGAAGCTCCGCGCCAAGGTGGCCGGATCCTCCTCCTTCGGCTTCGGCAAGTAACCCCGGCGGCGGGTGGGGTAGAACAGCCGGTATGACTACCGAGCTGGACTCCCCCACCCCGCTGGACCGCGCCAAGGCCCTGCTGCGCACCGCCCCCGTGGTCGACGGCCACAACGACCTCCCGTGGGCGATGCGCGAGCAGGCCGGGTACGACCTCGGCGCGGTCGACCTGGCCGCCGACCAGAGCGACCGCCTGCACACCGACCTCGCCCGCCTCGCGGAGGGCGGGGTCGGCGCGCAGTTCTGGTCCGTCTACGTGCCGACCCGGCTGGCCGGCGACCACGCGGTGAGCGCCACCCTGGAGCAGATCGACTTCGTCCACGCCCTGGTCGAGCGCTACCCCGACCGGCTCCGGCTCGCCCGCACCGCCGACGACATGGAGGCCGCCCGCGCCGAGGGCCGGATCGCCTCCCTGATGGGCGCCGAGGGCGGCCACTCCATCGACTGCTCGCTCGCCACCCTGCGTGCTCTCCACGAGCTCGGCGTGCGCTACCTGACGCTCACCCACAACGACAACGTGCCGTGGGCCGACTCCGCCACCGACAAGCCGGCGGCCGGCGGGCTGACCCGCTTCGGGGAGGAGGTCGTCCGGGAGATGAACCGGCTCGGCATGCTCGTCGACCTCTCGCACGTCTCCGCCGACACCATGCGCGACGCCCTGCGGGTCACCGAGGCCCCGGTCGTCTTCTCGCACTCCTCCGCCCGCGCCGTCTGCGACCACCCGCGCAACATCCCGGACGACGTGCTCGCCCAGCTGCCCGCCAACGGCGGCGTGGCGATGGCCACCTTCGTGCCCAAGTTCATCCTGCCCGCCGCCATCGAGTGGACCCTCGCCGCCGACGAGAACATGCGCGCCCACGGCTTCCACCCGCTCGACACCACCCCGCCCGCGATGGAGCGCCAGCGCGCCTTCGAGGCCGCCAACCCGCGCCCGATCGCCACCCCGGCCACCGTCGCCGACCACCTCGACCACCTGCGCGAGGTCGCCGGCATCGACCACATCGGCATCGGCGGCGACTTCGACGGCACCGCGTTCCTGCCCGACGGCCTGGGCTCGGTGGCCGGCTACCCCAACCTGATCGCCGAACTCCTGCGCCGGAACTGGTCCGAGGCCGACCTCGCCAAGCTCACCTGGCACAACGCCGTCCGCGTCCTGCGCGACGCCGAGTCCGTCGCCGCCGGGCTGCGGGCCGGCCGCCGCCCGTCCATCGCCACCATCGCGCAGCTGGACGGCGTAAAGGGCTGAGCTCAGCCCAGCCGCGGGATCTCGATGGCCGGGCACCTGTCCATCACCATGGCGAGCCCGGCCGTCCTGGTCCGCGCGTACGCGGCCTCGTCGACCACACCCAGCTGGAACCAGACGGCCTTCGCCCCGGCCGCCACCGCCTGGTCGGCCACCTCCCCGGCCAGCGCGCTGTTCACGAACACGTCCACCACGTCGACCGGGAACGGGATCTCGGCGAGCGAGGCGTAGCCGGGCTCGCCGAGGACGGTCTCGGCCTTCGGGTGCACCGGCACGACGCGCTTGCCGTACCGCTGGAGCACCCCGGCCACCCCGTACGCGGCCCGGGCGGTGTTGTCGGACAGGCCCACCACCGCCCAGGTGTCGCCGGTGCCGGTGAGGATCTCGCGAACCGTCGCGTCGTCGCCGTAGCTCGTCATGCCGGTGCCAACGACGACCACGGGCGTCGGATTCCCGCAGGCGTCAGCTGGGGCGGCCGAGGGCGCGGTACGTCCAGCCGGCGGCGCGCCAGGCGTCGGCGTCCAGGACGTTGCGGCCGTCGAGGAGGCGGCGTTCGGCGACCACGGCACCGAGGACGGCCGGGTCCAGCTCGCGGAACTCGGCCCACTCGGTGAGGTGCAGGACGACGTGGGCGCCCTCGGCGGCCTCCAGGGCCGAGTCGGCGTAGGCGAGCGAGGGGAACATCTTGCGGGCGTTGTCGACGGCCTTCGGGTCGTAGACGGTGACCTGGGCGCCCTGGAGCTGGATCTGGGCGGCGACGTTGAGCGCGGGGGAGTCCCGGATGTCGTCCGAGTTGGGCTTGAACGCGGCGCCGAGGACGGCCACCCGGCGGCCCAGGAAGCCGCCGCCGCACTGCTCGCGGGCCAGCTCCACCATCCGGGAGCGGCGGCGCATGTTGATCGAGTCGACCTCGCGCAGGAAGGTCAGCGCCTGGTCGGCGCCGAGTTCGCCGGCCCGGGCCATGAACGCCCGGATGTCCTTGGGCAGGCAGCCGCCGCCGAAGCCCAGACCGGAGTTGAGGAACTTGCGGCCGATCCGCTCGTCGTGCCCGAGCGCGGTGGAGAGCAGCGTGACGTCGGCGCCGGCCGCCTCGCAGACCTCGGCCATCGCGTTGATGAAGGAGATCTTGGTGGCCAGGAAGGAGTTGGCGGCGGCCTTCACCAGCTCGGCGGTCGCGTAGTCGGTGACCAGGAACGGCACCCCGGCCGCGATCGGCTCGGCGTACACCTCGCGCAGCAGCCGCTCGGCGCGCTCGCTGTGGGCGCCGACGACGATCCGGTCCGGGCGCAGGGTGTCCTGGACGGCGAAGCCCTCGCGCAGGAACTCCGGGTTCCAGGCGAGTTCGGCGCCCGCGCCGACGGGTGCCAGCGCGGCCAGCCGCTCGGCGAGCCGGCTCGCCGAGCCGACCGGCACGGTGGACTTGCCGACCACCAGGACCGGGCGGGTCAGGTACGGGGCGAGGCCGTCGATCGCGGCGTCGACGTACGACATGTCGGCGGCGAACTCGCCCTTGCGCTGCGGGGTGTTGACGCAGACGAAGTGCACGTCGCCGAACTCCGCGGCTTCCTGGACGGAGCTGGTGAAGCGCAGCCGGCCGGTCGAACCCTCGTGCCCGGCGACGTGCTTGAGCAGCAGCTCGGACAGCCCCGGCTCGTACATCGGGACGCGGCCGGCGGTCAGCGTGGCGATCTTGTCGGGGTCGATGTCCAGGCCCAGCACCTCGAAGCCGAACTCGGCCATCGCGGCCGCGTGCGTGGCGCCGAGGTAGCCGGTGCCGATCACGGAGATGCGGAGGGTCACGGGTTCCCCTTTGTGCGGACTCGACCTGTACGGGTGCCTCTGATGCTATCCGCCCCGACGGATCCGGCCTCGATCGCCCGTACGCCGGGGACGCTAGGCAGCCGCAGGTCGGAGCCCTAGGATCTCTACTGAACGGTAGTTAACACCGGATCGACTTCGATCACTGGACGAGGCGGGCATCATGGCGGGCAGCGCAGGGGCGGCTGACTTCGATCTCTTCCGTATCTCCGAGGAGCACGAGATGCTCCGTGAGGCGGTGCGTTCGCTGGCTGAGGCGAAGATCGCTCCGTTCGCGGCGGAGGTGGACGAGCAGGGGCGGTTCCCGCAGGAGGCGTTGGACGCGTTGCGGGGCAGTGATCTGCATGCGGTGCACGTGCCGGAGGAGTTCGGTGGTGCGGGGGCGGATG
>NZ_JBHVWW010000090.1:0-31496 GCF_042882025.1 Kitasatospora sp. NPDC058243
GCTTCCGCGGCCCCTGAGCCGTCCGGTCCTTGCGGATCTTGAAGTCCATCGCATCCCCTGAACTGGGGTGTTGCGACAACCACTAGAACCTAAGCCTGCGCGCGGGGCCGCCCGGGTCAGCGACGGCGGGTGCCCACGGGCACGGTGAGGACGGCGAGGCCCGCGGCCAGGATGGCGAGGCCGCACCAGGAGACGGCGGGGAGGCGTTCGCCGAGGACGGCGACGCCGAGGAGGGCGGCGACGGCTGGTTCGGCGAGGGTGAGGGTGGTGGCGGTCTGGGCGGAGGTGCGGCGCAGGCCGTGGCCGAAGAGGCGGTAGGCGAGGAAGGTGGTGATCACGGCGAGGTGGAGCACCACCGCCGCACCGCGCGGCGAGGCGAGCCACCGCAGGTCGCCGAGGAACAGCACCGGCAGGACGAGCAGCGCGGCCGCGCCGAACATCGCCCCCATCACCCCGGCGGACGGGTGCCCGCGCGAGATGAGCTTCCCGCCGATGAGCGAGTACACGGCGTACGAGAGGCCGGAGAGTGCGGCCAGCGCCACCCCCACGGTGTCCACCGCCGCGCCGCCGCCGGTGAGTTCGGGGCCCAACACCAGGACGACACAGCCGACGACCGCCGTCACCGTGGCACAGGCCCACCGGCCGCTCGGCCGCCCTTGCCGGGTGAGCCAGCCGAGCAGGCCGGCGAAGACGGGGGCACTGCCCAGTGCGATCACGGTGGCCACCGCCACCCCGGCGCGGGTCACCGCCGGATAGAAGGTGACCGGGTAGCCGACCACCGCGACGGCGCCGACGGCGAGTTGCCACCGCTCCCGGCGGCCGCAGGCCCGGGGCAGCGCGCGGGCGCTGCGGGTGGAGAGGAAGAGGAGGAGGCCGCCGAGGACCAGCGCGGCGGCGCCGATGCCCGCCGAAGGGGCGCCGTCGGGTGCGAGGGAGCTGGCCGTCCCGGTGGTGCCCCACAGCAGTGCGGCGACCAGGATCGGGACCGGCCCGCCGAGCGGGCTGGTGCGGCGGGCGGCGGGGGTGGTGGTGGCCCGGGTGGGCGCGGGCGTGGAGGTGCGGTTCGGCACAGTCGTGAACTTCCGTCGTCGAAGACCGTCAGGGGAGCTGGTTTCGCAACGGGCACACACGGCAGCCTCCTGGCGGCCGGAGAGGGCCGCAGCAGGGAGCGCGGGGGTCAAGCCACCGGCGTGTGTGCCCGATCAGGCGCAGAGCGGTGGCAGCACGACGTGCCAGTACAGGTTCACGGGCCTGATGCTACCCGGCAGTTCCGGCGGGGTGGGGTTCACGGAGGAATTGGCGGCCGGGCGACGAAGCACCGGAGGCTCGACGGCGAGGATGGTGAATATTCACAGGCGACAGCGTGAACCTATGCAAAATCCAAAGGTGAACTAGGTTACAAACCTTTCAATCCAAGCCGCCTGGTTTGCCCACATGCTGAGATCCGTGCGATAGTCGAAGCAGCCCAACGGCGGGCGGCACAGCACGCCGGCCTGGGCGTGGAGACTTCGGCTGGCCCGACCTGGCACGGCCGACGCCCATCGCGCGGCACGCACCCCCTTGGCCGGCGCGATGACTTGCAGGGGCCCCCATCCGCCGGACCACGGCGACTTCGGGGGCCCTGCGCGTTTTCCCGGGAACACCCGGAACACCCGGACGGCCGCAAAACACCCGGACGGCCGCAAAAGACCCGGACGGCCGCGAAGAACCCGGGAGACCCGGAAGGGTCAGTGCCGCTCGCGGACCTTCAGTTCGAACCAGACGCCCTTGCCGCGCGGCAGCAGGTCGGCACCCCAGCGGTCGGCCAGGTCGTCGATGACCCGCAGGCCCCGCCCCCGCTCGGTCACCGGCTTCGGCTCCGCGAGGATCATGCAGGGCAGCGCCCGGGAGGAGTCGCGGACCTCGACGCGGAGCCAGCCCGGCTTGCGGATCACCTGGAGCCCGATAGTGCGTCCGGCGGCATGCCGGACGGCGTTGGAGACCAGTTCACTGGTGAGTAACTCACCGGCCTCCAGGTGCTGGTGGAGGTCCCAGGACTCCAGGACCGACAGCACCAGTCGGCGGGCCACCGGGCCGGTCTCCGGCCGGGACGGCAGTCGTACCTCGTTCGGCACGGACTGATCGCTCAGCCTGCCGCAATACATCTCCTCCAGTTCCTCCGAGCTGAGCCGCTCCAGCGCCGCCAGCGCGCCCTGGACATCGATCCACGACGCCTCGGCGACCAATCCGGCCCCGGGAACTGATGACTGATCTGTTTCGCCCCAACCCGCCATGCGGTCCATCATTGCGGAACGCAAGCGGCCGCGTACGGACAATGAGCAAACGATCTCCTCCGAGTCGGCATATGCCGCGTGCAAGGAGACCCCGGGGAGAGTGCCAGGCGGGGGCCCGGAGGGGGCCCGGAAGGAGCCGGGAGAGGGTGGGGAGCAGGCAACCCGGGCCGCGTCCGCGTCAATCCCGGGTTGCCACGGAACCGCCCCGACCAGGGCGGCTACCGGTCGGTCTACCAGGCGCTCCAGGGCACGTTCCAGCCGCTCAGGCCGTTCGCCGGGTCGAGGGTCTCCTTCTTGGTGGAGTTCTTCACGACCACCACGTCGCCGACGATCGAGCCGGCGTAGAACTTGCCCATCGAGGTGGATTCGCCGCCGCCCTCGACGTCCTTGAGGGCGACACAGCCGTGGCTGACGTTGTCCTCGCCGATGAGCTTGCTCCAGTAATTGCCGTGCAGGTAGGTGCCGCTGTCGGTGAGCCGCATCGAGTGCGGCACCTGGAGGTCGTACGGGGAGCCGCTCATGCCGGGGAGGGTGCTGGACTGCATCCGCACCACGCCCTCCTTGGACATGACGACCATCGTGCCGTTCCAGGTCGGGTGTTCGGGCGAGCCGGAGGTGATGTCGATGTCCGACGGTTTGCCGTCCAGTTCGACGGTCATCCTGTGCGCGGCGGCGTCAACCGTCGAAATCTGAGACCGCCCGATCGTGAAGGGCTCGTCCCGGTCGGTGCCGTACACCCCAGGGGCGATCTCGACGCTCTTGAGGCGGTAGTGCACCGTCACCTTGGTGCCGGACTTCCAGTACTGCTCGGGGCGGAAGTCCAGTCGGCGGTTGCCGAACCAGTGGCCCTTGACCACGGTGCCGTTGTCGGTCTCGAAGGTGATGCCCTTCGCGACGACGTCCTTGTTCTTGACGTCCTTGCTGAAGTTCACCGAGACGATCATGCCGACGCCGTACGTCGCGTCGTTGTCCACGTTGTCGGCGGCCTTGGCGAGGGCCGTCGGCGTCAGCGTGGTGAAGTTGCTGTCCGCGCTGGCGACCACGCCGTTGGCGTCCGCGGCCAGCGCGCTGACCTGGTAGGCGCTGCCCACGGCGAGGCCGGCCGACGGGGTCCAGCTGGAGCCGTCGGCGGCGATGGTGCCGGGCACCTCCGCGCCCGTCTTGTCGCTGACCTTGACGGTGGTGAGCTTGCCGCCGGTCGCGCCGACCTTGAGCGCGTCGGGCGCGACGTCCACCGTGCCGGGCTTGGGCTCGATGTTCACCACGGCCTGCGACACCTTCGGCGCCGCGCTGCTCGCCGCCGCGGCGCCCGGGGAGGCCGTTCCGGCGGCCGCGCCGGCCCCCAGGTCCGCCTTGGCCGCGCTCCCGCCCCCGCTACCGCCGCTCCCGCCGCCGCACGCGGCCGTCAGCGCCATCGCGCCGCCCACCAGACCGACGGCCACCACTCTGCGTATCGACCTCAACGTCGATCCCTCCCTCAGAAACCCCACGAACCGAACCCCACGACCCGCAACCCGCAACCCGCGAACCGAAGCCCGCGGGCCGAAACCCCACGACCCGAAACCCCGCGCAACTCCCGTGCACACGACGGACCCGACCACTACACGCGCCGGCCCCCGGAAAGGTTGCGCCGTTCGGGGCCCGGTGCGCTGCGAAAACGCGAACGGCCCGACCCCAACGGGTGAGGATCGGGCCGCTCTTCTGCACCGCGCCGACGAACCGGGACTATCCGGTCAATCAGCGGGCAGGATCTACCAGTTCGCCCAGGCGACGTTCCAGCCGCCCAGCCCGTTGGAGGGCGCGACGGTCTTCTCCTTGCTGTTCACGACCTTGACCACGTCGCCGACCATCGAGTCGTTGAAGAACTTGCCCGCGACGGAGGTGTCGCTGCCGCCCTTCTCGTCCACCATCGCGACGCAGCCGTGGCTGGCGTTGGTCCTGCCGAACGGGTTGGTCGCGTTGGACCAGTAGTTGCCGTGCACGAAGGTGCCGGAGGTGGTCAGCCGCATCGCGTGCGGCACGTCCTGGATGTCGTACTCGCCGCCGAGGCCGACGGTCTGCGAGTTCATCCGGGTGACCTTCTCCTTGGACATGATCACCATGGTCCCGCTCCAGGACGGCGTCGCCTCCGCGCCCATGGTGACCGGCACGGTGGTGCTCTTGCCGCCCCGCTCGATCGTCATCTGGTGCGCCTTGGCGTCGGCGGTGGCGATCTGGGAGCGGCCGATGGTGAACGGCTCGTCCTTGTCCACGTCGCCGTAGATGCCCGGGGCGACCTCGACGCTCTTCAGCCGGTACTTGATGGTGACCTTGGTATCCGGCTTCCAGTACTCGGCCGGGCGGAAGTCCAGCCGGTTGTCGCCGAACCAGTGGCCCTTCACCTCGGTGCCGTTGTTCGTCTCGAAGGTGATGCCCTTGAGGACGGCGTCCTTGTTCTTGACGGTCTTGCTGAAGTTCACCGAGACGATCATGCCGACGCCGTAGGTGGCGCCGTCGCTGATGTTGTCGTTGGTGGAGACCTTCTTGTCCGGCGTCAGCGTGGTGAACGTCGTGGTGGACGCGGCCACCAGGCCGTCGGCGTCCTTGGCCTGCGCGTTCACCTTGTACGCCATGCCGACGGTGAGCGCGGCGGCGGGCTTCCAGCCGATGCCGTCCGGGGTGATCGCCCCGTCGACCGGCTTGCCGTTCTTGTCGGTCACCTCGACCGTGGTGAGCTTGCCGTTCGAGACGGACACCTGCAACGCGTTGCTCGGTGCGACGTCCTGGGCGCCGTCCTTCGGCTCGACGGCCAGCACCGCGGCGGAGGTCTTCGGCTCGGCCGACGCGCCCGCCGGGGCCGCCGTCCCGCCCGCACCCGCCGTCGCCGCGGGCGCCGCGTTGTCACCCCCGCCGCCCGTTCCGCCCTTGTCGTCGCCGCAGGCTGCGGTGAGCAGCAGCACCCCGCCCATGACCAACGCCATCGCACCCCTGCGCCGGTAACGGCTGGTGGTACGTATCGCGGCGTCGGCCGTCTTCCCCGTCTTCACGGTTTCTCCCCTCCCGGTATCCACTCTCTTGACGCGTTGAGTGCCCCCATGAGTTGCACCGGGCGCCGATCTTTCGCGCCGGACCAGGGCGCGCCGGAGCAGGATAGCCGGGCCGTCCGAGCGGATCCCGGGGGGAGGTGGGTGGATCGGGGGTGAATCGGCGGTGAAGATCGACTACTGCGCGACGGGGCTTGCGGAGGGACCGCCGGCGGGACCGGCGGTCGGCCCGAGGGCGCTGCCCGCCACCCACTGCTCCCACGGCACGTTCCAGCCGTTGAGGCCGTTCTGCGGCGGCACGAAGTCCCCCGCGGAGGCCTTCACCTCCAGCACGTCCCCCGGGATGGTGTGCTCGAACAGCCAGCCCGCCGGGGAGTCCTTGCTCGCACCGCCCTTGGCGTCGGCCAGGCCGATGCAGCCGTGGCTGGTGTTGGCCGCGCCGAACACCCCGGGGTCCGCCCAGTAGTTGCCGTGCACGAAGGTGCCGGAGTTGGTCAGCCGCATCGCGTGCGGCACGTCCTTGATGTCGTACTCGTCGCCCATCCCGACGGTCTGCGAGTTCATCCGGGTCACCTTGTACTTCTCCGACACCACCATGACGCCCCGGTAGGTGGAGTGGTCACGGCTGCCGCCGGACACCTTGAGCACCCGCACCACCTTGCCGCCCTGCCCGGCCCGGACGGTCAGGGTGTGCGCGTCCAGGTCGACGGTGGAGACCTGGGCCCGGCCGACGGTGAAGTGCAGGTCCTTGGTCTGGGTGCCGAACTCGCCCGGCGCGCCCTGCACGTCCTTCAGCCGCAGCGCCACCGTCACCTTGGTGCCGGCCGCCCAGTACTGCTGCGGGCGGACGTCCAGCCGCTGGTTGCCGAACCAGTGCGCGGCCACCGGGACTGGCGGGTCGGCGCTCACCTGGACGGCCTTCTCCACCGCCGCCCGGTCGGTGATCGGCCGGCTGAAGCGCAGCGACACCGGCATGCCGACACCGACGGTGGAGCCGTCCTCCGGGGTGAAGAAGGCGACGAAGGTGTGCGCCCGGGCCATCGTGGAGAACGCCGAGTGCTGGGCCGCCCGTTGGCCCTGGTCGTCCTCGGCGACGGCGTCCAGGGTGTACGCGGTGCCCAGCGGCAGCGGGCCGTCGGGTGTCCAGGCGGCGCCGTCCGGGGCGATCGTGCCGGGGACCTCGGTGCCCTTGGCGTCGGCCAGCCGGACGGTGACCAGCCGGCCCTGCGCCGCCGTCACCCGGACCGGGCCCTCCGGCAGCACGTCCTGGGCGCCGTCGGCGGGCAGCGCCGTGACGACCGCCCGGGACGGCGGCGGGGGCGGGGTGTGCGCCCCGGGCCCGGCGGCGTCCTGCGCGGGGGCCGCCGGGGGGCCGCCGCACCCCGTCAGGACGGCGAGGCCCCAGGCCACCGCCGCCGCCCGCCGCGCCCACACCCGTCCTCGGCGCCGCATTCCGGGGCCTCCCACTGTCCACGTCCGGTACCGGGAAGATCCGGTACCGGGAGCCTCCGCTACCGGGGACGCCCGACGCCGGGAACTCCCGATGTCGGGAACTCCCGGTGCCAGGAACGTCCGGTAGCGGGAACGCCCGATACCGGGAACAACGAGGGCAATCGCGGCGGGGACACGCGCAGCCGCGCGAAATCCCCCCATCCATCGGCCGCCATCCGCCGGTAAGCCCCCGTTCAGCCGCTTCCGATCTGCGCAATCCGGGAAAGAGGAAGTGCACGGGGTCCGGGACACCCCGTCCAGGGAGGGTGCGGCCATGGCGTCAGGGCAGGAGCTGGAAGCCGGAGTGCGGCCGCCCGGCGGGGACACCGCCGAGCCACCGTGGCCCGGCAGCTGGCAGCCGCTCGGCGCCCGCTTCCGGACCGACCAACAGGGCCGCCAGGGCACCAACTTCGCGCTCTGGGCGGCCGGCGCCGAGGCGGTCGACCTCTGCCTGTTCGACGAGGACGGCCGGGAGGGCCGGCACCGCCTCACCGAGCAGGACTTCCAGACCTGGCACGGCTTCCTGCCCGGCGTCCGCCCCGGCACCCGGTACGGCTTCCGCGTGCACGGCCGGTGGGACCCGTGGACCGGCGCCCGCTGGAACCCGGCGAAGCTGCTGCTCGACCCGTACGCCCGTGCCGTGGACGGCTGTTACACCAGCCACGACGCGGTCTGCGCGGCCGTCCGCAACTGGCCGGAGGCGGACGTCGCCGACACCGTCCGGGACAACCGCGACTCGGCCCGCTACGTGCCCAGATCCGTGGTCGTCCACGATGACGACGACTGGTACGACGACCACCGCCCGAAGACCCCGTGGGCCGAGACGGTGCTCTACGAACTGCACGTGCGCGGCTTCACCATGCGCCACCCCGACATCCCGCCGGAGCTCCGCGGCACCTACGCGGGCCTGGCCCACCCGGCCGCCGTCGCCCACCTGACCCGCCTCGGCGTGACCGCCGTCGAACTGCTGCCGGTGCACCAGTACGCCAGCGAGGACCACCTCCAGTCGCGCGGCCTGGTCAACTACTGGGGCTACAACACGATCGGCTACTTCGCCCCGCACGCCGGCTACTCGGCGGCCGGCTCGCGCGGCGGCCAGGTCGGCGAGTTCAAGCGGATGGTCCGCGCCCTGCACGCCGCCGGGATCGAGGTGATCCTCGACGTGGTTTTCAACCACACCGCGGAGGGCGCCGAACTCGGCCCGATGCTCTCGCTGCGCGGCATCGACAACACCGCCTACTACCGCCCGGCCCCGCACCGCCCGCGCGGCTACGCCGACTTCACCGGCTGCGGCAACACCCTGGACACCCGCCGCCCGCAGGTGGTCCGGCTGGTCACCGACTCGCTGCGGTACTGGGTCACCGAGATGGGCGTGGACGGCTTCCGCTTCGACCTCGCCGCCGCCCTCGCCCGCGGCACCGACGGGGTGGACATGGACCACCCCTTCCTCGCCGCCGTCTCCCAGGATCCGCTGCTCAGCCGGGTGAAGCTGATCGCCGAGCCCTGGGACGTCGGCCCGGGCGGCTACCAGGTCGGCGGCTTCCCGCCGCTGTGGGCCGAGTGGAACGACAAGTACCGGGACACCGTGCGGGACTTCTGGCGCGGCGCCCGCCCGGACGTGCGCGAGCTGGGCTACCGGCTGTCCGGCTCCTCCGACCTCTACCAGCGCGGCGGCCGCCGCCCGTACGCCTCCGTCAACTACGTGACCGCGCACGACGGTTTCACGCTGCGCGACCTGGTCAGCTACGACCGCAAGCACAACGAGGCCAACGGCGAGGCCAACCGGGACGGCACCGACGACAACCGGTCCTGGAACCACGGCGTCGAGGGCGAGACCACCGACCCGGAGGTCAACGCCCTGCGGCTGCGCCAACTGCGCAACCTGCTGGCCACGCTGCTGCTCTCCACCGGCGTCCCGATGCTCACCGCCGGGGACGAGCTGGGCCGCACCCAGGGCGGCAACAACAACGCCTACTGCCAGGACAACGAACTCGGCTGGCTGGACTGGTCGCTCCTGGCGGATCCCCGCTGGCGCGGGCTGTGCGAGCTGACCGCCCGGCTGATCCGGCTGCGCCGGGCCCACCCGGTGCTGCGGCAGCGGGCGTTCTTCTCCGGCCGGGCCGCCGCCCCGGGCGGCCAGCCGGACCTCGCCTGGTTCACGCCGCTGGGCAAGGAGATGACCGAGGCCGACTGGTTCGCCCCGACCGCCTGCCTGGGCATGCTGCTGTCCGGCACCGCGATGTCCGAACGGGACGAGGCCGGGCGGCCGACGCTGGACGACAGCTTCCTGCTGCTGCTCAACGCCGGCCACGAACCGGTGCTGTTCACCCTCCCCGGCGAGCCCTGGGCCGCACCGGAGGAGGCGTACGAGACGGTGGTCGACACCGCCGTCGAGGGCGGCGGCGAGCCCCGTCCGCAGGGCGCGACGCTGCTGGCCGGGCGCTCGCTGCGGCTGCTGCGCGCGCCCGCCACGACCTGAGCGGTGTCGGCCGCACGTGCGGCGCACTCCGGCCCCTGCGGCCGGCCCCACGCGCCCCGCTTTTCACCCGCGCCCCACCCGTACAGGTGGCCGGTTCTCGCCGAAGCGTTCTGTCAGGGGTGAAAAACCTGATGAGAAATGACGCGACCTCGTCCTACCCTCACGACGATGGCCGAGAACCGACAAGACGACGACACCGCGACCGGGCACCGCTCCACGGTCCGCTCCCTCCTGCGCCTGTGGCCCTACGCCCGAGCCGTCCGCCGCCGGTTGGCCACCTCGGTGGCCGCCGCCCTGGTCGCCATGCTGAGCGTCCTCGGCGTCCCGCTGGTCCTCGGCCGGATCGTCGACGGCCCGCTCGCCGAACACGACCTGAGCGGGCTCTGGCCGCTGATCGGCCTGCTGCTGGTCCTCGGACTGGTCGAGGCCGCGCTGTTCTACACCCGCCGGGTGGTCCTGGCCCGCCCGCTGGCCGGGCTGGAGACGGCCATGCGCGGCGACCTCTTCGCCAAGCTCCAGCGGCTGCCGATCTCCTTCCACGAGCGCTGGGGATCCGGCCAGCTGCTCTCCCGGGCCACCGCCGACATGTACACCATGCGGCTGTTTCTGGCCTTCCCGCTGGTCTTCCTGATCGTCAACTCGGTGATGTTCCTCGCCGGCACGGCGGTGATGTTCACCCAGGACTGGCGGCTCGCCCTGATCATCCTGCTGCCCGCCGTCCCGCTGTTCGTACTCACCCGGCGGTTCGAGGCGGGCTACTCCGGCGCCTCCCGCCGCGCCCAGGACCAGAACGGCGACCTCGCCACCGTCATCGAGGAGTCCGTCCTCGGCATCCGCATCCTCAAGGCCTTCGGCCGCCACCGCTCGATGGCCGAGCGCTTCCGCGCCCAGGCCCACGACCTGCGCCGCACCGAACTGCGCAAGGCCGGGCTGCTCGCCAACCTCTGGGCGGTCATCGTCGGCCTGCCCGAGATCGCCCTCGGCTGCGCCCTCGCCGCCGGCGCCTACCTGGTCGCCCACGACGAGCTGAGCGCCGGCACCCTGGTCGCCTTCCTCTCCACCGCGCTGGCGCTGCGCTGGCCGGTCGAGTCCCTGGGCTGGCTGCTCGCCTACGCCAACGAGGCCGCCACCGCCGCCGACCGCTTCTTCGAGGTGCTGGACGAGCCCGAGACCGCCGACCCGGGCACCGCCGACGGCCTGGGCGCCACCCCCGACGGCATCCGCTTCACCGGCGTCCGCTTCCGCTACCCCGACGCCCCCGACGACACCCCCGACCTGCTGGCCGGCATCGACCTGCACATCCGCAGCGGCGAGACGATGGCCCTGGTCGGCGCCACCGGCAGCGGCAAGACCACGCTCACCGCACTGCTCCCCCGCCTGTACGAGGCCACGGCCGGCACCATCACCCTGGACGGCCGGGACATCCGCGACCTCCCCCGGGAACGGCTGCGCGAGCTGGTCGCGGTCGCCTTCGAGGAGCCCACCCTGTTCTCCGCCACCGTCCGGGAGAACGTCCTGATGGGCGCCCCGGGCGCGGACGACCGGCAGCTGCGCGCCGCCCTGGCCACCGCCCAGGCCTCCTTCGTGGAGAAGCTCCCGGACGGCGTGGACACCGAGGTCGGCGAGCAGGGCCTGAGCCTGTCCGGCGGCCAGCGCCAGCGCCTCGCCCTGGCCCGTGCGGTGGTCGGCGACCCGGCCTTCCTGGTGCTGGACGACCCGCTCTCCGCCCTCGACGTGCACACCGAGGCCCTGGTCGAACGGGCGCTGCGCCAGGTCCTCGGTGCCACCACCGCCCTGGTGGTCGCCCACCGCCCGAGCACCGTGCTGCTCGCCGACCGGGTCGCGGTGCTCTCCGACGGCCGGATCGAGGCCGTCGGCACCCACCAGGACCTGCTGCGCGACTGCGCGCACTACCGCGAACTGATGTCGGGCGAGTCCGCCCCGATGCCCGAGGCCGCACTGGTCTCCGAGGGGGGCACCACCCGATGACCACCACCATCTCACCCGCCGGCCCCGCCGAACGGGAGACCGCCGAACCGGCCGAGGAACAGCTGCCGCCGCCCCCGGCCGACGAGGAGGACATCCCCGTCCCGCCCGGCGCCCCCCGGGCGCTGCTGCGCTCGCTGCTCGGCCCGCACCGGGCCCGGATCGGCGTCGCGATGCTGGTGATCCTCGTCCAGCAGGCGGCCCTGCAGTCCGGCCCGCTGCTGGTCGCCATCGCGATGGACCGCGGCATCCCGGCACTGCGCGAGAGCGACAGCGGCCCGCTGATCGCGGTGGTCTGCGCCTACCTGGGCTGCGCGCTGCTCAGCCTGCTGCTGCAGTGGGCGTTCATCAAGATCAGCGCCCGGGTCAACCAGGACATCCTGCTGGAGCTGCGCGGCCGGATCTTCCGGCACGCCCAGCGGCTGAGCCTGGACTTCCACGAGCGCTACACCTCGGGCCGGATCATCTCCCGCGCCACCAGCGACGTGGACGCGCTGCGCGAGCTGCTCTCCGAGGGCCTCCAGGAGCTGCTGACCGTCCTCCTGTCGGTCTGCTACATCTCGGTGCTGCTGCTGGTGCTGGACTGGCGGCTCGGCCTGGTCTCGCTGGCGTCGATCCTGCCGCTGGCGCTGATCGCCCGCTCCTTCCGCAGCCGCTCGCGCCGGGTCTACCGCCGCTCCCGCACCTCGGCCGCCTCGCTGATCGTCCGTTTCACCGAGACCATGAACGGCATCCGCCCGGTGCAGGCCTTCCGCCGAGAGAAGGCCAACGACGAGGCCTTCGGCCTGGTCAACCGGCAGTCCGCCACCGCGACGGCGGACGGCCTGCTGGAGATCGCCCGCTACGTCGGCCTCTCCCGCGTCACCGCCAACCTGTGGACCACCGGCGTGGTGCTGCTCGGCGCCTACCTGGTCGCCGACGGCACGGTCGAACTGGGCGTGCTCACCGCCTTCGTGCTCTACCTGCGCCGGCTCTACGACCCGATCGACCAGCTGGCGATGTTCCTGAACAGCTACCAGTCGGCCGCCGCCGCGCTGGAGAAGATCGCCGGCCTGCTCGCCCACGAGCCGACCGTCGCCGAGCCGGCCGCGCCCGCCGAACTGCCGCAGGCCGTCGGCAAGGGGCGCGAGGTCCGCTTCGAGGAGACCCGTTTCGCCTACCGCACCGGCAAGCAGGTGCTGCCGCCGTTCGACCTGGTGATCCCGGCCGGGCAGACGGTGGCGGTGGTCGGCGCGACCGGCGCCGGCAAGTCGACGGTCGCCAAGCTGCTGGCCCGCTTCTACGACCCGACCGACGGCCGGATCCGGCTGGACGGCGTGGACCTGCGCGACCTCGCCACCCCCGAGCTGCGGCGCGGCGTGGTGATGGTGACCCAGGAGTCCTTCCTGTTCTCCGGCACCGTCGCCGAGAACATCGCGATCGGCCGCCCCGGCGCCGGCCGCGAGGAGGTCGAGCAGGCCGCCCGGGACATCGGCGCGTACGAGTTCATCGCCGCGCTCCCGGACGGCTTCGACACCGACGTGCGCAAGCGCGGCGGCCGGATCTCCGCCGGGCAGCGCCAGCTGGTCGCCTTCGCCCGCGCCCTGCTCGCCGACCCGGCGGTGCTGATCCTCGACGAGGCGACCAGCTCGCTGGACGTCCCCGGCGAGCAGGCCGTCCAGCGGGCCATGCGCACGGTGCTGGCCGGCCGGACGGCGGTGATCATCGCGCACCGGCTCTCCACCGTGGAGATCGCCGACCGCGTCCTGGTGATGGACCAGGGCCGGATCGTCGAGGACGGCTCCCCGCAGGAGCTGATCGACGGATCCGGCCGCTTCGCCGCACTCCACCAGGCCTGGCGGGACAGCCTGGTCTAGGGTCGCCGTCCCCCGCGGCAGGGCCTCACCGCAGCACCCCCGCGTCCATCCCCGACGACTCGGCGGGCAGGGCCACCAGCCCCAGCTCCGCCGGGGAGGCCAGCCGGGGGTGGGCCGGCAGCACCCGGACGGTGTAGCCGAACGGGCCGGTCCGGCCCAGCTCCAGCGAACCCTCGTAGCGGGTCCGGCCGTCCAGGTCGGACCCGCCGACCGGCTTGAGGGCGAGCACGCAGCCGTCCGAGATGCCGTCCGTCTCGTCCACCCGGCCGGACACCGCCTGCACCTCGACGTCGCCCGGCTCCAGCGCCCCGAGCGCGACCTGCACCCGCAGCGCCAGCGAGCTGCCCAGTTCCTGCGCCTCGTCCGGACAGTCCGCCTCGACGTGCTCGACCCGGACGGCCGGCCAGGCCTCCCGGACCTTCGCCTTCCAGGCCGCCAGCTCCAGGGCGCCGTGGTGCTCCGCCGCCGCCAGCTCCCGCTGGGCCAGCGCCGCCGGGGTGTACAGCCGTTCGACGTACTCGCGGACCATCCGCCCGGCCAGCACCTTGGGGCCGAGGGTGACGAGGGTGTGCCGGACCATGGCGATCCAGCGGTGCGGCAGCCCGTCCGTGCCCCGGTCGTAGAACCGGCCGGCGACCTGGTCCTCGATCAGGTCGTACAGCGCGGCGGCCTCGATGTCGTCGCGGCGCTCGGCCTCGCTGCTCTCCGGGTCGAGCACGCCGCCGGTCTCGTCGGCGGTGGGGATCGCCCAGCCGTTCTGGCCGTCGTACCACTCGTCCCACCAGCCGTCCAGGACGGACAGGTTGAGGCAGCCGTTGAGCGCGGCCTTCATCCCGGAGGTGCCGCAGGCCTCCAGCGGGCGCAGCGGGTTGTTCAGCCAGACGTCGCAGCCCGGGTAGAGGTGCCGGGCCATCGCCATGTCGTAGTCCGGCAGGAAGACGATCCGGTGCCGGACGGCCGGGTCGTCGGCGAAGGCGACCATCTGCTGGATCAGCCGCTTGCCGCCGTCGTCGGCCGGGTGGGCCTTGCCGGCGACCACGATCTGCACCGGCCGGACGGGGTGCAGCAGCAGGGCGCGCAGCCGGTCCGGGTCGCGCAGCATCAGCGTGAGCCGCTTGTACGAGGGCACCCGGCGGGCGAAGCCGATGGTGAGCACGTCGGGGTCGAGCACCGAGGAGACCCAGCCGAGTTCGGCCTCGCCGGCGCCGCGCTGGCGCCAGGAGTCGCGCAGCCGGCGGCGGGCCTCGTCGACCAGCTGGGCGCGCAGGCTGCGGCGCAGGTCCCAGATCTCGGTGTTGCCGATCCGCTCCAGGCCGGTCCAGCGCTTGGCGTCGCCGGTGGTCATGGCGTCCTCGGCGCGGTCGGCGCCGATCTCGGCGGCGCCGAGCCGCACGACCGCCGGGTCGATCCAGGTGGCGGCGTGGACGCCGTTGGTGACGGAGGTGATCGGCACCTCGGTGGCGTCGAAGCCGGGCCAGAGCCCGTTGAACATGGAGCGGCTGACCTCGCCGTGCAGGGTGGAGACCCCGTTGGCGCGCTGGGCGAGCCGCAGGCCCATGGCGGCCATGTTGAAGAGCTTCGGGTCCCCGCCGGGCCAGGTCTCGGCGCCGAGCGCGAGCACCGGTTCGACCGGGACGCCCGGCAGGGCGGCGTCGCCGCTGAAGTGGCGGGCGACCAGCTCGCGGTCGAAGCGGTCGATGCCGGCCGGGACGGGCGTATGGGTGGTGAACAGGGTGCCGGCCCGGACGGACTCCAGGGCGGCGGCGAAGTCCAGGCCGACGCTGTCGGGGCCGGGTGAGCCGGTGGCGACCAGCTCGCGGATCCGTTCGACGCCGAGGAAGCCCGCGTGGCCCTCGTTGGTATGGAACACCTCGGGGGCGGGGTGCCCGGTGAGCCGGCAGTAGGCGCGGACGGCGCGGACGCCGCCGATGCCGAGCAGCATCTCCTGGAGCAGCCGGTGCTCGCTGCCGCCGCCGTAGAGCCGGTCGGTGACGTCGCGCTCGGCGGGCGAGTTGGCCTCGATGTCGGAGTCGAGGAGCAGCAGCGGGACCCGTCCGACCTGGGCCTTCCAGATGTGCGCGGCCAGGGTGCGGCCGCCTGGCAGGGCGAGGTCGACCCGGCCGGGGGTGCCGTCGTCCTCCCGGAGCAGGCTGACCGCGAGTTCGTCCGGGTCGAGCAGCGGGTAGCGCTCCTGCTGCCAGCCGTCCCGGTTGAGGGACTGCCGGAAGTAGCCGTGCCGGTAGAACAGGCCGACGCCGATGATCGGGACACCGAGGTCGCTGGCGGCCTTGAGGTGGTCGCCGGCCAGGATGCCGAGCCCGCCGGAGTACTGCGGCAGCGCGGCGGCGATGCCGTACTCGGGGGAGAAGTAGGCGATGGCGGCGGGCGGCGGGGTGGTGCCGGCCTCCTGCTGGGCCTGGTACCAGCGCGGGCCGCTGAGGTACTCGCGCAGGTCGTCGGCGAGGTCGCCGAGTCTGCGCAGGAACCGCCGGTCGGCGGCGAGGGCGGCGAGCCGGGCGGCCGGGACCTCCCCGAGCAGCCGCACCGGGTCCTCGCCGGTCGCGGCCCAGACCTCCGGGTCCACGGACCGGAAGAGGTCCCTGGTCTCGGGGTGCCAGGACCAGCGCAGGTTGAGGGCCAGCTCGTGCAGCGGCTGGAGTTGTTCGGGCAGGACGGTGCGGACGGTGAATCTGCGGATTGCCTTCACGGCGTGAAGCGTAGCCGCGATGTCCGTCATGACAGTGCGTCAAGTGGGCTATTGGGCATCCGTTCGGCCTATTGATGAGATCGCATTCGGCGCATTGGTCTGCACGGGGGGCGCGCGCGGCGCACATTTCCGGGGTCCTGCGCTACCAATGCATGAACACTGCGGAACAGGTCCATTTCCGATGGCTCATCCGCTCAGGACAAAGCCCGAAACTACTGTCGTACCGCTGCAAAAGTCTTGTCCCCGGTGCGAGGATGACTCAAGGTCGTTGATGCTGCGGGGAGTGCGGCGGCGGGTGGCGTCCGCCTTGAAGCAGCACGTCCGAATCCTTTTCGCGTTGATCGTTCCCCTTCTTCTTAGCCCATTCGGCGCTCACCTCGCACCGACGCGTGTCCTCGTACTCGGCCTGCTCGTTCACGGGTCGACCGGGTCGCCCAGGGGCGTGCCCCTGGAGGCGCGCGCCGGGACGCGCGCGGCTCCAGGGCCTCCCGTCGAGGGCTCGGCGGGCGCCGGGCAGGTTGCCGGGGACGGCGGCGCGGGCAGGCTTCCGGTCGCACGTCCTCCCCACCCAGCAGTCCTCCCGGTACTCCCCTGGCCCATCCCCGGCCCGCGGGAGCTGCCGCCGATCTCGGGCAGGAGTTTGACATGCACGGCGACACGCGGGACCAGTCCACACCGGTGGCCGACAGCCACGACGCAGCGGTCGCGGAATCCGCCGGACGGATGGATTCTGACACTCGGACGGATCCGGCGATGCCGGCGCCGCGGGCCGCCGGGGCGGTCCGCACCGAGCCGGCCGAAGCGGCCCGACAACCCGGGGCCGAGGAGGGCCGGACCGCGGCACCGCTCAGGCGCACCACCACCACGCGCCGCGCCGCCGCCACCGCGAAGGCCACCGCCGACGCCGCCGGGACCGCCGGGACCACCGCCGAGGGCACCTCCGGCGCCGCGCCGCGCAAGGCCTCCGCCCGCAAGCCCGCCGCCCGCAAGACGACAGAGAGCGACACCGTGATCGGCCGCATCCCCGTCCTGGACGTCAGCCCCCTCGTCGACTCCGGCCGCCGCCCGGCCAAGGCCGTCGTCGGCGAGACCTTCCTGGTCACCGCGACCGTGTTCCGCGAGGGCCACGACGCCGTCAACGCCAACGTGGTGCTGCGCGACCCGCGCGGCCGCGGCGGCCCGTGGACGCCGATGCGCGAGCTGGCCGAGGGCACCGACCGCTGGGGCGCGCACGTCACCCCGACCGCGTCCGGCCGCTGGTCGTACCTGGTCGAGGCGTGGAGCGACCCGGTCGCCACCTGGCGCCGGACCGCCGCCGTGAAGCTGCCGGCCGGGATCGACACCGCGCTGGTCCTGGAGGACGGCGCCCGGCTGCTGGAGCAGGCCGCGGTCGGCGTGCCGAAGAAGGAGGGCCGCGCGCACGTGCTGGCCGCCGCCGACGCGCTGCGCGACCCCGGCCTGCCGCCGCTGTCCCGGCTGGCCGCCGCACTCGCCCCCGAGGTGCTGGACCTGCTGGCCCGGTACCCGCTGCGCGAACTGCTCAGCGCCTCCCGCCCGCTGCCGCTCCAGGTGGACCGCGAGCGCGCGCTGTACGGCTCCTGGTACGAGTTCTTCCCCCGCTCGGAGGGCGCGGTGGTGGATCCGGGCGGCGTCGAGCCGCCGCGTTCGGGCACCCTGCGCACCGCCGCCGAGCGGCTGCCGGCCGTCGCCGCGATGGGCTTCGACGTGGTCTACCTGCCGCCGGTGCACCCGATCGGACGAGCCTTCCGCAAGGGGCCGGACAACGCCCTGACGGCCGGTCCGCACGACGTCGGCTCGCCCTGGGCGATCGGCTCCCCCGAGGGCGGCCACGACGCCGTCCACCCCGACCTCGGCACGATCGAGGACTTCGACCACTTCGTCGCCGAGGCCGAGGCCCTGCACCTGGAGGTGGCGCTGGACTTCGCCCTCCAGTGCTCCCCCGACCACCCGTGGGTGAACAAGCACCCGGAATGGTTCAGCCACCGCGGGGACGGCACCATCGCGTACGCCGAGAACCCGCCGAAGAAGTACCAGGACATCTATCCGATCAACTTCGACCAGGACATGGAAGGAATCGTCAAGGAAACCATCCGGATCCTCCGGTTCTGGATGTCCCACGGCGTTCGGATCTTCCGGGTCGACAACCCGCACACCAAACCGGTGGCGTTCTGGGAGAAGGTGCTCGCCGACATCGCCCGCACCGACCCGGACGTCGTCTTCCTGGCGGAGGCCTTCACCCGGCCCGCGATGATGCACACCCTGGGGAAGATCGGTTTCCACCAGTCGTACACGTACTTCACCTGGCGCACCACCAAGCCGGAACTCACCGAGTACCTCACCGAACTCACCGGTGACGCCGCCGCCTACATGCGGCCCAACTTCTTCGCCAACACCCCGGACATCCTGCACGACTACCTCCAGCACGGCGGCCGCGCCGCGTTCGCGATCCGCGCCGTGCTCGCCGCCACCCTCGCCCCCAGCTACGGCGTCTACGCCGGCTTCGAGCTGTACGAGGACGAGCCGGCCCACCCCGGCTCCGAGGAGTACCTGCACTCGGAGAAGTACGAGCTGCGCCCCCGCGACTGGACCCGCACCGACTCCCTCGCCCCGCTGCTCACCGTGCTGAACCGGCTGCGCCGGCGCCACCCGGCCCTCCAGCAGCTGCGCAACCTGCGCTTCCACCCCACGGACAACGACCAGGTGCTCGCCTACTCCAAGACCGCGACCACCCCCGAGGGCCTCACCGACCAGGTCGTCACCGTGGTCAACCTCGACCCGCACCACGTCCAGGAGGCCACCGTCACCCTCGACGGCGACGGCCCGTACGCGGTGCACGACGAGCTCACCGGCGCCGTCTACACCTGGGGCCGGCACAACTACGTCCGGCTCGATCCCTCAGCCGAGCCGGCTCACCTCCTCACGGTTCGGAGGAACCCAGCGTGACTGTGAACGAGCCCGTCCCCGACACCTTCCCGGAGACCTCGAAGAAGAACCTGGACCCGGAGTGGTTCAAGCGTGCGGTCTTCTACGAGGTGCTGGTGCGGTCCTTCCAGGACAGCAACGGCGACGGGGTCGGGGACCTGAAGGGGCTCACCACCAAACTCGACTACCTGCAGTGGCTCGGGGTCGACTGCCTCTGGCTCCCGCCGTTCTTCGCCTCGCCGCTGCGCGACGGCGGGTACGACGTGGCCGACTACAAGTCGGTGCTGCCGGAGTTCGGCGACCTCGCCGACTTCATGGAGTTCGTCGACGCCGCGCACGCCCGCGGCATGCGCGTGATCATCGACTTCGTCATGAACCACACCAGCGACCAGCACCCGTGGTTCCAGGCCTCCCGGACGGACCCGGACGGCCCGTACGGCGACTTCTACATGTGGGCCGACGACGACAAGCAGTACCCGGACGCCCGGATCATCTTCGTCGACACCGAGACCTCCAACTGGACCTACGACCCGGTCCGCAAGCAGTACTTCTGGCACCGGTTCTTCTCCCACCAGCCGGACCTCAACTACGACAACCCCCGCGTCCAGCAGGAGATGATCGCCGGACTGCGGTTCTGGCTCGACCTCGGCATCGACGGCTTCCGGCTGGACGCGGTGCCGTACCTGTTCGCCCGCGAGGGCACCAACTGCGAGAACCTGCCGGAGACCCACGAGTTCCTCCAGCGGGTCCGCAAGGAGATCGACGCCGACTACCCCGACACCGTGCTGCTGGCCGAGGCCAACCAGTGGCCCGAGGACGTCGTCGACTACTTCGGCGACTTCACCGCGGGCGGCGACGAGTGCCACATGGCCTTCCACTTCCCGGTGATGCCCCGGATCTTCATGGCCGTGCGGCGGGAGTCCCGTTACCCGGTGTCGGAGATCCTCAGCAAGACCCCGCAGATCCCCGGCGGCTGCCAGTGGGGCATCTTCCTGCGCAACCACGACGAGCTGACCCTGGAGATGGTCACCGACGAGGAGCGCGACTACATGTACGCGGAGTACGCCAAGGACCCCCGGATGCGCGCCAACGTGGGCATCCGCCGCCGGCTCGCCCCGCTGCTGGAGAACGACCGCAACCAGATCGAGCTGTTCACCGCCCTGCTGTTCTCGCTGCCCGGCTCGCCGGTCCTCTACTACGGGGACGAGATCGGCATGGGCGACAACATCTGGCTGGGCGACCGGGACGGCGTGCGCACGCCGATGCAGTGGACCCCGGACCGCAACGCGGGTTTCTCCTCCGCCGACCCGGGCAGGCTCAGTCTGCCGCCCATCATGGACCCGGTGTACGGCTACCAGGTGACCAACGTCGAGGCGCAGCAGAGCAGTTCGAGCTCGCTGCTGCACTGGACGCGTCGCATGATCGAGATCCGCAAGCTCAATCCGGCGTTCGGCCTCGGCACGTACACCGAACTGCCCTCCAGCAACCCCGCCGTGCTGGCCTTCGTGCGCGAACACGAGGGGGACCTGGTCATGTGCGTGAACAACTTCTCGCGGTTCGCGCAGCCGACCGAGCTGGACCTGCGGCAGTACGGCGGACGGTACCCGGTCGAGCTGATCGGCGGGGTGCGCTTCCCCTCCATCGGCGAGTGGCCCTACCTGCTCACGCTGGCCGGCCACGGCTTCTACTGGTTCCAGCTCCGGCAGCCACCGCGGCTGAGCGGGACCAGGCGCTCGAAGTAACGATCCGCCACACCCTGCCACACAGCACCACCAGACCCTCCGGGGGCGCGAGTTGAACCCCTGCGCCCCCGGAGTTCTCTGCACCGCCGCGTACGGAGAACAGCCCAACGGCCACCCACACGAAGGCGTGACACCTGAGCCCCGCTCGCGTGCCGCCGCCGCCGCGCCGCCGAAATCCGGAAGACTGACGGACCCGGCCAGACCCGTCGGGCAGTCCGCCCGCTTCCGGGGAAAGGGAGTCATGTCCGAAACCTCCCGTTCTCAAGCCCATGTGCAGCAGGATGCCCCCGCCGACCCCGCCGCACCGGCGGGCGCGCGGAGCACCGGGGCCCGGAGAGCCGCCCTGGGGGTCAGCGAACTCGTCCAGGCCGCGCTGCCGCTGATCGCCGAGTGGCTCCCCACCCAGCGGTGGTACGCCGGAAAGGGACGGCCCATCACCGGCCTCACCCCGATGGTCGGAACCCCGCTCCAGGTCGGCGACCCCGCCCTGCTGCACCTGCTGCTGCGGGTCGAGCACGCCACCACGGTCGGCGCCCCGCACGGCGACATCTACCAACTCCTGCTCGGCATCCGCTCGGACGGGCACGCGGACATCGAGCCCAGCGCCGTGCTCGGCCGGCTCAGCCAGGGCCCGTACGACGGCGCGGCGCTCTACGACGCCGTCCACGACCCCGAACTCACCGGGCGGCTGCTGGAACACCTCGCCACCGGCGACCGGTTCGGCTCGCTGTCCTTCCGCCGCACCCCCGGCTCCGGGCTCCCCGCCAACCTCCCCGGCCGCGCCTCCACCGCCGAGCAGTCCAACAGCTCGGTCATCTACGGCACCTCGTACATCCTCAAGCTGTTCCGCCGCATCCACCCCGGCACCAACCCCGACCTCGAACTCTCCCTCGCCCTCTCCCGGGCCGGCTCCACCCGGATCCCCCGGGTCGCCGCCTGGTTCGAGAGCCGGCTGGAACGCGCCGAACCCGCCACCCTCGGGCTGCTCCAGCGCTACCTGCCGGACGCCGAGGACGGCTGGGAGCTCGCCCTCGACCAGGTCGGCCGGCTCAAGGGCGACCCCTCCCCCGGCAACTTCGCCATCGAGGCCCACCGGCTCGGCCGGGCCACCGCCGAAGTCCACCGGGTCCTGGCCCGCTCGATGCCGGTCGCCCGGCTCGACCGCGCCCAGACCAGCCGGCTCGCCACCACCATGGCCGACCGGCTGGACAGCGCCGTCGCCGCCGTCCCCGGCCTGCTGCGCTACCGGGCCGCACTGCGCACCGCCTTCCAGCAACTCGCCGACGCCCACCCCGACGGCCTGCCCGTCCAGCGCATCCACGGCGACCTGCACCTCGGACAGGCCATGCGCACCCCGCACGGCTGGGTGCTGCTGGACTTCGAGGGCGAACCCGCCAAATCCGTCAACGAACGCCGCGAACCGCAGCCCGCGCTGCGCGACGTCGCCGCGATGCTCCGCTCCTTCGACTACGCGGCCGCCCACCTGCTGGCCGGCGGCCCGGTCGACCCGGAACTCGCCCACCTCGCCGCCGCCTGGGCCCAGCGCAACCGCACCGCCTTCTGCGCCGGCTACACCGCCGGCGGCGGCGCCGACCCGGCGGCCTCACCGGAGCTGATGCGGGCCCTGGAGATCGACAAGGCGGTGTACGAGGTCGTGTACGAGGCCCGGCACCGGCCGAGCTGGCTGCCGATCCCGCTCGCCGCGATCAACCGGCTCGCCCTCACCGTCTGACCGCCCCGGCCCCGCCCGCACCCCCCTGCCCTGCCCGCATCCCCTGCCCCACCCGCACCCCCGGTTCCGCCGCCCTGGAGTTAGCCCACCCCCCGTCGCAGGAGGACCCAGCCGTGACGCCGCTCGACCCGCCCGGCCGCACCACCCGCCCCGTCCCGGCCACCTTCCTGGCCGGCCCGGACTCGCCCCGGCCCGAGCCCGTCCCGGCCGAGGAGTCCGCGCCGGCCGGCGATCCCGTGCCGGTCGCGGAGTCCGCACCGGTCACGGCTCCGCCCACGGCCTCGCTGCGCCTGCCCGAGGCGCCGCTGCCGCCGTCCGAGGTGGACCGGCTGGTCGGCGGGCAGCACCACGACCCGCACGCCCTGCTCGGCGCGCACCCGGTGCACGGCGGCACCGCGATCCGGGTGCTGCGCCCGTTCGCCGAGCGGGTGGTCGTCGAGACCACCCAGGGCCCGGCCGAACTCACCCATCAGCAGGGCGGGTTGTTCACCGGGCTGGTGGCCGGCGCCGACACCGTGGACTACCGGCTGCTGGTGACCTACCCCGGCGGCGAGCCGCTGGCCCAGCACGACGGCTACCGCACCCCGCCCACTCTCGGCGAACTCGACCTGCACCTGATCTCCGAAGGCCGGCACGAGCAGCTGTGGCAGGCCCTCGGCTCGCACGTGCGCACCGTCGACGGCGTCGCCGGCACCGCCTTCGCGGTCTGGGCGCCGAACGCCGTCGGCGTCCGGCTGATCGGCGACTTCAACCACTGGGACGGCACCGGGCACCCGATGCGCTCGCTCGGCTCGTCCGGCATCTGGGAGCTCTTCGTCCCGGGCCTCGCCGAGGGCGCCGCGTACAAGTACGAGATCCACACCCGGCAGGGCTGGGTGCTCGACAAGGCCGACCCGCTCGCCCGGGCCGCCCAGTGCCCGCCCGCCACCGCCTCGGTCGTCACCTCCTCCGACCACCGCTGGCAGGACGGCGAGTGGATGGCCCGCCGGGCCCGCGCCGCGCACCACCGGGCGCCGATGTCCGTCTACGAGCTGCACCTGGCCTCCTGGCGGCCCGACCTCACCAGCTACCGCGCCATCGCCGAGGAACTGCCGCGCTACCTCAAGGAGTTGAACTTCACCCACGTGGAGTTCATGCCGGTCATGGAGCACCCCTTCGGCGGCTCCTGGGGCTACCAGGTGTCCGGCTACTACGCCCCCACCGCCCGGCTCGGCAGCCCCGACGACTTCCGCCACCTGGTCGACACCCTGCACCGGCACGGCATCGGCGTGATCGTCGACTGGGTGCCCGCCCACTTCCCCAAGGACGCCTTCGCGCTCGCCCGCTTCGACGGCGAGCCGCTGTACGAGCCGGCCGACCCGCTGCGCGCCGAGCACCCCGACTGGGGAACCCTGGAGTTCGACTACGGCCGCACGGAGGTGCGCAACTTCCTCGTCGCCAACGCGGTCTACTGGTGCGAGGAGTTCCACATCGACGGCCTGCGGGTGGACGCCGTCGCCTCGATGCTCTACCTCGACTACTCCCGCGAGGGCGGCGCCTGGACGCCCAACCAGCACGGCGGCCGGGAGAACCCGGACGCGGCCGCGTTCCTGCAGGAGATGAACGCCACCGTCTACCGGCGCTGCCCCGGCGTGGTCACCATCGCCGAGGAGTCCACCGCCTGGGACGGCGTCACCCGCCCCACCGACGCCGGCGGCCTCGGCTTCGGGCTCAAGTGGAACATGGGCTGGATGCACGACTCGCTGGTCTACATGTCCAAGGAGCCGGTGCACCGCAAGTTCCACCACAACGAGATCACCTTCTCGATGGTGTACGCCTACTCGGAGAACTACGTCCTGCCGATCTCGCACGACGAGGTGGTGCACGGCAAGCAGGCGCTGGTCTCCAAGATGCCCGGCGACTGGTGGCAGCAGCGCGCCAACCACCGCGCCTACCTGGGCTTCATGTGGTCCCACCCGGGCAAGCAACTGCTCTTCATGGGACAGGAGTTCGCCCAGGGCGCGGAATGGGACCACGAGCAGGGCCCGCAGTGGTGGGTGCTCGACGAGCAGTGGCCCGCCCACCAGGACCACCACGGCGTCCGCCGGCTGGTCCGCGACCTCAACCGGCACTACCTGGACACCCCCGCCCTCTGGGAACGGGACACCACCCCGGACGGCTTCCGCTGGCTCGACGGCGGCGCCGCCGAGGACAACCTGCTCTCCTTCGTCCGGTACGCGGCCGACGGCTCGCCGCTGGTCGCGGTCTGCAACTTCTCCCCCGTCGTCCGGCACGGCCACCGGGTCGGCCTGCCCGACCTGGACGGCCGCGACCAGCTGTGGGAGGAACTGCTCAACACCGACGCCGAGGCCTACGGCGGCGGCGGCATCGGCAACTCCCACCCGGTCAAGGCCGAACCGACCCCCTGGCACGACCAGCCCCGCTCCGCCGAACTGGTCCTCCCCCCGCTCGCCACCCTCTGGCTCCGCCCGGCCCGCTGAGGGCCTGAGCACCTGAGTGTCTGAGGGCCTGAGCGTCTGAGGGCCTGAGCGTCTGAGGGCCTGCCCGGCCGGGCAGGCCCTCAGCTCGGTGCCGACACCGGGAAGCCGAGGTCCTCCGCGGCCCTGCCCAGCTCGCGGTCGTAGGTGATGAACTCGGTCAGCTCCGTGCGGAACGGGTCCGCGCTGGCCAGGTGCAACGCGTCCAGCGAGCCGAGGCGCGGAGTGCGGTAGGAGAGCGCCCGGGCGAGCACCGCGCTGCTGAGGTCGACCTGGTGGCTGCCCCGGAGCGCCTGGTCCACGTAGTAGGGGACCTGCTGGTGGGCCAGGCCCGCGCGGAGCAGGGTGCGGGTGATCTCCAGCCGGGCCAGCGCGCTGGTGATCAGCTCGGTCCCGGCGGGCAGCGCCTGCCGCCACGCCCGCAGTGCGGCCGTCTCCGGCTCCGGCTTGATGCACTTCAGCAGCGCGCAGGAGTCGAGGTAGATCAACGGTTCCGCTCCCGTTCGCGGTCTTCCACCAGCAGGTCCGAGAGGCTGCTGATGTCCGGCAGCAGGTCGAGGGCCAGCTCGGGCATGCCCTCCTCGGCGGGCGGGGTGACCTCGCCGGCCGCGATCATGCGTTCGAGGGTCGTCGCCGGGGGTTCCTCCGGCACCAGTCTCAGCACGGGCCGCCCGCGGTCGGTGACGACGATCGTCGCGCCGGCCCGGACCCGCGCGACCGCCTTGGACGGGTTCTGGTTGAGCTCACGCAGTCCCATGGTCTCCATGCCTTCCAATGTAACTACATCATGTAGGTACATCAAGGGCGGGCCGCGGCGCAAACCCCGAGCCCAGGACGTTCAGCCCTTGCCCCCGCCGGGCCGCTCTGCTCGCGGACGCCCGTTCGTGGTGCGAAGGTATGGTCGATATGGCCATATTCCGAGACGACGGGACGGAGACACCC
Organism: Kitasatospora sp. NPDC058243; assembly: GCF_042882025.1. NCBI lineage: Bacteria > Bacillati > Actinomycetota > Actinomycetes > Kitasatosporales > Streptomycetaceae > Kitasatospora > Kitasatospora sp. NPDC058243. Next base: position 25,652 of record NZ_JBHVWW010000090.1, read on the forward strand.
ACGTGGCGCGCAGCGTGTACGTGACCGGTATCGACCGGGGGGACGGCCGGCAGGCGGTCGAACTCGGGGTCATGGAACTGCTCACCCGCCAGGTGGACCGGGTCGGGGTGTTCCGGCCGCTGGTGCACGCGCACGCGGGGGCGCCTGCCGGCCGCCAGGCCGGGGGCGAGCCGGGCTCGGACCACGTGGTGGAGCTGCTGCGCGGCCGGTACCGGATCGACCTGCCGAGTTCCGAGCTGTACGGGCTCAGCTACGAGGAGGCCGCCGCGCTGCAGGCCGCCCGCGGGCAGGACGAGCTGGTCTCCACCCTGGTCGACCGCTTCCGCGCGCTGGAGCGGCGCTGCCAGGCGGTGCTGGTGCTCGGCACCGACTTCGCCGACACCAACATCCCGGACGAACTGGCCTTCAACGCCCGGCTGGCCAACGAGTTCGGCGCCGCCGTGCTGCCGGTGGTCGGCGGGCACGCCGAGGACCCGGAGGCCGTCATCGCCGAGGTCCGCAACGCCCACCGGGCGTTCACCGACCTGGGCTGCGAGACCCTGGCGATGATCGCCAACCGGGTCACCCCGGGTGCCAAGCAGCGGATCCAGCGCAAGCTCACCGAGAAGCTGCCGATCCCCGCCTACGTCATCCCGGAGGAGCCGGCGCTGGCCGCGCCGACCGTCGCCCAGCTGGTCGAGACGACCGGCGCCGAGGTCCTGCTCGGGGACGCCGCCGGCCTGGCCCGGGACGTCCGCGGCTTCGTCTTCGGCGGCGCCATGCTGCCCACCTTCCTGGACGCCCTGACCGAGGGCGCCCTGGTCGTCACCCCCGGGGACCGCGCCGACCTGGTGATCGGCTCGCTGGCCGCGCACGCCGCCGGCGCCCCGCCGATCGCCGGCGTGCTGCTGACGCTCGGCCAGCACCCCGGCCCGAACGTGATGGCGCTGGCCGCCCGGCTCGCCCCCGGCACCCCGGTCGCGGTCGTCCCGGAGGGCAGCTGGCCGACCGCCGCGACCCTCACCCACCTGGAGGGCAAGCTCACCGCGGCCAGTCCGCGGAAGGCCGAGATCGCCCTCGGACTGTTCGAACTGCACGTCGACACGGCCGAGTTGACCAACCTGATCGAGGTCGGCCGGTCCGAACGCGTCACCCCGATGATGTTCGAGCACGAGCTGCTGGAGCGGGCCCGGGCGAGCCGGCGGCACGTCGTCCTGCCGGAGGGCACCGAGGAGCGGGTGCTGCGCGCGGCCGAGATCCTGCTGCGCCGCAACATCTGCGACCTCACCCTGCTCGGCGAGGCCGACGCGGTGCGCCGCAAGGCCGCGGGCCTCGGCATCGACCTCCCGCAGGAACAGCCGGGCGGCGACCGCGCCCAGGTCCGGATCGTCGACCCGACCACCAGCCCGCTGCGCCGCCAGTTCGCCGAGCTGTACGCCCGGCTGCGCGCCCACAAGGGGATGACCGTCGAGCTGGCGCTGGACGTGGTCACCGACGTCTCGTACTTCGGCACCCTGATGGTCCAGGAGGGCATCGCGGACGGCATGGTCTCCGGCGCGGTGCACTCCACCGCCGCGACCATCCGGCCTGCCTTCGAGGTGATCAAGACCTCGCCGGGCGCGGCCATCGTGTCGAGCGTCTTCTTCATGTGCCTGGCCGACAAGGTGCTGGTGTACGGCGACTGCGCGGTCAACCCCGACCCGGACGCCCAGCAGCTGGCCGACATCGCGATCCAGTCCGCCGCCACCGCCGCCCAGTTCGGGGTGGAGCCGCGGGTCGCGATGCTCTCGTACTCGACCGGCACCTCCGGCTCCGGCGCGGACGTCGACAAGGTCCGCAAGGCCACCGAGCTGGTCCGCGAGCTGCGGCCGGACATCCTGGTCGAGGGCCCGATCCAGTACGACGCGGCGGTGGACGCCCACGTCGCGGCCACCAAGCTGCCGGGCTCCGCGGTGGCGGGCCGGGCGACCGTGCTGATCTTCCCGGACCTCAACACCGGCAACAACACCTACAAGGCGGTCCAGCGCTCGGCGGGCGCGGTTGCGGTCGGCCCCGTCCTCCAGGGCCTGCGCAAGCCCGTCAACGACCTCTCGCGCGGCGCGCTGGTCCAGGACATCGTCAACACCGTCGCGATCACCGCCATCCAGGCCCAGGACGAGAAGGAGCCGAAGGCATGAGTGGGCGCAGCGAGCGAATCATCAAGAGGTGCGCGTTTCGCGAAGCGACCGCCGAGCGCAGCGAGGTGGCCGCATGAGCGATGGAACGCGCGTTCTCGTGCTGAACGCCGGCTCCTCGTCGGTGAAGTACCAGCTGATCGACATGCTGGACGGTGCCCGGCTGGCCTCCGGCCTGGTGGAGCGGATCGGCGAGCCCGGCGGGCGGCTGGTGCACACCCCGCACGCGGGCGGGCCGCGCGAGCTGCCGCAGCTCTTCCCGGACCACTCCGCCGCCCTGAAGGCCGTCGCCGAGGAGCTGGCCGCCGACGGCCTCGGACTGGACTCCCCCGAGCTGGCCGCGATCGGCCACCGGGTGGTGCACGGCGGCAAGCGGTTCACCGAGCCGACCGTGGTCACCGACGACGTGCTCAAGGAGATCCGCCGGCTGATCCCGGTCGCGCCGCTGCACAACCCGGCCAACATCACCGGCATCGAGGTGGCCCGCGCGCTGCGCCCGGACCTCCCCCAGGTGGCCGTCTTCGACACCGCCTTCCACGCCTCGATGCCGGAGTTCTCGGCCCGGTACGCGATCGACAAGGCCGTGGCCGACGAGCACCGGGTACGCCGCTACGGCTTCCACGGCACCTCGCACCAGTACGTCTCGCGGGCCACCGCCCGGCTGCTCGGCAAGGACCCGGCCGAGGTGAACGTGATCGTGCTGCACCTGGGCAACGGCGCCTCCGCCTCGGCGGTCGCCGGCGGTCGCTGCCTGGACACCTCGATGGGCCTGACCCCGCTGGAGGGCCTGGTCATGGGCACCCGTTCGGGCGACATCGACGCCGGTGTGGTGTTCCACCTGCACCGGGTGGGCGGGCTGTCGATCGACGAGATCGACGACCTGCTCAACCGCCGCAGCGGTCTGCGCGGCCTGTGCGGCGACAACGACATGCGCGAGATCATGCGCCGGGCCGAGGCCGGGGACGCCGACGCGAAGCTCGCCTTCGACGCGTACATCCACCGGCTGCGCAAGTACATCGGCGGCTACTACGCCGTACTCGGCCGGGTGGACGCGATCGCGTTCACCGCGGGCGTCGGGGAGAACGCGGCGCCGGTGCGCGCGGCGGCCACCGCCGGGCTGGACGAACTGGGCATCGCGGTCGACCCCGAGCTGAACTCGGTGCGCTCCGGCGAGGCCCGGATCATCTCGCCCGCGTACGCCCGGGTGGCGGTCGCCGTGGTGCCCACCGACGAGGAACTGGAGATCGCCCGACAGGCCTTCGCCCTGGTCCACCGGCCGTCCGGGGACTGACTGGACGCCGTCTCGCCCCTCGGGATCCTTCGTTGGCGATTCCTCACGATTCGTGCCGAATGCACCTATAACACGAACGGATAGACTGATCCATATGCGCCGAGCGAAAATTGTCTGCACCCTGGGTCCGGCGACGGACTCCTACGAACAGCTGAAGGCCATCGTCGAGGCGGGCATGAACGTCGCCCGACTGAACATGAGCCACGGCAACCACGCGGACCACGAGGAGCGGTACCGCAAGGTCCGCCAGGTCTCGGAGGACACCGGCAAGGCCATCGGCGTCCTGGCCGACCTCCAGGGTCCCAAGATCCGTCTGGCGACCTTCGCCAACGGCCCGGTGACCGTCGACAACGGCGACGAGTTCACCATCACCACCGAGGACGTCCCCGGTGACCAGCACATCTGCGGCACCACCTACAAGGGCCTGCCCGGCGACGTCAAGCCCGGCGACCCGATCCTGATCAACGACGGCGTCATCGCCCTGGAGGTCGTCAGCGTCGACGGCCCGCGGGTGAAGACCGTGGTGATCGAGGGCGGCGTGCTCTCGAACAACAAGGGCATCAACCTGCCCGGCGCGGCCGTGAACGTGCCCGCCCTGTCCGAGAAGGACAAGGACGACCTGCGCTTCTCGCTGCGCCTGGGCGTCGACATGGTCGCCCTGTCCTTCGTCCGCAACGCGGACGACGTCAAGGACGTCCACGAGGTCATGGACGAGGTCGGCATCCGCGTGCCGGTCATCGCCAAGATCGAGAAGCCGCAGGCCGTCGAGGCCATGGAGGAGATCGTCCTCGCCTTCGACGCCATCATGGTCGCCCGCGGCGACCTGGCCGTCGAGTACCCGCTGGAGCGGGTGCCGCTGGTCCAGAAGCAGCTGATCACGCTGGCCCGCCGCAACGCCAAGCCCGTCATCGTCGCCACCCAGATGATGGAGTCGATGATCCACGCCTCGCGCCCCACCCGCGCCGAGGTCTCCGACGTCGCCAACGCCATCCTGGACGGCACCGACGCGGTCATGCTGTCCGCCGAGTCGAGCGTCGGCAAGTACCCGATCGAGACCGTCCGCACCATGAGCCGGATCGCCGAGAGGGCCGAGGAGGAGCTGCTGTCCCAGGGCCTCCAGCCGCTCAACCCGGGCCGCAAGCCGCGCACCCAGGGCGGCTCGATCGCCCGCGCCGCGTGCGAGCTGGGCGACTTCCTGAACGGCCAGGCGCTGGTCGCGTTCACCAAGTCCGGTGACACCGCCCGCCGCCTGTCCCGCTACCGTTCGCCGATCCCGGTGATCGCGTTCACCCCGGACGTCGCCACCCGCAACCAGCTCTCGCTGAGCTGGGGCGTCGAGGCGCACGTCACCGAGCAGGTCGGGTCCACCGACGCGATGGTCGCCCAGGTCGACCGCGAGCTGCTCAGCATGGGCCAGCTCGCCGAGGGCGCGACCGTCATCGTCACCGCCGGCTCGCCCCCCGGCATCCCCGGCAACACCAACATGGTCCAGGTGCACCACCTGGGCACCCGGGGCGAGTAACACCCCCGTGGCACCGACGCCCGTGGGGCGGTCCTCCGGTGGAGGGCCGCCCCACGGGCGTTCTCGCGACGTCGCCGCCGCCGTGGCGCGACTGCCGGTCGCCTACTCGTCGCCGTACGGCGCGTCTACTTGTCGCTGTACGGCGCGTCGTCGTTGAACAGGCGCATGCCGGGGATGGTCAGCGTGCCGCCGAACTGGCCGGCCTGCTTGGCGGTGACCCCGGTCAGCTCCAGGTCCAGCGGGATCGGGATCGAGCCGATCAGGTCGTACAGCCAGCGCGGCAGGGTGTCCGGGGTGAGCGTGATCTCGCCCAGGTCGATCGGGATCGGCAGGCCGAGCACCTTGGAGAGGTGGCCGGACAACCGCTCCACGTACATCGTGACCGGGCCCTTGCGCATGGTCGAGGTCGAGCCGGGGGCGCCCTTCACGTGGAAGGTCTTGCCGTTGCCCTGCAACGTCGACATGTCGAGGTTGTCGATGTCGACGGTGTCCACCACGAACTTCAGCACCCGCTTGGTGCCGGTCGGGGTCCGCACGTCGTAGACGCCGTGGAAGGCCGCGCCGTGCAGCGCCAGCCGGCTGGTCGCCAGCGTCCAGTTCTGCTGCGGGACGACGTCCCCGGTGGCGGGCGCGCCGGCGGTCAGGCCGCTGGCGTCCACCGCGCAGTCGGGGTTGGCGCTCGGCGAGGACGACGGGGTGTCGGTGGCGGCCCCGGACGGGGTGGCGGGGGCCGTCTTCGGGCTCGCCTTGCCGCTCGGCTTCCCCGTGGTGGCGCCGGCCGGGCCACCGGCGGCGGGGGCCGTCGCGGCGGGCGAGGCCTGGTCGCCCGCCGGGGTCTGCTCGCCGCCGCTGCCGGCGGCGGGCGGCGGGGTGCCGGGC
>NZ_JBHVWW010000091.1:0-31282 GCF_042882025.1 Kitasatospora sp. NPDC058243
TGCCGGGCCTGCGGCGGCGCGGCGTGCCGTGCCACCGGCGGCGGCGGGGCGGGCGTCCAGGCCGGCGGGGCGGGCGGCCTCGCGCCGGACACGACCACCGGCGGCAGCAGCGTCGTCGCGGCCGCGTCGTCCATCGGGGGGACGGGCGGCAGCAGCGTGGTCGCCGTGGCGTCGTCCATCGCGGGGACGGGCGGCAGCAGCGTGGTCGCCGCGTCGTCCATCGGCGGCTGCCCGTACCCCGGGTGGCCGTACGGCGGCTGCTGCCCCGGCTGCGGCGCCTGGGCCTGCGGGTACGGGGGCTGGGGCTGGGGCTGCTGCTGCGGATGCCGGTAGGGCGGCTGGGGCGGCGGGGGCTGCTGCGGCCACTCGCCGTAGCCGCCCTGGTTCGCGTTGTTCATGTCCGTCACGCCGCTCAGCCTCCCGCGAACGGCGGCAGCACCTCGACCGTGCCGCCCTCGGTGAGGGCTACGGTCGTGTGGTCCCGGCCGCCGACCTGGGAGCCGTCGACCAGGTAGGAGCAGTGCCCGAGCAACTGGACGAGCTTCGGCCGGTCCGCGTGCCGCCGCCTGGCCTGTGCCAGCGCCTCCGCCAGGGTCACCGCCTCGTACGGCTCCTCGGCCAGCCCGGCCTCGGACTTCGCGGCCGCCCAGTAGCGGATCGTCCCGCGCACCCGGGCGCCGCTCGCGGGCTCCGTGGTCGCACCCATCGGGGCCACCCCTTCTCGTCGTCCTCGCCCGGCCCCGGTGCCCCGGTCCGGCTCGCCACCGGGCTGCCCGACCACCCGAAAGATGGACTCGCACGGCGCCGCCGATGTGCGTCCCATGATGGCGTGTCCGCCGCCACGACCGGCAATCGCCCTGGCCGAGGGGGCCCGGAGGACGGCTCGAAGCTGTGTCCAGGCTCACCCGGCGCGCGCCCGGATTGGGCGAACCGCCGGATTCGAGCCCTCCCGGCGCGGATGGCCGTCGGCTATCCTCGACGTCCAAGAGGGATCCGGGCAGAGTCGCCCCCGGGTCCTTTTGTGCTTTCAGGACGCCAGTACGGACATTCTTGCGATTCGTCGGCCCACCCCCGGCGCGTCGCGGGAACCGCCCCGCCCCACGCGGCACGACGACGTGCCCCGGCCGGCCGGGGTGTCCACCCGGCACCCGGGCCGCCGCCCGGGACCGGAACAAACCGGAGGGTTCGCGGGATGAACAGGACAGAAACGGTGCGCCAAGGGTTGCGGGACCCTCGGCGCGTGCGCCGTCGCGTCCTGCGCACCGGCCGGCCCTCCGGCGCTCCTCGGGCGTCCGTCCACCTCCCCCCGACCTCAGCACGTGCGCCATCCGGCTGTGGCGGCAGCCGTAACGCGACCGCGACGACCCGGAAAGGGGACTACCGGGTATGAGTTCTCTCCTCCTCCTCACCAACGCTCTGCAACCCTCCGCGGAGGTGCTGCCGGCCCTCGGCCTGCTGCTGCACAACGTCCGGGTGGCCCCCGCCGAGGGATCCGCCCTGGTGGACACCCCCAGTGCGGACGTCATCCTGGTCGACGGCCGGCGCGACCTGCCGCAGATCCGCAGCCTCTGCCAGCTGCTGCGCTCCACCGGCATCGGCTGCCCGCTGATCCTGGTGGTGACCGAGGGCGGCCTCGCCGCCGTCACCGCCGAGTGGGGCATCGACGACGTCCTGCTGGACACGGCCGGCCCCGCCGAGGTCGAGGCCCGGCTGCGGCTCGCACTCGGCCGGCTCCACATCAGCACCGACGACAGCCCGATGGAGATCCGCAACGGCGACCTCACGGTCGACGAGGCCACCTACTCCGCCAAGCTCAAGGGCCGGGCGCTCGACCTCACCTTCAAGGAGTTCGAGCTGATCAAGTACCTCGCCCAGCACCCCGGCCGGGTCTTCACCCGGGCCCAGCTGCTGCAGGAGGTCTGGGGCTACGACTACTTCGGCGGTACCCGGACGGTGGACGTGCACGTCCGCCGGCTGCGCGCCAAGCTCGGCGTCGAGCACGAGCAGCTGATCGGCACCGTGCGCAACGTCGGCTACCGCTTCGTCGTCCCGGAGAAGCCGGAGAAGGGCGAGCGCCCGGAGCTCGCCCAGCGCCCCTCGGCGCCGCTGGAGGCCTGACCGACGGCCGGGCGGGCCACCCCCGCCCGGCTTGTCCGGTTCGCTCCCCGGCACCTGCCGAAAGCCCTGACGGAAAGCCCTGGGGCCCGTCTTCGAACTCCCGTCGTCCGCCCGGAGGGCGGGCGTGGCGGCGTTGGGGTGCGTGCATCGCAAGGCGGAGGAGGGAGTCCATGCGGTGGGGGCACCTCCCGGCCGGAGGCTGGGGGCCATCGGCGACCGACGACAACGCGGCGAGGTGCGTTTGTGCCCTGGGGGTACCTCCCGGCCGAAGGCTGGGGGAGCGTCGCCACGCAGGCGGGAGTTCGAAGACGGGCCCCAGGTCCCACTGCCGACGCGCACGCCACACGCGTAGACTCCCCCCGTGGCCAAAGTGACGCGCGACGATGTAGCCCGGCTGGCTGGTACCTCGACCGCGGTCGTCAGCTACGTCATCAACAACGGGCCGCGCCCGGTCGCGCCCGCGACCCGGGAGAAGGTCCTCGCCGCGATCGAGCAGCTCGGCTACCGGCCGAACAGCGTCGCCCAGGCGATGGCCTCCCGCCGGACCAACCTGATCGGCATGGTCGTCCCGGACGCCCGCCAGCCCTTCTTCGCCGAGATGGCGCACGCCGTGGAACGGGCGGCCTCCGAGCGCGGCAAGCTCGTGCTGATCGGCAACTCCGACTACGTGGACGACCGCGAGGTGCACTACGTCCGGGCCTTCCTCGGTATGCGCGTCTCCGGCCTGATCCTGGTCAGCCAGGGCCCCTCGCAGCGCGCCGCCGAGGAGTTCGCCGCGATGGAGGGCGCCAAGGTCGTGCTGCTGCATCGCCGCCCCGAGGCGATCGACGACGTCGCGGTGGTCACCGACGACGTGGGCGGCGCCGAGGCCGTCGTCCGCCACCTGCTGGAGGTGCACGGGCACCCGTACGTGGCCTGCTTCGGCGGCCCGGTCGAGTCCCCCGCCCCCGGCGACCCGGTCATCGACCACGTCGAGGGCTGGCAGCGCGCCATGGACGCGCACGGCCTGCCCACCGAGCCCCACCTGATCGACGCGCCCTTCCACCGCTACGGCGCGTACGAGGTCGCGCTCGGGGTGCTGCGCTCGCCGGACCGGCCGCGGGCGATCTTCTGCTCCACCGACGACCAGGCGATCGGCGTGCTGCGGGCCGCCCGCGAGGTCGGGCTGAAGGTCCCGGAGGACCTCGCGGTGACCGGCTTCGACGATGTCCCCGAGGCCGCACTCGCCGACCCGCCGCTGACCACCGTCGCCTCCGACCGCGACGCGATGGCCCGGGCCGCCGTGGACCTGGTGCTCGACGACTCGCTGATGGTGCCCGGATCGGACACCGAGCGGGTCCGCAAGTTCCCGTCCCGCCTGGTGATCCGCCGTTCCTGCGGCTGTGGCGGCGCCGCGGCGGTCCCGACCGGGGAAGCGGAGTAGCGCACTCCGCTCCACCCGCCACCGCACACCGCCTGACCAGGCTTTATGAGAACCCAACGGGCTTCTCGGACCCTTCTGAGCCGGTTCTCATGCCATCCTCATCCACCAGGCGGACGTTGGTCGGCATGAGCGAACAGCAGCAGCACCACGACGAGCAGTACGGCCCGTACGAGCCCCGCGTGGTCGAGGGCACCGTCCTCGGCAGCAGCGCCGCCACGACCGCCTACGGGTACCACGAGGACCACTCGGCAGGCGGCTTCGACTCCCCGACCCCGCCCCCGCCCATGCCCCCCGAGCCGCCCACCGCCGGCCAGCCCGGCGGCCACGGCGGCCACGGCAACCGCGCCCGGCGCGGCCTGCTGCGCGGACGGCTCGCCCTGGTCACCGCCGTCGCCGCGGTCGCCGCCGTCATCGGCGGCGTCACCGGCGGGTTCGTCGCCGCCGAGCAGCACGGCTCCGCCGCCCGCACCAGCACCGTCGCCAGCCCCGTCTCCGCCCGCTCCGACGGCGGCGCCGACGTGCCGGCCATCGCCGCCGCCGTCTCGCCGAGCGTCGTCCAGATCACCGTCAAGAACGGCAACGGCACCGCCACCGGCACCGGCGTCATCCTCGACACCAGCGGACGGATCCTCACCAACTACCACGTGATCGACACCGCCGCCGACGGCGGCCAGATCACCGTCGCCTTCAAGGACGGCTCCACCGCCCCGGCCACCGTCACCGGCACCGACAAGTCCCTCGACGTCGCCGTGATCACCGCGAGCGGCGGCAAGAACCTCACCCCCGCCACCCTCGGCGACTCCTCCGGCGTGGCCGTCGGCGACCCCGTCGTCGCCATCGGCAACCCCGACGGCCTCACCGGCACCGTCACCTCCGGCATCATCAGCGCCGAGAACCGCGACGTCACCGTCCAGCTCGACGAGGGCACCACCAGCAGCAACGGCGGCTTCGGCTTCCCCAGCCTGCCCGGCCTGCCCAACCTGCCCGGCACGCGCGGCAACCTCCCCCAGCAGAACAGCGGCAGCACCACCACCTACAAGGCCTTCCAGACCGACGCCGCCCTCAACCCCGGCAACTCCGGCGGCCCGCTCATCAACGCCAACGGCCAGGTCATCGGCATCAACTCGGCGATGTACGCCCCCAGCGGCGCCAGCTCCACCGCCGGCGGCGGCAGCAGCAGCGCCGGCAGCGTCGGCCTCGGCTTCGCCATCCCGATCAACGACATCAAGCAGGTTCTGCCGAAACTGGAGGCCGGCCAGAACCTGTAAGACGGACAATTACCCCCGGTACCCCCAGCAGGCCCTCCACCCGACGAGAAAGGGCAGCAGCCCATGACCCCGTCCGCCGACGACCGCACCGCCGCCGAGGCCGGCCACCCCTCCGCCCGGCTCCTCGTGGTCGACGACGAACCCGCCCTCCGGGACGCCCTGGAGAGCAGCCTCGCCTTCGAGGGCTACGAGGTCGCCACCGCCACCGACGGCTACGAGGCCCTGGAATCCGTCGAACGCGACCGGCCCGACCTCGTCCTGCTGGACATCATGATGCCCCGGATGGACGGCCTCACCGCCGTCCGCCGGATGCGCTCCCGCGGCGACACCGTCCCCGTCCTGATGCTCACCGCCCGCGACGCCGTCGGCGACCGCGTCACCGGCCTGGACGTCGGCGCCGACGACTACCTCGCCAAGCCCTTCGAACTCGACGAACTGCTCGCCCGCGTCCGCGCCCTGCTGCGCCGCAACGCCCTCGCCACCGAGGCCGCCGCCCGCGCCGCCGCCGAGGACGAGAGCGAGGTGCTGGCCTTCGCCGACCTGCGGATGAACACCGCCACCCGCGAGGTCACCCGCGCCGGCAAGCCCGTCGAACTCACCCGCACCGAGTTCATGCTGCTGGAGATGTTCCTCGCCCACCCCCGCCAGGTCCTCACCCGCGAACAGATCCTCAAGGCCGTCTGGGGCTTCGACTTCGAACCCTCCTCCAACTCCCTGGACGTCTACGTGATGTACCTGCGCCGCAAGACCGAGCAGGGCGGCATGCCCCGCCTCATCCAGACCGTGCGCGGCGTCGGCTACGCCCTGCGCCCGGCCGCCGGCGCCACCACGTGACCTCCCCCACGCCCTACCCGCCCCCGCCACTGGCTCCACCCGGCGTCCCCCGCCGCCGGCGCCTCTCCCACTGGCTCCGCTCCCGCTCCCTCCGCAGCCGCCTCACCTTCCTGAGCGCGGCCGCGGTCGCGGTGGCCATCGCCCTGTCGGCGCTGGCCTGCTGGTTCATCGTGGAGAAGCAGCTGTACGACCAGGTCCGGGCGGACCTGGCGGGTGCTCCCGCAGCACCGATCGGGAGGAACCCCCTGGTCTGCTACGCCACCCCGGAAGCCGCGCTGGAGAACCAGCGCGGCGTCGTCATCCCGGACATCAGCGGAGCCGTCCCCCGGGACACCCAGTTCCTCCGGGCCGGGGCCGAGGGCGTCTGCCTGCCCCCCGGGGCGACCAAGGCCATCGTGGCCACGTCGGCGGACGCCGCCGGATTCCGGCTCAAGCCGGGCCAGTCGATCATCCGGGACGGCCGGTACACCAACGGCGACCCCGCGATCGTCCGGCTGACCCTGAACCACAGCTTCCAGGTGCCCGTCGTCGTCATGGTGGCGACCCCCTCCCAGCCCATCGAGGACTCCCTCCAGCGGCTCGCCCTCCTCCTCGGCGGCGTGGCCCTCGGCGGGATCATCCTCGCCGCCATCGCCGGCCGCGTGGTCGCCCGGTCCGCGCTCAAGCCCGTCGACCAACTCACCGACGCCGTCGAGCACATCGCCCGCACCGAGGAGGTCGGCACCACCATCCCCGTGCACGGGGACGACGAGATCGCCCGGCTCTCCACCTCCTTCAACTCGATGAGCACCGCCCTCGCCAACTCCCGCGAGCGGCAGACCCGTCTGATCGCCGACGCCGGGCACGAGCTGCGCACCCCGCTCACCTCGCTGCGCACCAACGTCGACCTGCTGATCCGCAGCAACGACACGGGCCGCCCGCTGCCCGCCGCGACCAAGACCAAGCTGCTGGGCAACATGAAGGCGCAGATGCAGGAGCTCACCGTCCTGATCGGGGACCTGCTCCAGCTGTCCCGCCCGGACTCCCCCAAGCCGGTCCACAACCCCACCGTGGTGGCCCTGCACGAGATCGCCGGGCGGGCGGTCGAGCGGGCGAAGCTGCGCGGCCCGGGGCTGGTCTTCGAGACCGCGACCGACCCCTGGTTCGTGCACGGCGACGCCGCCGGGCTCGAACGGGCGGTGATCAACCTGCTGGACAACGCGGTCAAGTACAGCCCGCCCGGCGGCACCATCGAAGTCCGGCTCCAGCAGGGCGTGTTGACCGTCCGCGACCACGGCCCCGGCATTCCGCCGGAGGAACTGCAGTACGTGTTCGACCGGTTCTGGCGTTCGCCGTCCTCTCGACAGCTGCCCGGTTCCGGCCTGGGCCTGTCCATCGTCGCGCAGAGCGTCCGGGAGGCGGGCGGCGAGGTGTCGCTGGGCCCGGCCGGGGACGGCGGCCCGGGCGCGCTGGCGACCGTCCGGCTGCCCGGCGGCCCCGCCCCCGAATAGGGCGGGACGGGCGGACAACGCAGGACGGGCGGGGCGCCCCGACAGCGCCCCGCCCGTCCTGTACCGGCTCACGGTCAGTCGATGTCGACGCCCGGGCCGATGACCTTGATCCGATCCTGCGCCGGGGCCTTCAGCGGCGAGGCCGCCGAGCTGTGGGCGCCCAGGTAGGCGGCGAAGACGTCCAGGTCGGAGGCGCCGACGAGCTTGTCGGTGCCGGCCGCGAAGGCCGGGAAGCCGTCGCCGCCGCCGGCCAGGAACTCATTGGCCGCGACCCGGTACTTGGCGGCCTGGTCGATCGGGGCGCCGTTCAGCCGGATCGAGTCGACGACCACCCGGTCCGCACCGGTCTTGCGCATGTCCAGGGTGTAGTGGAGGCCCGAGGACGCCTGGAGGATCTTCGGCGCGGCCGCGTTGGAGCCGCTGACCTGCTGCTGGAGCAGCTGCACCAGCTGGGCGCCGGTCAGCGTCTTGACCTGCATCATGTTGGTGAACGGCTGGACGGTGAACGCCTCGCCGTAGGTCACCACGCCGTCGCCCTCGGCGCCGGAGGCCTTGTAGACCAGGTCGGAGCGGATGCCGCCGGGGTTCATGAAGGCGACCTGCGCCCCGCCCTTGGCGGCCGGGGCGAGCCCCTCCACCTGCGCGTCGGCGATCAGGTCACCGAGCGGCTTCTCCAGGTCGCTGTTGCCGCGGCCGTTGATGTCCGAGGCGATGTAGCCGATCGGCCGGTTGGCGATCGGGGCGGCCAGCTTGGAGTAGTGGTCGACCAGCGCCGTCATGTCGGGCGCCTTCTCGACGGTGCGGCGCACCACGTGGTTCTCGGCCTTGACCGTCGGGCGGACGATCTCGCCGGTGGTCTTGTCCAGCTTCATGTCGATCTCGGTGTACAGCCGGCCGAAGGAGGCGGCGCTGGTGACCGAGCGCGGGACGCCGTTGGGGTCGGGGATGGTGCAGGCGTACGCGTTGTGGGTGTGGCCGGTGACGATGGCGCCGATCGACGGGTCGAGCTTCTTGGAGATGTCGACGATCGGACCGGAGATACCCTGGCCGGCCGGGCCGCAGTCGTAGTTGTAGACGCTGCTGGCCGGGTACCCGCCCTCGTGGATCAGCGCGACGATCGAGTTGACGCCCTTGGCCTTGAGCTCGGCGGCGTACTTGTTGATCGTGGTGACCTCGTTGGCGAACTTCAGGCCCTTGACGCCCTCGGCGGTCACGATGTTCGGCGTGCCCTCCAGGGTGACGCCGATGAAGCCGACCTTCACGCCCTGGGACTTGGTCACCCAGTACGGGGCCAGCAGCGGCTTGCCGGTCTTCTCGTCGGTGACGTTGGCCGACAGGTAGTTGAAGTTGGCGCCCTTGAACGTGCGGCCGGGCTCGTAGCAGCCGTCGACCGGGTGGCAGCCGCCGTCCTGCATGCGCAGCAGCTCCTGCGCGCCCTCGTCGAACTCGTGGTTGCCGACCGAGGTGACGTCCAGGCCGAGCTTGTCCATCGCCTCGATGGTCGGCTCGTCGTGGAAGAGCGCCGAGGTGAGCGGGCTGGCGCCGATGATGTCGCCGGCCGCGACGGTGATCGAGTCGTCGGCCGGGATCCGGGCCTTGCGCAGCTCGGTGGCCAGGTACTCGATGCCGCCGGCCGGGGTCGAGACCTCCTTGCCGGTGGCCGGGTCGATCTCCCGGATGGTGCCGGACGAACCGGCCGGGGGCTCCAGGTTGCCGTGGAAGTCGTTGATCGCCAGCAGCTGGAGGTTGACGGTCTTGTGACGCTTGGCGTTGGCGTCGGCGGCCTGCGCGGCCGTCGGCACGGCCACCGTGCCGACCAGACCTGCGGCGGCGACGACGGCGAGCGCCGCGCGTCGGGATCTGACGGTGAGCATGAGGGTCCCCTGCACCTTGGAGGAGCGCCCGCTGTGGACTTGACCGGGCGTCTGGGTGATGTGTTGCGCCTGTGAAGCCTAGAGTCAACGCGCGTAGCTGTCAGGATGTCGAACGTAACGAGAGGATTACCTCCTGACGAACCGTCGCCGTCCGACCAGCGCCGGTGCCCCCGTCCGGGCCTCCCCGCCCAGACCACCCGCCCGACCCGCCCAGGCCCCCCGACCCGGCCGCTCAGACCCCCGACCGGCCGCTCAGACTCCCGGCTCGGCAGCCAACTGTCGCTCGGCCCGGTCCCGTTCGGCCACCGCGTCCTCGGTCATCGCACGGTCGGTGTACACCAGCGGCCGCTCGGCCTCGGTGATGATGTGCTTGACCACCTGGACATTGCCGTTGACGTCCCAGACCGCGATGCCCGGCGACAGGGTGGGGATGATCTCCACCGCCCAGCGCGGCAGGCCCAGCACCCGGCCGGTGGACCGCGCCTCCTCCGCCTTCTGCATGTAGATCGTCCGGGTGGAGGCCATCTTCAGGATCGCCGACGCCTCCTTGGCCGCCGCACCGTCCACCACGTCGGACAGGTGGTGCACCACCGCGACGAAGGAGAGCCCGAGCCGGCGGCCGAACTTCAGCAGCCGCTGGAACAGCTGCGCCACGAAGGGGCTGTTGATAATGTGCCAGGCCTCCTCGACCAGGAAGATACGCTTCTTCCGGTCCGGCCGGATCCAGGTGTGCTCCAGCCACACGCCGACGATCGCCATCAGGATCGGCATAGCGATCGAGTTGCGGTCGATGTGCGAGAGGTCGAAGACGATCAGCGGCGCGTCCAGGTCGATGCCGTCGGTGGTCGACCCGTCGAACATGCCGCGCAGGTCGCCGTCGACCAGCCGGTCCAGCACCAGCGCCACGTCCAGGCCCCAGGACTGCACCTCGTCCACCGCCACGCCCAGCGACTCCACCGAGGACAGCTCGGGGCTGCGCAGGGTGTCGATGATGTCGTCCAGCACCGGCTGACGGTCCTTCACCGTCGCCACCACATGGGCGTGCGCGGCCTTCAGCGCGAACCCGGCCCGCTCCTCCAGGCCCCGCCCCATCGCGACCTCGACGATGGTGCGCAGCAGCGACAACTGGCCGGTCTGGGTGATCGCCGGGTCCAGCGGGTTGAGCTTCACCCCGCCGTCCCGGGCGGCCATCGGGTCGAGCCGGATCGACTTTATGCCCAGCGCGTTGGCGATCAGGTTCCACTCGCCGACGCCGTCCTCGCCCTGCGCGTCGAGCACCACGACCTGCCGGTCGCGGAACCTCAACTGCCGCAGCACGTACGTCTTCTCCAGCGCCGACTTGCCGTTGCCGGACTCGCCGAGCACCAGCCAGTGCGGGGCCGGCAGCTGCTGCCCGTACAGCTGGAAGGGGTCGTAGACGTACCCCTTGCCGCTGTACACCTCACGGCCGATGATCACGCCCGAGTCGCCCAGCCCCGGCGCGGCGGTGGGCAGGTAGACCGCCTGCGCCTGGCCGGTGGAGGTACGCACCGGCAGCCGGGTGGTCTCCACCTTGCCGAACATCAGGCTGGTGAACGCCTCGGAGAGGTTGCCGAGCGCCATGTACGGCCTCCTGGTCTGGTCGACGGGCGGTGGTGGAGCGGTGCGGACCGGGCGTCAGCGGCGGATGCCGGTCGCGAACGGCAGGGTGTTGACGAAGGCCCGGTGGTGCTCGCGGTCGCACCACTCCAGCTTGAGGTAGCTCTTGCCGGCCGAGGCCCGGATGGTGCGCTTGTCCCGGGCCAGCGCGTCGGGGTTGCGCGAGGACACCGTGATGTAGCCGACCAGGTTCACCCCGGCCGCACCGGAGGCCAGGTCGTCGCCGCGCTGGTCCACCCGGCCGGTGTGGGCCAGGTCGCGCGGGTCGACCGTCCGGTTCATCTTGGCCGCGCGGCTGGCCTCCGCCTCGTCGTTGGTCTTCTCGGTCAGCATCCGCTCGATCGCGACGTCGGTGGGCTCCAGGTCCATCGTCACCGCGACCGTCCGGATCACGTCCGGGGTGTGCACCAGCAGCGGCGCCAGGAAGTTGACCCCCACCGGGGTCAGCGGCCACTCCTTGATCCACGCGGTGGCATGGCACCACGGCTCCCGGGTCGCCGACTCGCGGGTCTTCGCCTCCAGGTACTGCGGGTTGGTCGCGTCCAGTTCGGCCGGCCAGGCGTTGCGCCGGGACATCGCCTGGATGTGGTCGATCGGGTGGTCCGGGTCGTACATCGAGTGCAGTAGCGAGGAGAGCCGGGCCTGCCCCAACGGCTGGCGCACCCGGATGTCCGCCTCCGCCAGCCGGGCGCAGATGTCGGTCAGCTCGCGCGCCATCACGGCCGCCAGCCCCTCGTCGTCCCGGGCCCGCCGACCGGTCGCCGTACGGCCCATCGCGTGCGCCTCGGCCGCCAGGTCGCGGGTGTAGTGCATGCAGGCCACCAGGTACGCCCGGTGCTGCTCCGAGGAGGTCGACACCATCGACTGCAACTGGTCGTACGAATCCTGCAGCCAGCGCGGCGCGTCGTGGTCCCCGCGCCGCTCGACGTCCTTGGCGTGCGCGTCCGGGTCGGCCGGCAGCGTCCGGGCCAGGATCTGCAACCGGGTCACGAAGCCGTCCCCGTTGGCGACGTGCTTCAGCAGCGTGCCGAACCGGTCGACCAGCGCCTCCTGGTCCTCCGAGTCGCGCAGGCCGACACCCGGGCCCTCGATCTCGATCGCGGCCGTCACCGTCCGCCGCTCCAGGTGCATCAGCACCCCGACCTCGTCCGGCCCGAACGGCGCGGCCAGCCAGCGCAGCCGCCCCACCCCGGGCGGCGGGCCGACCTCCACCTCCCGGCCGTCCATCCGGGTCCCGGCGTCCATCACGTCCGAGCGCCACACCGACCGGCCGCTGCGCACCGTCCGGCGGTAGGTGCGGTTGATCTCCGCCCACTTGTAGAACGTCCGCCTGCGGTACGGCACGTACACCGCCGCGATGGCCACCATGGGCAGGCCGATCAGGCCGCCGATCCGCAGCGGCAGGATCGGCATCAGCAGGCCCCAGAGCATGCCGAGGAACGCCCCGAAGATGATCAGGACGATCTCGCCGGACTCCCGGTTGCGGCCGATCGGCGCGTTCGGGCGGGCCTTGCCGATCAGGTAGGTGCGGCGCTGGTGCACGTACGGCTGGGCGTACTGGGCTCCGTACTGGCCGAGCGGTTCACTGCTCACTTACCCGTCACCCTCCCTTCGCTGAGTTGCTGTCGCGGATCGGAACCGAGGTCTGCGGCGGCCCGGCCTGCGGTGGTGGCGCCGGCGTCCGCCCGGCGTGCGCGGCGATGCCCGGCGCGACCGAACCGCCGCCCGCACCCCCGCCGCCGCCACCCGCACCGACCGGCCCGCGGTCACCGTGGGTGGTGATGCCCTGCTTCATCAGGTTCGCGGTGCCGTTGATCATCGCCGAACCGGCCGACACCGCACTCGCCCGGGCATGGCGCATGTTCATGATCTCGTCGCCGAAGCCCGGCACGAAGCGGTACACGGCGGCGCTCGCGAAGATCGACAGGAACAGGATCGCCAGCCCCGACAGCACCCGCGCGAAGTCGTCGCTGGCCCCGGCCCCCGACGCCACCGCACCCGCCAGGCCCAGGATGACCACGATGATCGGCTTCGCCAGGTCCACCGCCACCATCACCCCCGCCCACCGGCGCACGTGCTTCCACAGCTGCTTGTCCACCAACCCCGCGTACACCGCCGTACCCAGCAGCGCGCCCACGTACAGCATCGCCGCCCGGATCAGCAGCTCGATCCAGAGCACCGCCGCCGCCAGCACCGCCACCAGCGACACGATGATCAGGATCAGCGGGCCGCCGCCCATGTCCCCCTTCTCCAGGGTGTCGGCGAACGCGCCCAGGTACGACCCGGTGTCCGACTTCGTCCCCACCGCGATCGCCTTGGTCAGCCCGTCCGTCACGCTCACCACGGTGTAGAGGATCAGCGGTGTGAACGCGGACGCCACGACGGTCAGCCACAGGAAGCCGATCGCCTCCGTGAACGCCGTCGCCAACGGCGCCCCCCGCACCGCCCGCTTCGTCACCGCCAGCAGCCACAGCACCAGCGTGATCACCGTCGACACGGCGAACACCACCGCGTACTGCTGCAGGAACGACGCATTGGTGAAGTCCACCTGCGTCGTCCCGTCGATCGCGCTCGACAGCTTCCGCACCACCCAAGCCGCCGCCTGGGCACACCCCTTGGCCAACGACCCCAACGGATCGGCCACACTCCCGATGGCCCCACCGCCCGGAAGCGAGCCGGAGCCCGGCTTGTCCACGCAGAGAATGCCGTTGCCGGAGATCGGCAGGTCAGGGCAGTTGGCGCTCGGCGTCGTGGTCGGCGTCGGCGTGGCCGTCGGCTCGGCGAACACCCGCTGGGCCGCCAGCAGCGCCGCGACCTGCAAGGCGGCGAACGCGCCCGCCAGCGTGCCCGTTCGGCGTGCGGTGGAACGGTGTGAGGTCTGGTCAACGGGCATAGCGGAACCCCCCGAGCTGCTGGACGGCGCCGGTGATCTCGTCGGCGGTGGCGGCCTGCTGGTCCCCCGGCATCGGCGCGGGGCCCTGCTTGCTGGTGAAGTCGGTGAGCTTCCAGTCGCTGCCCGTCCAGTGGAGCGAGAGCATGAGGGTGAACCAGTTCGTCGTCACGGGCTGGACCGAGTGTTCGCCGGCGAGGCCGGTGAGGCCGGTGCACCAGACCTCGACCTTGGCGTCGCCGTCGCTGTAGCCGGTCGACTTGGCGCCGACCGGGACGGTGCGGCTGACGAACGTGAGGCCCTTGGGCGCGCGGCCTTGGGCGTCGAGGCCGTAACGGGCGGCGGTGTCGCCGCCGAACCCCTGGTCCAGGCGGCTCTGGAGGCCCGAGACCGCGCCCGGGTCGGCGATGGTGGCGACGATGGTGTGGCGGCTGTCGGCGCGGAACATGTCGGCGGAGCCGATCGCCACCGCGTAGTTGGCGGCGGCGGACTGGGCGCCCTGGTCGGTGTGCGGGTAGCCGGAGCCGATGCCGTTGGTGGTGGTGCCGACGGGCTGGTCGCCGCTGGGGGCGGGGCCGGCGCCGGCGGGCGCGGTGGGGGCGGCGTGGTCGGCGGAACGGCCGGTGCTGCCGGGGTCGGGTTTGTCGCGGTTGGCGATGGAGATGGCCACGACGAGCAGGGTGACGACGACGAGGACGGTCAGCAGGGTGCGGAGCGGTCGGGCCTGACGCTGGGTCGGCTGGGAGGAGGGCTGTTCGCCGACCGGCAGCCGCGTACGGGTGTGCGGCTGGTCGTCGGACAACGGCACGGCGGCCCTCCTGGTGCGGGGAGCCGGGGGGCTCCGGGGGCCCTCCGCCGGGGGCGGGCGCGGACGGAGGGTGGGAACGGGGGGTGGACTGCTGGCGGGTGGGCTCGGGGCGGTCCGGACGGGGACCTGGCCCCGGGGCGGGCGGGCCTGGCTACTGCTGTCCGATCGTCAGATCGCCATGCCGTAGACAATGGTGAACAGAGTGCCGAGTGATCCAATGATGAACACGCCGGTCAGACCGGCGACGATCAGCCCCTTGCCCTGTTCGGCGCCGAAGCTGTCGCGCATCGCGGTCGCACCGATCCGCTGTTTGGCCGCCCCCCAGACGGCGATGCCGAGGCAGAGCAGGATGGCGACGGCCATGATGACCTCGACCATCACCCTGGCCTCCGACCCGAGGGTCGCGAACGGGCCCCAGTCCGGGGCGATCCCGCCGATGATGGTGTCGATATTCGGCTTCTTTGGTGGGTCCTCGGCCAGGTGGCCGATCGCGTTCGTGTGCACGCTGCTCAGGTTCATTTCCATCTCACCGCCCGATCAGGCAAATTCAAGGGCCCTGACCCCGCCCGCGCGAAGGGTCGGTACCTATTCTTGGCCAGATCTGATGTCGACTTGGCTACTTCTCGCGGATTGGTCGTGAGGTACCGGGCACGTACGCGAGGATGTCCACCGTACGAAGGATAGCGCTCACTCTTTGTATCTCTGATGATTGCGGTGAGCAACGCCTTCCGGAACACTTCGACTGACGATTCGTCGGGATGGTGCTGATGGTACTCCGGAAGGCCGGTACGGCCGCCGCCGCTGCGGGAGTTGTGACGTTCGGGTTGCTCGGTTTGGTGACGGTGGGGACGTTCGCGGCGAGTGGGACGCCGCAGCAGTCGGCGAATCGCGCCGCACTCTCGCCGGGGACGGTCCCGGCGGCGTTCCAGGCGCCGATCCAGCAGTGGGGCGCGCTCTGCCCGGAGATCTCGCCGCCGATGCTCGCGGCACAGCTCTACCAGGAAAGCGGTTTCGATCCGAAGGCCCAATCGGGCGTCGGGGCACAGGGAATGGCGCAGTTCATGCCCGATACCTGGGCGGCGTACGGCACGGATGCCAATGGGGACGGCAAGAAGGACGTCTGGGACCCGCTGGACGCGATCGCCTCGGCGGCCACCTTCGACTGCGCGCTCGCGAAGGACGTCGCCAAGGTCCCGGGCGACCGGCAGGCCAACCTGCTGGCCGCCTACAACGCCGGCCCGTACGCGGTGACCAAGTACAACGGGGTGCCGCCGTACAAGGAGACCCAGGGCTATGTGAGGAACATTCAGGCGATGGCCCGCAGCTTCACCGTGCCCACGGCGCCGGTGGAGGTGTCCGGGCAGTCGGCCGCGGCGATCTACTTCGCGCAGAGCAAGCTCGGGACGCCGTACCTGTGGGGCGGGGAGGGGCTGCCCTCGCAGAACGGGCGGTTCGACTGCTCGGGCCTGACCCAGGCGGCGTACGCCAGCGTGGGCATCACGCTGCCCCGGGTGGCGAACGACCAGTGGTACGCCGGCCCGCACCCGTCGCGCGATCAGCTGCGGCCGGGCGACCTGGTGTTCTGGGCGACGGACCTGAACGATCCGCGGAGCATCCACCACGTCGGGATCTACGTCGGCGGCGGCTACATGATCAACGCGCCGCACACCGGCGCGGTGATCCGCTACGACAAGATCGACACCAGGGAGTACATCGGCGCGACCCGGGTCACCTCGGACGGCGCCCAGGCGCTGCCGGCCCGCAACGCGGACGGTTCCGTGAGCGCCCCGAGCCGCCCTGGCTCGACGACGCCGACCAGCCCGACCAGCCCGACCGCGGCGACCACCCCCTCGGCCCCGGTGGCCCCGGCAGCCCTGGCGAGCCCCAGCGGCGCCGCCACCCCGCCCGCCGCCGGACCGCCTGCGGCCGCCGCACCACCCGCCCCGACCGGCCCGGACCCCGCCGGGGCGGGGCGGCCGGCGGCGAGGAACTGAGCCGCCCGTGGCCCCGAGGTGTGAGTGCCCTGTGGACGCTGAGTCAAGTTTCCATAACCGCGCGTTTCCGTGGAACGCTGTGCCCCGGCGATGACGTTGATCCCGATGGCCCACCGTCAGCTTCCCGCGCCGGGAGGGCCCCGACCGGATCGAACAGGTGCTGCGGACCAGAAGGAGGTGCGGCGTGTCGACGCCGCTTGCCGACACGACCAACCCCGACCTCGGCCTGCTCTACGCCGTCAACGGACTGGCCAAGCGCTCCCCGCAGTGGCTGGACCACCTGGTCTCGTGGATCGGTGAGTACGGCATCCTGATCGGCCTGGCGATGCTGGGCCTGGTGGCCTGGCTGCAGGCGAGACGCCGCCCGGACGCGCCGGTGGCCGTCGCCGGGCTGCTCTGGGTGCCGCTCTCCGTCGCCGTCGCCGAGCTGGCCAACCTGCCGATCGCCGCGATCGTGAACCGCCCGCGCCCGTTCGTCGACCACGGCGGGCTGCTGGTGCTGGTGGACGGCAAGGCCGGCACCCACTCCTTCGTCAGCGACCACTCGACCATGACGATGGGCGTGGCGGTGGCGCTGTTCCTGGTGAACCGGCGGCTCGGCTGGATCGCCGGGGGCCTGGCCCTGTTGCAGGGCTTCTGCCGGATGTTCATGGGCGTGCACTACCCGACCGACGTGATCGGCGGCTTCGCGCTCGCCGCCGCGGTGGTGCTGCTGCTGGCGCCGATCGCGATGGCGGTGCTGGTCCCGCTCTGCCACGCGCTGGGCCGGACCGCCCTAGCCCCGCTGATCCGGGCGCCGGAGCGGGCCGGCGCCGGCCCGCGCGGCCGGCGGCGCGGGCGCGAGCGCGGGGCGGTGCGTTCCGAGGAGCAGCCGCCGGAGTCCGATCTGGCGGCGTGAGCCGCCCGGCCCGGCTACCCCGGTCCGCCGCCGCTCTCGGCGAGGGCGAGGTGGTCGTCCCCCTCGCGCCGGGCCAGGTCGCGCGAGCGGCGGGCCGGTGAGAACCAGCCGCAGCTGCAGGTCGCGAAGGCGAAGGAACCGCGCTCGCTGACCGCGACACGGTGTTCGGGCATCCGGACGGTGCCGGGGAAGGCCGGCAGCTCACTGTGCACGTGGTTCACCGTAACGCGCCGGGCACCGGGCGCGCGATGCCGTCCGCAAGACCTCTTCCGCGTAACCCTTCGCGGCTCAACTCGTTTGCCCGGAAAGAGCTCTGTTCACCTGGTGGTGTCGGCAGGGCAGTCGGGCCCGAGGGGGTTGTCGCGAGGATGAAGATGACCGACCAGCAGCGTGGCGGACGGCCGGGGCGCCGTCCGCTGCCGCATCTGCGTTCGGCGGCCGGGGCCGCCCTGCTCGCCGCCGCCCTGGCCGGCCTGTCCGCCGGCTGCGCGGCCGGCTCCGGCGGCGGCTCCTCCGACCGGCAGTCGGGTGCCCCCGACCAGCTCGCCGCGGACCCGCTGACGGCGGTGCGCAACAGCGCCGACATCACGGGCCGCACCGGCTCCGCGCACACCGCCACCGAGCTGGTCACCGAGTCGTCCGAGAAGAAGGCCGTCTTCACCGGGACGGGCGGCTACGACTACGTGAAGCGGATCGGCCGGCTGGAGGTCCAGGTGCCGCCGGGCGCGGCGACCACCGGGAAGATCGTCGAGGTGGTCCTGCCGGGCACCGTCTACCTGCAGAACAGCGGCGCCAAGGTGCCCGAGGGCAAGTGGGTCAAGCTGGACGTGCGCCAGCTGCCGGACGGCAACCTGGTCAGCAGCGGCGCCACCGACCCGGCCTCGGCGGCGGGCGCCCTGCGCGGGGCGCAGAAGGCGGACGCGGTCGGCACCGAGACCGTCGACGGGGTGGCGCTGCACCACTACCGCGGCACCCTGGACCTGGCCAAGGCGGCCGACGCGACCGGCGGCCGCGGCGGGGACGGCCTGCGGATGGGGGCCCAGACCTTCACCGTGAAGGAGGTCCCGTACGACGCCTGGCTGGACGACCAGGGCCGGCTGCACAAGGTGGTCGAGGTGTTCACCTTCGCCGGGGTGGCCGGTTCGAAGGAGGCCAAGGACCAGGTGAAGGTGACGTCGACCACCTCGGTGACGGACTTCGGCAAGCCGGTGGAGGCCGCCGAGCCGCCGGCCTCGGACATCTACGCGATGAAGCCCTCGGAGAGCCCGAAGTAGGCCGCCGGGGCAGGGCTCCGGCGCCGGGGCGAACCGGGGCGCCGCCGGAGCGGGTGGCCGCCCGGGGAGCGGCGGTCACCCGTTTCGGCGGCGCCGAGATGGCCCGTCCGTGCCATGTGGACGGGCTCCGAAGTGCCTAGGCTGGACGTCGGGTGGCTGCCGCCCGGGCTGGCGAGGCACTGAAGGGGTGGTGCAGGTGGTGTCGTCCACGGGCGGCCGCAGCGGCGGCCACGACGACGCGGCCCTCGACGAGATCGATCTGGCCGGCGAGCTGATGATCGCCGCGACGGCCAGCACCGGCGACCGGCTGCCGACCGAGCGGATCGACGAGGTGCTGCTCGACCGGGCCGAGCCGGGGCGGACCGACGGCGAGGCCTGGCGGCAGGCCGACGGTTAGGTCGCTCCCGGCCCAGGGGCGTTCGCGGCCCAGGGACGTTCGCGGCTGGGGGTGTTGGCGGTCCGGACCCGCGCGCCCGGCCCGGACCAGGCCCGGCCTCAGCTGCGCAGCAGCCGAGCGATCGCGGCCGTGGCCTCCGTGACCTTGGCGTCGAGTTCGGCGCCGCCCTCCTCGGCGGCGGCCGCGACGCAGTGCCGCAGGTGCTCCTCCAGCAGGGACAGTGCGAAGGACTGCAGCGCCTTGGTGCCGGCCGAGACCTGGGTGAGCACGTCGATGCAGTAGACGTCCTCGTCGACCATGCGCTGGAGGCCGCGGATCTGGCCCTCGATCCGGCGCAGCCGCTTGAGGTGGGCGTCCTTCTGGGCGCTGTAGCCGTGCGGGCCGTGCCCGCCCTGATGTCCTGCGGCGGCCGCGGGGACGGCGGGTGCGTCGGCCTGCGCGTCGGTGCCGTGCCCGTGGTCCGGCTCGGTGCGCGCTTGCGTCGTGGTCATCGGCCCGCCTTCGTCTGGATGCCTGGTGGCTGCGTCGGCCACCAGTGTCCAACACCGGGGCCGTCCGTGGTGTTCCGACGGCCGACGCGGCATGTGCCGAAGGGTTCCGGACGGGTTCCGGACGGTCTGCGAACGGGCTGCGACCGGGCTGCGGGCGGCCCGCCGCGCGGTTCACCCGTCTGAGCGGCGCCCCCGTCTTCCGTACGTACCACGGGGACAATCCGGGCGAGGTTCCGTCAGACTGGGGGCTCACGTCCGCACCTGGGTGTGCGGTCCGGGTCAGCTGGTGCGGCAGCCGAACGGAAGAGGAGGTTCCGCCTCCACCATCACCACCCCGTTTGCGCGATTGCGCTTGGTTGCACCTAGCATCGTTCAGTCCCTACCCCGCACATCGGAGATTTCCGTGCGTTTTAGCCTGACCCCGAAGGAGACGAGCTTCTACGACATGTTCTCTGCCGCCGCGGAGAACCTCGTCGTCGGTTCGAAGCTCCTGCTGGAACTGCTGGGATCAGACGTGTCGGCCCGCGCGGAGATCGTCGAGCGCATGCGCGCCGCCGAGCACGCCGGGGACGACACCACCCATGCCGTGTTCCACCAGCTGAACTCGTCCTTCATCACGCCCTTCGACCGCGAGGACATCTACAACCTCGCCTCGTCGCTGGACGACATCATGGACTTCATGGAGGAGGCCGTCGACCTGGTCGTCCTCTACGACATCCAGACGCTTCCGAAGGGGATCGAGCAGCAGATCGAGGTGCTGGCCCGGGCCGCCGAGCTCACCGCCGAGGCGATGCCGAACCTGCGCAGCATGTCGAACCTCACCGAGTACTGGATCGAGGTCAACCGGCTGGAGAACCAGGCCGACCAGATCCACCGCAAGCTGCTCGCCCACCTGTTCTCCGGCCAGTACGACGCCATCGAGGTGCTCAAGCTCAAGCAGGTCGTGGACGTTCTTGAGGAGGCGGCGGACGCGTTCGAGCACGTCGCCAACACGGTGGAGACCATCGCCGTCAAGGAGTCCTGACCCTCGTGGACATGGCAGCACTCATCGCCGTCGTCGGCGTTGCGTTCTTCTTCACCTACACCAACGGCTTCCACGACTCCGCGAACGCGATCGCCACCTCGGTCTCCACCCGTGCGCTGACCCCCAGGGCCGCGCTGGCGATGGCCGCGGTGATGAACCTGGCCGGTGCCTTCCTCGGCAGCGGCGTGGCGCACACCGTCTCCCAGGGGATCATCGAGACCCCCACCGGCGACCGGGGCATGGTGATCCTGTTCGCCGCACTGGTCGGGGCGATCGCCTGGAACCTGGTCACCTGGTACTTCGGTCTGCCGTCCTCCTCCTCGCACGCGCTGTTCGGCGGCATGGTGGGCGCGGCCATGGCCGGCGGCATCGACGTGATCTGGGGCGGCGTCCTCGACAAGATCGTCATCCCGATGATCGTCTCGCCGGTGGTCGGCCTGGTCGGCGGCTTCCTGGTGATGCTGGCGATCCTGTGGATCTTCCGCCGGGCCAACCCGCACAAGGCCAAGCGCAACTTCCGGGTCGCCCAGACCGCCTCGGCCGCCGCGATGGCGCTGGCGCACGGCCTGCAGGACGCGCAGAAGACCATGGGCATCGTGGTGATGGCCCTCACCATCTCCGGCCACCACTCCGGCGAGGGCATCCCGGTGTGGGTGAAGATCTCCTGCGCCACGATGCTCTCGCTGGGCACCTACGCGGGCGGCTGGCGGATCATGCGGACGCTCGGACGCAAGATCATCGAGCTGGACCCGCCGCAGGGCTTCGCCGCCGAGGCCACCGCCGCGACGGTCATGTACGTCACCTCGTTCGTCTTCAAGGCTCCGATCTCCACCACCCACGTGATCACCGCGGCGATCATGGGCGCGGGGGCCACCAAGCGGATCCGCGCGGTGCGCTGGGGCGTCGCCAAGAACATCGTCCTCGGCTGGTTCATCACGATGCCGGCGGCCGCCATCGTCGCAGCGCTGGTGTACTGGTTCGCCCACCTGTTCTGGGGCTGACCGGCCCCGCACGTGACAGGGCCCGCCCCCACATCTCGGGGGCGGGCCCTTCTTCATGCTCCACGGCGGCACCGCCATGCAGCACCGCGGAGCAGCCTGTGTGCTCGCCGTTCGCCTCCGGACACCGCGGTCCGTCGGCCGGTGGCGGGGGTACGGCCTAGCCGAAGCGGCCGGAGATGTAGTCCTCGGTCGCCTGGACCGACGGGTTGGAGAAGATCCGCTGGGTGTCGTCCAGCTCGACCAGCTTGCCCGGCTGGCCGACGCCGGCCAGGTTGAAGAAGGCGGTGCGGTCGCTGACGCGGGCCGCCTGCTGCATGTTGTGGGTCACGATGACGATGGTGAACTGCGACTTCAGCTCGCCGATCAGGTCCTCGATCGCGAGGGTGGAGATCGGGTCGAGCGCGGAGCAGGGCTCGTCCATCAGCAGGACCTGCGGCTCGACCGCGATGGCGCGGGCGATGCACAGCCGCTGCTGCTGGCCGCCGGAGAGGCCGGCCCCCGGCTTGTTCAGCCGGGTGTGGACCTCGTTCCAGAGGTTGGCGCCCTTCAGCGAGCGCTCGACCACCTCGTCCAGGACGGACTTCTTGCGCACGCCCGCGAGCTTGAGGCCGGCGATCACGTTGTCGTAGATCGACATGGTCGGGAACGGGTTCGGGCGCTGGAAGACCATGCCGACCGAGCGGCGGACGGCGACCGGGTCGACGTTCGAGGCGTAGAGGTTCTCGTCGTCGAGGAGGACCTTGCCCTCGACCCGGGCGCCGGGGATCACCTCGTGCATCCGGTTGAGGGTGCGCAGGAAGGTGGACTTGCCGCAGCCGGAGGGGCCGATGAAGGCGGTCACCGAGCGGGGTTCGATGCTCATCGAGATGTCCTCGATGGCCTTGGTGGTGCCGTAGTAGGCGGACAGTCCGCTGACGTCGATGCGCTTGGCCATGATCGTTGCTTCTCTCGTCTGTCTTCGTACGTCAGTCGGTCAGTGTCCGCCCTTGGGCGAGCGCCAGCGTGCGATGCCCCGGGCGATGAGGTTGAGCCCCATCACGAAGGCGATCAGCACCAGCGCGGCGCCCCAGGCGCGGGCGTAGCCGAAGTCGTTGTTGACCACCGAGTACTGCTGCCAGATGTACATCGGCAGGGACTGCTGCGGTCCGTCGAACGGGTTGCTGTTGATGGCGTCGGCGCCGAAGACCAGCATCAGCACCGGGGCGGTCTCGCCCGTGATGCGGGCGACCGCCAGCATCACACCGGTGGTGATGCCGCCGATCGCGGTGGGGAGGACGATCCGCAGGATGGTCTTCCACTTCGGCACGCCGAGCGCGTACGAGGCCTCGCGCAGCTCGTTCGGAACGAGCTTGAGCATCTCCTCGGTGGACCGGACCACGACCGGCATCATCAGGATCGCCAGTGCGAGGCTGCCCGAGAAGCCCGAGTAGCTGAAGCCCAGGGCGATGTTCCAGAGCGAGAGGACGAACAGACCGGCGACGATCGACGGGATGCCCGTCATGACGTCGACGAAGAAGGTGACGGTCTTGGCGAGCGTGCCGCGGCCGTACTCGACCAGGTAGACGGCGGTCAGCAGACCCACCGGGGCGGCCATCGCGGTGGCCAGGGCGACCTGCTGCATGGTGCCGAGCAGCGCGTGGTAGATGCCGCCGCCGGGGCCGGAGGCGATCACGCCCTTCATCGAGTGGCTCAGGAAGTTCCCGTTCACCACGCCGATGCCCTGCTGGATCGTGTAGACCGTCAGGGAGATCAGCGGGACCACGGCCAGGATGAAGGCGACCCAGACCACCGAGGTGGCGAACCGGTCCTTGGCCTGGCGGCGGCCCTCGACCTGGGCCGAGACGCCGTAGCTGATCAGCAGGAACAGCACGGCCGAGATCAGGCCCCACTGCAGGTGGCTCTCCAGCCCGCCGACGGCGCCGATCCCGCAGCCGAGCGCGATCGAGCCGACCGCGACGGCGGCCGGGGCCCACTTGGGCAGCCGGTTGGCGGTCAGCGACCGGCTGAGCGGCCGGGCGTCGGCCGTGACGGAAGTCGTTGCCGCGGTCATGCGTTGGCCCCCGAGTACTCCTTGCGGCGGGCGATGATCAGTCGCGCGGCACCGTTCACCAGCAGGGTGATGACGAACAGGACGAGGCCGGAGGCCATCAGGGCGTCGCGCCCGTTGTTGCCGGCCTCGGCGAACTTCAGCGCGATGTTCTGCGCGAAGGTGCCGCCGCCCGCGTCGAGGATGTGCAGCGAGAGCACGTTGCTCGCGGACAGCACCACCGCGACGGCGATGGTCTCGCCGAGCGCGCGCCCGAGGCCGAGCATCGAGGCCGAGATGATGCCGGGGCGGCCGAACGGCAGCACCGCGGTGCGGATCATCTCCCAGCGGGTCGCGCCGAGCGCGAGCGCCGCCTCCTCCTGCATCCGCGGCACCTGGCGGAACACCTCGCGGGAGACCGCCGTGATGATCGGCAGGACCATGATCGCCAGCAGGATGCCGACGGTGAACAGGTTGCGCGGGGTGCCGGACTTGGTCTGGTCGAAGAGGTACGTCCAGCCGAGGTACTGGTTGAGCCAGCTGGTCAGGCCGTCCATGTGCGGGACCAGGAAGAGCGCGCCCCACAGGCCGTAGACGATGCTGGGGACGGCGGCGAGCAGGTCGACCAGGTAGGCGAACGGCTGGGCGATCTTCCGCGGCGCGTAGTGCGAGATGAACAGCGCGATCCCGATGGCCACCGGGACGGCGATCGCCATCGCGATGACGGCGCTGACGAGGGTGCCGAAGGCCAGGACGGCGATGCCGAAGACCGGCTTCGTGGCGTCCGGCGTCCACTCGAAGGTGGTGAGGAAGTTGCCCTCGTTGGTGCTGAGGGCCAGGACCGCGCGCCAGGCCAGGAAGCCGGCGATCGCGGCCATGATGACCAGCAGCAGGATGCCCGAACCGCGGGCGAGGTTCATGAAGATCTTGTCGCCGAAGCGGCTGTCGCGCGGTCGGCGTTCCCTGCCTCGCGGGGCGGCAGGGGAGGATGAAGTCATTGTCTACTCCGGTCTGGTGGTGCCGCCCCGGAAGGGGGACGGCACCATGGCGGCGGTGCCCCGGACGTTCGTGCTGGGTCGGTGCGTTCCGGTGGGACGACCCCGGCCCCCCTCGCTCACGGGGCCGTCCCACCGGTGCTCCTGTCGGGTCAGGCCAGGGAGGAGACGGCGGCCTTGACCTTGTCGCTGATGGCGGCGGGAAGCGGGACGTAGCCCTTGTCGCCGATCGCCTTCTGCGCGGCGTCGCTGACGGCGTAGGTCAGGAAGGACTTGAGGTTCTCGAGGTTCTCCGGCTTGTTGCCCTTGTCGCAGGCGATCTCGTAGGTCACCAGGATGATCGGGTAGGCGTTGTCGGCCTTGGTCCCGTAGTCCAGGGAGAGGGCGAGGTCGCCGTCGGTGCCCACGACGGTGGAGGAGGCGAAGGTGAGGGCGGCGTTGGCCGCGGTCGCCTCGACGGGCTTGGCCGCACCGGTGGCGATCTTGGCGCTCTTGAGGTTGTTGCTCTGCGCGTAGGACAGCTCGGCGTAGCCGATGGAGTTCTTGACCTGCTTGATCTGCGCGGAGACGCCGGCGCTGCCCTGGGCGGACTGGCCGCCCTTGCCCTTCCACGCCTTCTCCGGCGCCGCGGTCCAGGCGCCACCGGAGGTCTTGGCGAAGTAGGAGGTGAGGTTGTAGGAGGTCCCGGAGTCGTCCGAACGGTGGACGGTCTGGATCTCGGCGTCCGGCAGCTGCACGCCCGGGTTCAGGGCGGCGATCGCCGGGTCGTTCCACTTGGTGATCTGCGAGTCGAAGATCTTGGCGGAGGTCGGGCCGTCCAGGACCAGGTTGTCGACGTTGTCGACGTTGTAGACCAGCGAGACGAGACCCGCGACCAGCGGCAGGTCGATCGCCTTGCCGCCGGTGCAGACCGTCTTGGAGGTGTCGACGTCGGCGGGCTTGAGCGCGAAGTCGGTACCGGCGAAGGCGACCTTGCCCTGGTTGAACTGCTGGACACCGGCGCCGGAGCCGCCACCGCTGTAGTTGACGGTGGTGCCGGAGCAGGACGCGCCGTAGGTGGTCTTCCACACGTCGATCGCGTTGGCCTGAGCCGTCGAGCCCGCAGCGAGCAGCGTCCCGCCCTTGCCACAGTTGACAGCGGCGGCCGAAGCGGAGCCGCTGGAGCCACCGGCGGCCTTGGCACCGTTGTCGTCCGAGCCGCAGGCAGCGAGCGACAGCGAGCTGACGAGCGCCATGGCACCGATGGCGAGGGCCTTGGAGCGGCCGTTCCGCTGGAGCTTCACAGGGGTGTCCCTTTCTGTGGCATTGCCCGTCGCGCGGGCCGTGCGAGGACGGCGGAGCGCGGGTTCTGCTGTGGTCCGGGGCCCGTTCGGCCCTCCGGTAAACCCGAAGTTAGGCCGGGTAGGTGACACGACAGCCGGTCACAAGTGAACGGAGAGTGAACCTCGAAAGGATGACAGGAAACTACGTCAGGTAGTCACGGTTGCGTCACGGCAAGGGCGCGACGAGATCACTTCCACCGTTCCTTCACCGAAGGTGACCGTTCGCCCTTCACCGATGGTGACCGCTCGCCCGTACGGGCTTCGCACCCAGGATCGCCAGCAGGGCGTCGACCAGCAACCGGTCGCGGTCGTGCGTCAACCGGGCGCGGGCCTTCCCGGCGGGCAGCCACTCCAGCCGGTCCACCTCGCGGTTCGGCCGGAACGCCCCGCTCGACGGCACCGCCGCCCAGTAGCGCACCTCCTTCGGCCGGCCCTGCGCCAGGTAGTGCTGGGCCGGCAGCTCCGGACCGAGCAGGCAGGCGAACCCGGTCTCCTCGCGCACCTCGCGCAGCGCCGCCGCGACGACCCCCTCCCCCGGGTCGAGCTTGCCCTTCGGCAGGCTCCAGTCGTCGTACTTGGGCCGGTGGATCACCGCGATCCGCGGCCGCCCCAGCCGGCCGCTCTTCTTCGGCCGGCCCGGCAGCCACAGCACCGCGCCCGCCGCCAGGATCACCCGGGCGTGCCCCGCCCCGGTCGCGGCCGCGTCCGCTGCCGGCCCGATGCTCAGGCGATCGCGCAATTCAGGCCGTCCGTGGTGCGGGGGAATGCCCCCAGCCCTCGGCAGGGGGGAGGTCCGGCCAGCCGTCCGGGCCGGGCGGGAGGTCGGGCCACCGGCGGCCGAAGGCGTACCGCGCCGCCTCCACCTCCAGTCGCTGATCAGCATGCACCACGCCCAGCACGTAGGCGGTCGCCGGGGTGATCCGCGGGGTCCGCGCGGCGGTGGCCGCGGTGACCGCGGCGTCCGCCGCCTCCTGGTGCCGGCCCAGCACCCCGTCCAGCTCGTCCAGTTCGGCGGACCCGCGACCGCACACCTCCAGCGCGTACCGGGCCCGCTTCACCAGGATCCGCGTCCGTGCCCACGGCGCGTCGTCGGCCGCCAGCGCCGTGTCCGCGTCCACCGCGCCGCGCGCCGCCGGGACGGCGCCCAGCCGGCGCAGCCCGTCGCCGCCGTACGGCGTGGCGGCCCGGTGCAGCGGCAGCTGCTGGGCGCTCGCCGACAGCGCCGTGAACGCGGCGGCCGCCTGCGGCAGCAGCACCGCCGGCGCCCGGCCGCCCGCCGACTCCAGCAGCGGGGCATCGCCGACCAGCAGCGTCATCCGGTCCGCCAGCGCGTGCAGCCGGGCCGACCGGAGCTCCTGGAGCACCGAGGAGTGCGCCCTGGTCCGGGCCAGGGTCAGCTGCCGGTCCAGCAGCGCCCGCGCCTTGGGCGCCCCGACGTGCCCGGCCAGCATGCCCGTCCCGTCCGGATCGCTGCCGCTCAGCGAGTCCAGCGCGCCCAGCAGCCGGGCCGAGCGGCGGACGTAACCGGGCTCCAGCGCCAGCAGGTTGAGCAGCCAGCGCAGCTCGGTGCGCGACTCCTGGGCCCAGGCCTGCTCGAAGACGGAGCCGAA
Organism: Kitasatospora sp. NPDC058243; assembly: GCF_042882025.1. Lineage (NCBI taxonomy): Bacteria > Bacillati > Actinomycetota > Actinomycetes > Kitasatosporales > Streptomycetaceae > Kitasatospora > Kitasatospora sp. NPDC058243. The sequence continues at coordinate 27,376 of NZ_JBHVWW010000091.1, forward strand.
GGTGTGCAGCAGCCCGCCGATCCGCCGGACCGCCCGCAGCAGGTCGGCGGTACCGGCCGCCGGGACGACCGCGGCCGTCCCCGGTCTGGCGCCGACCTCGCCCACCGTCAGCGGCAGGGCGCGCAGGAACGCGCCGGCCTGGGCGGTGAGGTGGCTGGAGAGGATGTCCCCGGCGGTCGTGGTGGCGGCCGCCTGGGCCGTCATCGGCGCATCGGTCATGGCGTGGTAGATCCCCGTTCCCCCGGGTTCGTCCCCCCGGGGCTGGTGGCCGACCGCTGGAACCGGTCCCCTGCGGTTCCAGCGGCTCGCATCAGTGGTCGCGTCAGCGCGAGGCGGCGGCCCGGCGGCGCAGGCGCGAGTCGATCAGCAGATCCTGGACGTGCCGCAGCGGCCGGCCCTCGGCGTCCTGCGAGTGGCGGGTCCACGTGCCGTCCTGCCCCAGGTGCCAGGACTCGGTCTCGTCCGACATCCCGAGGTCGATCAGGCCGGACAGCTCGGCCCGGTGGGCCGGGTCGGTGATCCGCATCAGCGCCTCGATCCGGCGGTCCAGGTTGCGGTGCATCATGTCGGCGCTGCCGATCCAGACCTCCGGATCGCTGTTGTTGCCGAACACGAAGACCCGGGAGTGCTCCAGGAAGCGGCCCAGGATGCTGCGGACCCGGACGTTCTCGCTCAGCCCCGGCACGCCCGGCCGGATCGCACAGATCCCGCGCACCCAGACGTCGACCGGCACGCCGGCCTGCGAGGCCCGGTACAGCGCGTCGATCACGGCCTCGTCGACGATCGAGTTGACCTTGAGCTTCACGTACGCCGGCCGGCCGGCCCGGTGGTGGGCGATCTCGTTGTGGATCCGGGAGACCAGCCCGTCGCGCAGGCCGCGCGGGGCGGTCAGCAGGCGGCGGTAGGACTCCCGGCGCGAGTAACCGGACAGCCGGTTGAAGAGGTCCGAGAGGTCGGCGCCGACCTGCGGGTCCGAGGTCAGCAGCCCCAGGTCCTCGTACAGCCGGGCGGTCTTCGGGTGGTAGTTGCCGGTGCCGACGTGCGAGTAGCGGCGCAGGGTGTCACCCTCCTGCCGGACCACCAGCGACAGCTTGCAGTGCGTCTTCAGCCCGACCAGGCCGTAGACCACGTGGCAGCCGGCCTCCTCCAGCTTGCGGGCCCACTTGATGTTGGCCTGCTCGTCGAAGCGCGCCTTGATCTCGACCAGGACCAGCACCTGCTTGCCCGACTCCGCCGCGTCTATCAGCGCGTCCACGATCGGCGAGTCACCGGAGGTGCGGTACAGCGTCTGCTTGATCGCCAGGACGTCCGGGTCGGCGGCGGCCTGCTCCAGGAAGGCCTGCACCGAGGTGGAGAAACTGTCGTACGGGTGGTGCAGCAGGACGTCCCGCTCGCGCATCGCGGCGAAGATGTCCGGCTGGGACGCCGACTCGACGTCCGTCAGCCCGCGGGCGGTGCCCGCCACGAACTTCGGGTACTTCAGCTCCGGGCGGTCCAGTTCGGCGATCCCGAACAGACCGGTCAGGTCGAGCGGACCGGGCAGCGGGAAGACCTCCGCCTCGGTGATGTTCAGCTCCCGCACCAGCAGGTCCAGGATGTAGGGATCGATCGACTCCTCGACCTCCAGCCGCACCGGCGGGCCGAAACGCCGCCGCATCAGCTCCTTCTCCAGGGCCTTGAGGATGTTCTCGGTGTCGTCCTCCTCCACCTCCAGGTCCTCGTTGCGGGTCACCCGGAAGGCGTGGTGGGCGAGCACCTCCATGCCCGGGAACAGCTCCTCCAGGTGCGCGCCCATCACGTCCTCCAGCGGGACGTAACGCTGCGGCGAGGCCTCCAGGAAGCGGGCCAGCGACTGCGGCACCTTCACCCGGGCGAAGTGCTTGTGCCCCGACACCGGGTTGCGCACCACCACGGCCAGGTTGAGCGAGAGCCCCGATATGTACGGGAAGGGGTGCGCCGGATCGACCGCCAGCGGGGTGAGGACCGGGAAGATCTTCTGCCGGAACAGGGTGTGCAGCCGGGCCTGCTCCTTCTCGGCCAGCTCCGGCCAGCGGACCACCTCGATGCCCTCGGTGGCGAGGTCCGGCAGCACCTCCTGCTGGAAGGCGGCGGCGTGCCGCGCCATCAGCTCGCGCGAGCGGGTCCAGATCAGGTCCAGCACCTCGCGCGGCTGGAGGCCGGACGCGCTGCGCTGGGCGACGCCCGTCGCGATCCGGCGCTTCAGCCCGGCCACCCGGACCATGAAGAACTCGTCCAGGTTGCTCGCGAAGATGGCGAGGAACTTGGCCCGCTCCAGCAGCGGGATCCCTGGGTCCTCGGCCAGTTCCAGGACCCGCTCGTTGAACGCCAGCCAACTGCGCTCGCGGTCCAGGAAGCGGCCCTGCGGCAGTGCGTCGAACTCCTGCTCGTCCTCGGCCGGCAGCTCGGGCGGTATCCCCAGCGCACCGGACATCCTGGCCGGCGGGGACAGCGAGGCAGAGACGGGGCGGGGGATGCTCATGGGCTCCAGCTCCTCCAGCAGCAGGACGTCGTCCGGACGCGAATGGCTCTGCGGGCCGTCGTCCTCGCCCAGGGCCAACGCCCACCCGCCGGGCGCGGTCCGTACAGGGCCGGCCGGCACGTGGCGGTCGACTCTGCACGAGCGAGACACTACGGACTTCATCCTGTGATCTTCGCGGCAGCAATTGAATCCACGGTAAACACCGCATGGCCAGGAGGAAAGCTGAGTCGGTCGGGGCAAGGGCCGGTGACGTCCGACCCCTTGCCCCGGACCGCCCGGAGCCGCTAGGCCCTGCCCGGTCCTGTAGGTCCTGTCCGGTCCTAGGCCGCCTGGTCCGCGCGGTACTGGACGCGGTACATGAGGTCCACCTCGTGGATGGTGAACCCCAGTCGTTCATATACCCGCACCGCGGCCGGATTGTCGGCGTCGACGTAGAGCAGGACCGTCTCCAGTCCGCGCTCGCCGGCGTCCGAACCGGTCAGGTGACGCAGACCGGCAGCGGTCAGGGCACGGCCTAGACCGCTGCCCTGCTCGGCCGGGTCCACCCCGACCACGTAGACCTCGCCGAGCGCCGGCTCGGTGGCGGTGGCCGGGTGCACCTTCGTCCAGTGGAAGCCGACCACCTTGCCGCCCCGGGTGGCGAGGAAGAAACCGGCCGGATCGAACCAGGGCTCGGCCAGCCGCTCGGCCAGGTCCCGCTCCGTCCAGGAGCCCTGCTCCGGGTGGTGGGCGAAGGCCAGCGCGTTCAACCGCAGCCACTCGGCGTCGTCCTCGCCGGGGCGGAAGGTCCGGAGCTCGACGCCCTCGGGGACGGCGACGGCCTCGGTCTGCGGCCCGGTGCGGCGCATCTGCCGCAGCTCTCGGACCAGCTCGGCCCCGTACCGGCCGGCCAGGTGCCGGGCCGCCGGATGACCGCCGTGCACCCAGAAGTCCACCGCGTCGCGGCCGGCCCGGTGGGCCTGTGCCAGCACCGCGTCCACCAGCGGCCGGGCCAGGCCGCGGCCGCGGGCGGCCGGGTCGACCACCAGCTCGGCGGCGGGGTTGGCGGCGGGATTGGCGGCGGAGCCCTCCTGGACTTCGAGCTGCCCGTAACCGACGGCGGCGGCGTTCTCACTCTCGATGAAGTGGCTCACGCCGGGGCGCGGCGTATCCGAGGAACGCAGCCGAAGCCGGCCCTGCTCGGACACGGCAGCCCGGCCGTCCACCGCCTGGGCGTCCGCCAGAACGCGCAGGGCGCCGTCGCGCTGCTCGGGGCGGAGCACACTGTTCGCAATGACCGCTGTCTGATCGTCCATGCCCCGACGATACGTCACCGGAAATGCAGAGAACCCCCATCCGGTTTCCCGGATGGGGGTTCTCTGTGAATGATTGTTCGGCGGCGTCCTACTCTCCCACAGGGTCCCCCCT
>NZ_JBHVWW010000092.1:0-30962 GCF_042882025.1 Kitasatospora sp. NPDC058243
AACCCACCGCGGGGGCGGTCCTCTCCCCCCCCCCCCCCCCGGGGTGGCCCCCCCCCCCGCGTCCGGGTGGGTCAGCAGCTGCGCAGCTCCGGGCTCTGGTTGCGGATCTGGTTGTGCAGCGAGGTGAACTCGCGGTAGGCGTCGCCGTCCTCGGTGCCGGGGCGGAAGGCGCCGACGCGGTGGCAGTTGACGAAGGCGAGCTTGACGCCGAAGTGGTCCTCCAGGCTGCCGCGGATGGCGTTGCTGGCGAGCGCGCGCAGCAGCTGGGCGCGCTCCTCGTCGGTGGGCGTGGTGTTGTCGGTGGTGAACTCGTCCTCGGTGGCGCCGAGTTCGGTGCTGAGCCCGGCGACGACCTGGTAGGCGTAGGGGAGGGAGGCGCGCACGGTGTCGAGGAAGTCGGCCTGGTTGACCCGGCCGTGCTCGGCCTGGGCGAGGAGGGCGGGGGAGACGTCGAGCGACATGGGTGTCCTCTTTCGCGGAGTCTGGTTATCGAAGATGAAAACCATTGCAAGATGGACTGTCGGCGATGTCCGGACGCCCTGTCAAGTGCCGTCCCCCGAAGGGCTGACGGGCGGCGCCTCCCGGTCGGCCCTGATGACGAACAGGGCGATCAGCGCCGCGAGCACGGCGAAGGCCAGGCCCATGTCGAACGCCCTGGAGATGCCGTGCGCCAGCACCTCGGAGGAGTACGGCGCCGGCAGCTTTCCGGTGGCCCGGAACCGGGCCGCCTGCTGCGGGGTGGCCTGCCGCAGGAACGCGCCGACCTGCCGGCCGGCCTCACTGCGGCCGGCCGCGCCGTAGACCGTGACCAGGATCGACAGCCCCAGCGAGCCGCCCACCTGCTGGGTGGTGTTGAGCATGCCGGTGGCCGCGCCGGTCTCGTGCGGGGCGACCCGGGAGACCACCGTCAGCGTGGCCGGGACGAAGATCGAGCCCATCCCGAGGCCGAACAGCAGGGTCGGGCCGAGGACCCCGGTCAGGTAGCCGCTGTGGGCGTCGAGCCGGGTGGACCAGAACGCCCCGCCCGCCACCAGCAGCGAGCCCACCACCAGGAACGGCCTGCGCCCGTACCGCAGCTGGTTGCGGGCGGCGAACTGGGCGGCGACGACGCTCGCGGCGCTGATCGGCAGGAAGGCGAGGCCGGCCCGCAGCGGGCTGAACCCGAGGACGTCCTGAACGAACAGGGTCATGAAGAAGAAGATGCTGAACATGGTCGCGGCCACGCAGAGCAGCAGCCCGTAGGCGCCGGAGCGGTTGCGGTCGCGGAACAGGTGCAGCGGGGTGATCGGCTGCGGCGCCCGCCGTTCGTGGAACAGGAAGGCCGCCAGCAGCAGCGCGGCGAGGCTGAACGAGGTGAGCGTCACGGGGTCGGTCCAGCCGTGGTCGGAGGCCCGGATGAAGCCGAAGACCAGCGAGACCATGCCCGCCGTGGCGGCGAACGCGCCGGTCAGGTCGAAGCGTCCGGGGTGCCGCTCGGACTCGTTGATGTAGAGCGGCGCCAGCAGCGCGATCGCGATGCCGATCGGCACGTTGACGAACAGCACCCACCGCCAGGAAAGCCAGGAGGTCAGTATCCCGCCGGCGAGCAGGCCGACGGCGCCGCCCGCCCCCGCGACGGCCGAGTACACGCCGAAGGCGCGGTTGCGGGCCGGGCCCTCCGGGAAGTTGGTCGCGATCAGGGCGAGCGCGGTCGGCGAGGCGATCGCCGCGCCCAGGCCCTGGAGTGCGCGCGCGGCCAGCAGCCAGCCGGAGGACTGCGCGACGCCGCCGAGCAGTGAGGCGAGGCTGAAGATCAGGACCCCGGCGACGAACACGCGCCGGCGCCCGAGGATGTCGCCCATCCGCCCGCCCAGCAGCAGGAGCCCGCCGAAGGTGAGGGTGTAGGCGTTGACGACCCAGGACAGGTCGGTGGTGTTGAACCTCAGCGCCTGCTGGATGTGCGGCAGGGCGATGTTCACGATCGTGACGTCGAGGACCACCATGAGCTGGGTGGCCGCGATGACGGTGAGGGCTGTCCCCGGGTGCTGGCCGCGTCGTGCGGGTGCGGGCGGCGCCGGGGCCAGGGCGCGCGAGGTGACCATGGCAGGTCCCCCAATGGCTCGGGAGCGAACGACGGTGAGGGGCGGGTCCGTCCACTGACACCGGCAGTATCCCCGAGGTATAGGGAACACAATCGTTCATTACCGACAACCGGCTGATTCCGGACCCACACCACTCCTCCGGGCGCGGTGCGGCGGCGGAAAACCCGGGGCACGGCCCGCCGCGGTCGTGTCAGGATGCTCGGCATGTCTGCTCGTGCACTGAGCTTCGGCGCGATCGCCGAAGCCTACGAACGTTTCCGGCCGGGGTACCCCGACGAACTCTTCGACACGGTGGCGGCGTACGCGGGCCGGCCGGTGCGGACCGCACTGGAGATCGGTGCGGGCACCGGCAAGGCGACCCGGCTGTTCGCCGGGCGCGGGGTCGACGTCACGGCGACGGAGCCCGACGCGGCCATGCTCGCCGAACTGCGCAGGACGGCGCCCCCGAACGTGCGGACCGTCCGGGCCGCGTTCGAGGACCTGCGGCCGGGCGGGACGTACGACCTGGTCTACGCGGCGGCGGCCCTGCACTGGACGCGCCCGGAGGGCCGGTGGTCACGGGTGGCCGAACTGCTGGAGCCGGAGGGAGTGTTCGCCAACCTCGGCGGGCCGTTCCAGCTGGCCGACCCGGCCGTCGAGGAGGCCGTGCGGGCGGCCCGGGCGCCGTTCCTGGAGAGCGACGACGTCCCGTCCCCGGACGGGACCGCTCCCGAGGAGGAACTGCAGTGGCCGGGTACGGAGCTGGAACGGTCCCGGCTGTTCCGTGACGTCCGGCAGTCCGTCATCCGGCGGCGCCTGCTGGTGAGCGCCCCGTACTACCTCGGTCACCTGTCGACCGTCTCGGCGTACCTCCAACTGCCGCCGCCGAGGCGGCGGCGGGCCTTCGAGGCGATCGCGCGGGTGCTGCCCGAGACGGTCGAGATCGCGGCCGACCTCACCGTCCATCTCGCGCGCCGGTGATCCGGGCGGCCGGGACACCGACTCGCGCGCCGGTGATCCGGGCGGTCGGGACACCGGCTGTGACGTCGAACAGCGGCGCCCGGCCCGCCGCTGTCGCGGCCGGCCGGGCGCCGTGGGGGAGAGCCGGGGATCAGCCCTCCTGGGCGAGGCTCTTCATGTCCTCGTAGCCCATGCCGAGCTTGCTGAACATCTCCTGCTGCGCCAGGGGCAGGCCGAGGGCCTTCAGCTCCTCGGCCTGGGCGGGGGTCAGCGGCTTGCCGGGGGTGAGCGCCGGGGTGCCCGGGGTGCCCGGGGCGGTGCCGCCCTTGCCTCCGCTGGTGGCGCCGGAGGTGAGGAGGGTGAGCATGGCGCTCTGGATGTCGTCGCTGGTCAGCGTGACGGCGTCGGCGGGGGCCTCGACGGTCGGGGCGTTCTGGTTGAAGGCGAGCTTCACCGGGAAGTTGACGCCCGGTGCGGCCTTCGCCTCCAGCTGGGCGAGGTCGAAGGTGGCGGCGGAGAGCTTGCCGTCCTTCAGGTAGAGGTCGGCGCCGACCTTGTCCTCGCGCACGGTGCTCGGGACGGAGGTGGGGAGCTTCCCGAACTGCTGGGGGAACTTGGCGGCCAGCGGCTTGACGGCCTTCAGCAGTTCGTCGGCCAGCTGGCGCCCCGGGGCGCTCATCCAGATGTGCTCGGCGCCGTCCTTCTTGCCCTTGTCCTCGAAGGTGACGGTGCGGGACAGCACGTCCTTGAGGGAGTTGGTCAGCTGCTTGGCGGACTCCGGGTCCAGCGAGGGCTGTCCGCTCGGGGTGCTCGGGGTGGCCTTGGCGCCGTCGAACTTCTTGGTGTCGTCGGCGAGCTTCTGCAGGTCGAAGGAGACCCACTTGCCGGCCAGCACGTCCTTGACCGGCTTCAGTTCGGCGGGCAGGTCGCTGCTGATGGCGTCGACCTGCGACGGGTCCTCGCCGACCAGCTTCACCAGGCCCTTGGCGTCGGCGCGCAGGAACGCCTTGGCGTCGACCTGGCGGTACTCCAGCAGCGCGGTGCCCTTCCGGTCGGAGAGCACGTAGGACAGGCGCACCGACTTGTCGAGCGTCAGGTCCTTGTCGGCGCCGTTGCTTTGCGCGTTCTTGAAGGTGTCGAGGTCCTTCAGCGGCTTGTCGGCGGACACCGCGACGGAGAAGTTCAGCCCGGACACGGCGTCGGCGCTCTTCGGGTCGACCTTGTCGCCGGTGGCCGCACCGAAGGCGATGATCTGCTCGGGAGTGGCGTCCACGGAGAACGTGAGGCCGGCGGCCTTGCCCTCGCCGACCTTGGTGAAGGCCTTGGACACCTTCTGCGCGGCGGACAGCTGCTCGACGGTGCCGCAGGCGGCCAGGCCGGCGCCGAGCACGGATGCGGTGACGGCGACGGGAACGGTTCCGCGCGCGGCCCGGCGAATGGCGGTGTTGATGGTACGTCTCCTGTGTAACGGGGTCTGACCACATGGTCAGACCGGTCCCTCCCCGGTGGCGTCAAGCGCCACAGTGCTTACACATTTGATCACATCATCAACAAGGGGGTGGCCGATTATTTCGGACCGGCGCAGCCCCGGCCGAGGCGCAGTGCGGTGTCGATCAGCGGGACGTGGCTGAAGGCCTGCGGGAAGTTGCCGACCTGGCGCTTGAGCCGCGGGTCCCACTCCTCCGCCAGGAGCCCGAGGTCGTTGCGGATGGACAGCAGCTTGTCGAACAGCTGGTGCGCCTCGTCCGTCCGGCCGATCATCGCCAGGGCGTCGGCCAGCCAGAACGAGCAGGCCAGGAAGGCGCCTTCGTCGCCCGGCAGGCCGTCCACCCCGCCGCTCGTGGGGTAGCGCAGCACGAAGCCGTCCTCGGTGGACAGCTCGCGCTGGATCGCCTCGACGGTGCCGATGACGCGCTTGTCGTCCGGCGGCAGGAAGCCGACCTGGGGGATGAGCAGCAGCGAGGCGTCGAGTTCCCGCGAGCCGTAGGACTGGGTGAAGGTGTTGCGGTCCGGGTCGTAGCCGTGGGTGCAGACGTCCTCGTGGATGGTGTCGCGCAGGGCGCGCCAGCGCTCCAGCGGCCCCTCGCAGTCGGTCTGCTCCAGCAGTTGGACCGTCCGGTCGACGGCGACCCAGGCCATCACCTTGGAGTGGACGAAGTGCCGGCGCGGGCCGCGGACCTCCCAGATGCCCTCGTCCGGCTCCTGCCAGTGCTCCTCCAGCCAGGAGATCAGCCGCAGTTGCAGCAGGTGGGCGTGGTCGTTGCGGGCCAGGCCGGTGTGCTGGGCGAGGTGCAGGGCCTCGACGACCTCGCCGTAGACGTCGAGTTGGAGCTGCCCGGCGGCGCCGTTGCCGACCCGGACGGGGCGGGAGCCCTCGTAGCCGGGCAGCCAGTCCAGCGAGGACTCGGTGAGCTCGCGCTCGCCGGCGATGCCGTACATGATCTGGAGGTTCTCCGGGTCGCCGGCGACGGCGCGCAGCAGCCACTCGCGCCAGGCCTTGGCCTCGTCGCGGTAGCCGGTGCGCAGCAGCGAGGAGAGCGTGATGGTGGCGTCGCGCAGCCAGGTGTAGCGGTAGTCCCAGTTGCGGACGCCGCCGATGTCCTCGGGCAGCGAGGTGGTGGGGGCGGCGACGATGCCGCCGGTGGGGGCGTAGGTGAGGCCCTTGAGGGTGATCAGGGAGCGGATCACGGCCTCGCGGTAGGGGCCCTGGTAGGTGCACTGGGTGGCCCAGTCGCGCCAGAACTCCTCGGTGGCGGCGAGCGCCTGTTCGGCGTCCGGCCGGTCGGGCGCGCCGAGGTGGGAGGCCTGCCAGGTCAGTGCGAAGGCGATCCGCTCGCCGGCGGTGACGGTGAAGTCGGCGTAGGTGGTCAGGTCGCGGCCGTAGGTCTCGGACTCGCCGTCCAGCCACACCGAGTCGGGCCCGGCCACGGCGACGGTGCGAGTCCCCGTGCCGTCCGTGACCTTGTGCACCCAGGGCACGATGCGCCCGTACGAGAAGCGCATCCGCAGGGCCGAGCGCATCCGGACGGTGCCGGCCACGCCCTCGACGATCCGGATCAGTTGCGGGGCCGCCGTGCCGCGCGGCGGCATGAAGTCGACGACCCGGACGGTGCCCCCGGCGGTGTCCCACTCCTGTTCCAGGATCAGCGAGTCGCCCCGGTAGCGCCGCCGGTGGGCGGGCGGGGCGTCACCGGGGGCGATCCGCCAGAAGCCGTGCTCGTCCGTGCCCAGCAGGCCGGCGAAGACGGCCGGGGAGTCGAAGCGGGGCAGGCACAGCCAGTCGACGGCGCCGTCCCTGCCGACCAGGGCGGCGGTCTGCATGTCGCCGATCAGCGCGTAGTCCTCGATGCGGGCGGGCACGTGGTTCTCCAAGAAGGGTTCACAGGAAGGTTCGGCAGAGGGGGGGTGTACAGGCCGGGCCGGGCCGGGCTCACTCCTTGAGCGAGCCCGAGTTGGCGCCGCGCACGAAGTGGCGCTGGAAGCAGAAGAACAGGATCGCCACCGGGAGGGTGGAGACCAGCGCCGCCGCCAGCTTGAGCGGGTACTGCGTCCCGGAGCCGAGGCCGCCGGAGACGAAGTGCGCCAGACCGGTGGTGAGGGTGTCGTGCTCGCTGGACTGGGTGGAGACCAGGAAGTGCGTGAACTCGTTCCAGGAGCCCTGGAAGGAGAGCACGGTGAGCGTGATCAGCGAGGGCCGGGACATCGGCAGGACGACGGACCAGAAGATCCGGAACGTCCCGGCGCCGTCGATCCGCGCCGCCTCCTCGATCTCGCGCGGCACCGACTCGAAGAACTGCTTCATGATGAAGATCCCGGCGGCGTCGACCAGCAGCGGCAGGATCATGCCGCTGTAGCTGTCGAACATGCCGAAGCTCTTCAGCACCAGGAACTTCGGGATCAGCAGCACCACGCCCGGCACCGCCATCACGGCCAGCACGAAGGCGAACAGCAGCCGGCGGCCCGGGAACCTGATCCGGGCCAGCGCGTAGCCCGCCATCGAGTCGAACAGCACCCGGCCGGCCGTCACCAGGACGGTCACCACCACGCTGTTGCCCAGCCAGCGCAGGAACGGGATGTTCTCGACGCCCTCCGCCAGGCCGAACAGCCGCCGGTAGGAGGCCAGGGTGCCGCCGTCGGGCAGCACCGACATCGGGTGGGCGGCCGCGTCCGGGTCGGTCTTGAAGCTGTTCACCAGCTGGAGCAGGAACGGCAGCAGGTAGAGCAGCGCGAAGCCGAGCAGGACGGCGTACCCGAGGAGCCGCAGCGGCCGGGGGAAGCGGCCGAGGATCGGCTTGTCCACGGCGGGCTTGCGGTCAGCGTGCGGCACGGCGGGCTCCCTTCGGGCTGCGGCGGGGCTTGCCGTCCCGTTCCCGCAGGACCCACCGCTGGACGGCGGTGAGCAGCAGGATCAGGCCGAGCAGGACGAACGCGATGGCGGCGCCCTGCCCGAAGTCGGCGTTGTCGAAGCCGGCCGAGTAGGACAGGTAGGCGGGAGTGAGGGTGGTGTTGCCGGGCGCGCCCTTGCCCATCACGTACACCTGGTCGAAGACCTGCCAGGTGGAGATCAGGCCGAGGGTCAGCACCAGGAACAGGACGGGCCGCAGCGCGGGCAGGGTGACGTGGCGCAGCAGCTGGCGGCGGTTGACGCCGTCGAGCGCGGCGGCCTCCTCCAGTTCGCGCGGGATGTCCTGGAGGGCGGCGAGGAAGATCAGCATGAAGGTGCCGGAGGTGGTCCACACCGCCATCAGGATCAGCGTGCACATCGCGACCGAGGGCCCGGCGAACCACTCCGACCAGGACAGCCCGAGCGGGCCGCCGGTGCCCGGGGCGGGCTGGTCCAGGCCGAACCAGCCGAGCACCAGCCAGATCACCCCGCGCGGGTCGGCGAACCAGTTGGGCCCCTTGACCCCGAGCCAGCCCAGCATCCGGTTGACGGCGCCGCTGCCCTGGAAGAGGAACAGGAAGACCGTCGAGATCGCGATCGAGCTGGTGACGGACGGGAAGTAGAACACCGTGCGCAGGGCGCCCCGGCCGCGCAGCATCCGCTGGTTGACGAGGACGGCGAGCAGCAGTGCCAGGACCGTCTGCAGCGGCACCGTCAGCAGGACGTAGTACAGCGTGTTGCGCATCGAGGTGGCGAACAGCGTGCGGTCCAGGCCGTCCTCGGCGAACAGCCGGCGGTAGTTGTCCAGGCCGATGAAGTCCGCGCTGCCGCTGAACGGGTTGGACTGGCCGTCCCAGTGCAGCAGGCTGACCCACAGGGCCATCCCGATCGGCAGGACCATGAAGAGGCCGAGGACCAGGACCATGGGGCCGGCGAACAGCCAGCCCCATGCTCCCTCGCGCAGGCCGCGCCGGCGTATCGTGCCGGTGGAGCTGTTACTTGGCATTCTTGATGGCCTGCTCGCCGTTGCGCTGGAGGGTGGCCAGGATGGCCGCCGGGTCGCCCGTCTTCAGCGACTGGAGGTCGGTGTTGAACTGGGTGAGCACCTTGGTGAACCCGGCGATGGTGACCGGCGCCTGGGCGTTGGCGACGCCGTCGACCCAGGCCTTGGACTCGGGGTACTTCTGGGCGTAGGCGCTCAGCGCGCTGGTGCGCGAGGGCATCACGCCGAAGGCCTGGGCGAACTCCAGCTGCTGGTCGGCGGAGGCGAGGTGCTTGACCAGGTCGACCCCGGCCGCCTGGTGCTGGCTCTTGGCGGCGATGCCCCAGCAGTTGCTGAAGGCGAGGGTGCCGGGGCCGGCCGGGCCGGCGGGCAGCGGGAGCACCTTGTACTGGACGTTCGGGTAGTCCTTGGCCATTGCGCCCTTGAGCCAGTTGCCCTCGATGGTCATCGCGGCCTTGCCCTTGCCGAGCGCCTCGCCGCCCCAGCCGGCGTCCACCTCGGCGACGTACTTGGCCGAGCCGGCCTTCATCATCGACTGCACGTACTCCAGTGCCTGCTTGTTGGCCGGGTTGTCGGCGGTCATCGCGGTCTGCTCGGGGTTGGTGATCCAGCCGCCGGCCTCTTTCAGCAGGGCGCCGAGCCGCTGGTAGTCGGGGGCGGTCACCAGGCCGGTCACGCCGTCCTTGGTGAGCTTGGCGGCGTCGTCGGAGAGCTGCTGCCAGCTGGTCGGGTAGTCGGCCTCGGTCAGGCCGGCCTGCTGCCACAGCGTGGTGTTGATCGCCAGGCCCAGGGTGGAGGTGTCCTTGGGCAGGCAGGTGAGCTTGCCGTCGTAGCTGAAGGCCTTGCGCAGCGGCTCGGAGAAGTCGGCGGCGTCCGGGATCTGGTCGCCGTAGGCGTACAGCGAGCCGCCCTTGGCGTAGTTCGCGAACTGGTCGGAGTTGACGTAGAAGAGGTCCGGCGGGTTGCCGCCGGCGAAGGCCTGGCCGAGCTGCTGGTTGATGTCGCTGGCGATCTGCACGGTGACGGTGTTGCCGGTCTTCTTGGCCCAGTCGGCCGTGGCGGCCTTGACCGCGGCCGTCTCGGCCTCGCCGGAGGTGGCGATCAGCACCGTCAGGCTCTGGTTGCCGCCGGAGGACTGCTTGGCCGGTGAGTCGCCGAAGCCGCCGGAGGAGGAGCAGCCGGTGACGGCGCCGAGGGTGACGGCCGCGCAGACGGCTGCCGCGGCGAGGGTGCGGGAGGTGGCCATGCGGGATCTCCTTGCGAGGGTGGGTGGGGGAGTGGGCGGAGATGGTTTCGGGGGGAGTGGCGGTCAGACGCTTTCGCGCAGGACCAGCTCCGGTTCCAGGAGCACGTGTTCGGTCGGCCGCTGGTGGTCGCCGAGGCGTTCCAGCAGCAGCCGCATGCACTCGCGGCCGACCGCGTCGAGCGGTTGGGCGAGGCTGGACAGCGACGGGAACAGCAGGGGGGCGATCGGCGAGTCGTCGAAGCCGATGACGGCCGCGTCCGGGCCGGGGGTGCGGCCGTCGCGGCGCAGTGCCTGGTACCAGCCGAGCGCCAGGGTGTCGCTGGCGGTCACCACCGCGGTCGCGCCGGTCGCGAGCAGCCGTTCGGCGGCCTCGGTGGCGCTCGTCCGGTCGTCCGGGCTCTCGGCCCGGCGGCCCCGGGTGGGCAGGCCCAGTTCGCGCATCGCGCTCTGCCAGCCGCGGGCGCGGTCGTCGCCGACGCCGGAGCCCTTCGGCCAGCCGAGGAAGCCGATCTTGCGGTGGCCGAGCCCGGCCAGGTGCCGGACGGCGGCCGAAGTCCCGGCGGAGCCGTCGACGTCGACCCAGTCGCCGACGTCCCGGCCGGACCAGGTGCGGCCGAAGGCGACGTACGGGACGCCGCGTTCGTGCAGCCAGCCCTGGCGGCGGTCGCCGCGGTCGGTGCTGCTGAGGACGAAGCCGTCCGCGCCGTGCTCGTCGAGGAGCTGCTGGTAGCTGGTGAGTTCGTCGTCCCCGGGGGCGACGGCGAACAGCACCACCCGGTAGCCGGCCTGGTCGGCGGCCTCGGAGAGGGAGTGCAGGAACTGGTCCAGGACCGGGGTCGGGACGCCGGTGCTGCTGGAGCGGATGCCGTAGCCGATCAGCCGGCTGGCCCTGGTCTTGAGCGCCTGCGCGGCCCGGTGCGGGCGGTAGCCGAGCTCGTCGATCGCGCGCTGGACCCGTTCCAGCGTCTGCGGGCGCAGCAGCTCGGGCGAGTTGATCGCGTTGGACACCGTCTGACGGCCCACGCCGGCCCGGGCGGCGACCATTTCCAGGGTCGCGGCGGACCCTGTCCTGGGCCGGGGCGATGAGTGTGCATGCATGACGGCGATCCTAGGTTCTGTCTTCATTGACAAGATCTTGGAGCGTTCCAATACGGGGTTCCATCTTCCCCACCAGGGGGGTTAATGTCTTGGAACGCTCCAATGGCAGAAAGGTTGCGCCCGAGTGGAAGCAACTGTCAAGCCCCAAAACGAGGATGAAGAGACCATGTCAGCGATCGCCCTGCAGCCGTTCCTGCACGACGCCCAGCTCTCCGTGGCCGCCCCGAGCTTCTGTGCCTCGCGCCCGGACGGGCGGATCGGCGAAGGCGCGGACGGCTTCTACCACGGGGACCGCCGGATCCTCTCCCGCCTGGAGGCCGGCGTCGCCGCGGTCCCCAACGCCCCCGTCGCCACCGCGCACGGCGAGGACGGACGCACCACCTTCGTCACCGTGCTGCGCGGCATCGCCGAACTCACCCCCGACCCGGCCGTCACCCTGGAACGCCGCCGGGAGCTGCACCCCGGCCGCCTCGTCGAGCGCTACACCGTCCGCAACGCGGGCGACCTCACCGCCCGCCTGCGCCTGGACGTACGCGCGGAGAGCGACTTCGCCGCGATGGACAGCGTCAAGGCCGGCCGCGCCACCCAGACCCGCACGCCCACCGCCGGCCCGAACGGCCTGCGCTGGAGCGAGGGCCCGCTCAGCGCCGCCCTCACCGTCGAGCCGGCGCCCGACCACCTCGCCGCCGACACCGGCACCCTGGGCTTCGACCTCGAACTCGCCCCCGGCCAGAGCTGGCAGGCCGTCCTGGAGTGCACCGCCGAGCACCGCGACGGCGACCTCTTCCCCGCCCCGGCCGCCGACGCCGCCCCGTGGCGCACCCCCGCGATCACCGGCCGCGACCACCACCTCGCGCACTGGATCACCCGCTCCCACCACGACCTGCGCGGCCTCCTGCTCACCGACCCGCTGGAGCCCGGCGACCACTTCCTCGGCGCCGGGGCCCCCTGGTTCCTCACCCTGTTCGGCCGCGACTCGCTCTGGGCGGCCCGGATGATGCTCCCGCTCGGCACCGAACTCGCCGCCGGCACGCTGCGCACCCTGGCCCGCCGCCAGGGCCGCGCCCTCGACCCGGCCACCGAGGAGCAGCCCGGCAAGATCCTCCACGAGGTCCGCCGCGACGAGCAGCACCTCGACAACGGCTCCCACCTGCCGCCCTGCTACTTCGGCACGGCCGACGCCACCCCGCTGTGGCTCACCCTCCTGCACGACGCCTGGCGCTGGGGCATGCCCGAGGACCAGGTCGAGGACCTGCTGCCGCACGCCGAGGCCGCCCTCGCCTGGCTGGCCGACCACGCCGACGCGGACGGCGACGGCTTCCTTGAGTACGTCGACAGCTCCGGCAAGGGGCTCTCCAACCAGGGCTGGAAGGACTCCTCCGACAGCATCCGCTTCCGCGACGGCCGGATCGCCGAAGCCCCCATCGCGCTCAGCGAGGTCCAGGCCTACGCCTACGAGGCCGCCGTCGCCTCGGCCGCCCTGCTGGAGGCCTTCGGCCGGCCCGGCGCCGACCGCTGGCGGCAGTGGGCGGAGGAGCTGCGGCTGCGCTTCCGCGACCGGTTCTGGACCGAGGACGCGCACGGCCCGTACCCGGTGGTCGCCCTCGACGGCGGCAAGCACCAGGTCGACTCGGTCGCCTCCAACATGGGCCACCTGCTCGGCACCGGCCTGCTCGACCCGCAGGAGAGCGCCCTGGTCGCCGGCCGGCTCACCGCCCCCGGCATGGACAGCGGCTTCGGGCTGCGCACCCTGGACGCCGCCGCGGCCGGCTTCAACCCGCTCGGCTACCACACCGGTTCGGTCTGGCCGCACGACAGTGCCATCGCCGTCCACGGCCTCTCCCGTGCCGGGCTGCACGACGCCGCCGCGCCGCTGGCCGCCGGCCTGGTCCGCGCGGCGGCGGCCTTCGACCACCGCCTACCCGAACTCTTCGGCGGCCACCCGCGCGCCGAGTTCGCCCGCCCCGTCCCCTACCCGGCCTCCTGCCGCCCGCAGGCCTGGGCCGCCGCCGCCTCCGTCCAGGTGGTGCAGGCACTGCTCGGCCTGGAGGCCGACGCCCCCAACCGGCGGCTCCGGGTGCGGGCCCAACTCCCCGCCGGCTACGAGTCGCTGACGTTCACCGGCCTGACGGTGGCGGGCCTGCCGATCGAGGTGTCCACCGACCACACCGGGGCCGTCGACCTGCGCGCCCCGCAGGGCTTCACCGTCACCACGGAGCACTGACGCGCACCCCGCCGGCCCGGCGGCCGCGCCCGGCCCGGCCGGCGGGGAGCGGGCCGTCCGGGCGTAGGCGCGGGCCGTCCGGGCGCGGGCGCCGGGCCGGGTCAGCCGCGCTGCACGGTGAACTGGTCCACGGCGGTGCCGTCCTCGGTGATCGAGCGCACCGCCATGCGGGCCGGCTTGCCGGCGGCGGCGGGCGTCACGTCGACCGCCACCAGGCAGTAACCGGTGTAACGGACCCTGGACCAGGTGACCTTGACGGTCTGGTTGTGGCCGCTCGGATCGGCGACCACCATCGGGACGGGGGAGTCGTTCTTCGTCTCGTGCCCGAGGTAGGTGTCGGCGACGGGGAAGGAGTAGACCCCGCCGCCACCGCCGCCCGCGACGACGTACGTCGTGCCGTCCTTCAGCGGATTGACGGTGTCTCCGGAGGCGACCTTGCGGGTGGGCTTGCCGGAACGGATGGGGTCGGTCCGCTCGTAGACGTGGTTGTGGCCGCTGAGCACCAGGTCCACCTGGTACTTGTCGAACAGCGGGGCCCAGTCCTGCTGCGCGCCGAGTTCGGCCCCGTTGTCGTGGCAGGTGGAGTACGTGCACTGGTGCAGGTAGACGACGACGAAGTCGATGGTGGTGTCGGCGCGGAGCGCGGCGAGCCGGCTCTCCAGCCACTTCTTCTGCTTGCCCTTGGTGTAGTTCAGGTTGGCCGCGGTGTTGTAGCAGATGTCGTTGCCGTCGAGGCTGATCAGGCCGACGTTCTGGCAGCGCCAGGAGTAGATGCCGGTGGACTGCGCCCAGGCGTTGTCGGGCATCGTGAACCGGGCGCGGACGCCCCCGTAGCCGTCGGCCCCGTACCAGGCCTCCATCTCGTGGTTGCCGATCGCCATCATCCACGGGGTCCGGGAGGCGACGGGGTCGTTCTGCACGAAGAAGGAGTCCCACAGACGGGCGTCGTAGGGGTCGCTGGTCTTGCCGCTGCCGCCGCTGTTGGCGTACGAGAGGTCGCCCATGTGGAGGTGGAAGGCGG
This sequence comes from Kitasatospora sp. NPDC058243, assembly GCF_042882025.1. Taxonomy (NCBI): domain Bacteria; kingdom Bacillati; phylum Actinomycetota; class Actinomycetes; order Kitasatosporales; family Streptomycetaceae; genus Kitasatospora; species Kitasatospora sp. NPDC058243. Next base: position 13,997 of record NZ_JBHVWW010000092.1, read on the forward strand.
GGTCGAGGCCGGCGATCAGGTTGGCGGTGGCGGCCGCGTTGTACCCGATGCCCTGGTCGCCGAAGGCCGTGAAGGTGAACCCGGCGCCGCGGCCGGGGGCGGGCGCGGTGCGGAAGCTCGCCACGTCGCCGAGCCGGGCGCGCTGCCCCGCGGGGTCGTAGCCCTGGTGGCCGACGACGTAGTAGTACGTGGTGTCCGGGATCAGCTGGTCGACCTGCGCGTGCAGGTAGTACTGGGTGACGGTGGTGGGCTTGACCAGGGGCTGGTCCTCGACCGGGTGCTGCCAGGACAGCTTGCTGACCAGGGTGCGGACCTCGGCGGCGATCGGGGAGCCGAAGTCGCCGGGCTGGAGGCCGATCCGGACGAAGGGGGCGGTCACCGCGCCCGGCACCTGCCAGGAGACGACGACCTGTTGGGAGGGATCGGCCCCGAAGGCCAGGTGCCGGCCGAAGCGGCGCAGCGCGGACCCGGCGGTCTGGTCGCTGCGGGGCGAGGGGGGGGTCGGGGTGTCGAGGGCGGTCGGGCGGGGGGCGGCCTGGGCGGCGCCGGGCAGCAGGAGGCTGCCCGCGGCGAAGGCGGCACCGCCCGCCGCGCTCACTCGCAGGAGGTCGCGCCGGGAGTGCCGTGAGGTCTCGGACATGACATTAAGTTAGGAAACATCACTAACCTTTGACAAGAGGGCGGACGCGCACGGATTCGGCCGCACCGCACGCCAGTTGGGGGTGCCAGGACATCGAGGCGACGGTGCCCGGACATCGAGGCGGGGCGCTCCCGGCCTCGGGAGCACCCCCGCCTGCTCGGCCGCAGCCCGGCGGGAGGGACTTGAACGCGCGGGCCGATGTCCGGATTACCCACCGGGCCGTCCGTATCGCCCCTCGGCCCGGCCCGGTCCCCACGCCTACGGTCGAGGCCATGAACGAACCCCTCAGCCCCGACGACCTCGCCGCCTACCACGAGAACGGCTTCCTCCTAGTCAAGAACCTGATCAGCCGACAGGAGGCGGCGGCGATGCGGGAGGAGTGCCACGCCCTGGCCGCCCGCCTCGACTCCGACGCCGACCCGACCTGGGCCAGCGCGCGCACCGTCGCGGGTGCGTCCGCCGGGCGCACGGCCCTCAAGCACGCCCACGACGCGCAGTTCCACTCGGCGGCCTTCGCCCGGCTGCTGGTCGACCCCAGGTTCACGGACGTCGCGGCCGCACTGCTCGGCGGGCCCAACCTCCAGTTGCACCACACGAAGATGTTCATCAAGCCTCCGGAGACCGGCTCCCCCTTCCCCCTGCACCAGGACCACCCGTTCTTCCCGCACGCCCGGCACACCGTCGCGGCCGCGGTCTTCCACTTCGACGACGCCCCGGAGGAGAAGGGCTGCATCAGGGCCGTCCCCGGCAGCCACCAGCAGGGCCCGCTGCCGCACGTCGAGGACGGCAGCTGGCACCTGCCGCCCGACACCTGGCGGCTCCAGGACGCCCGGCCGTGCCCGGCGGAGGCCGGCGACGTCCTGTTCTTCGGCTACCTCACCGTGCACGGTTCGGGGCTGAACACCTCCGACCAGGCCCGCACCACCTGGCTGGTACAGTTCCGGGACCCTGCGGACCGGCCCACCACGGACGATCACACCTGGTCCCTCGGTCAGGGCATGATGCTGCGGGGCGTCGACCCCACCGCGCGCAGGACGGACGGGGCGGGCGAGCCGAGATGACCGAACTGGCCCGGGCGGGCGCCGCCCTGCCCCTGCTCAACTCCGTGCGGCTGGGCACCACCCTCGCCGGACGACGGGTCGAGTTCGTGGACTGGGGGTTCTACCCGCCCGAGCCATGGCGCAACTACTGGCACAGCCACTCCTACTTCGAGTTCTGCTACGCCTACGCCGGGCGCGGGACGTTCCGGATCGGCGCGCTGGAGCACCCGGTCGGAGCCGGCGAGCTGTTCCTGGCCCGCCCCGGCGAGGTCCACGAGATCACCACCGACGCCCGGGACCCGCTCGGCATCGTCTTCTGGTCCTGGACGATGGTCCCCGAACGCGGTCCGCGCGAGGCCGCCGGGCCCGGCTCCCCGGAGACCGCCGCCCTGCTCGACGCCCTCGCGGCCGGCCCGCGCCGGGTCGTCCCGGCCGCCGGAACCCCGCTTCCCCGGCTGTTGGCGACACTCGCCGAAGAGGCTGCGGCTCCGGGGCCGGCCAGCCCCGACCTGCTGGCCGCCCTCGGCCCCGCGCTGGTCCTCACCTGCGCCCGCGTCGTCGCCGACCTGCCCGCCGCCGCGCGGATGACCCGCTACCTCGACGACAACTTCGACCGCCCGGTACGGGTACGGGACGTCGCCACCCAGGTCCACCTGAGCGAGCGCCACGCAGCACGGCTCTTCCAGCAGGAGACGGGGTGCACGATCATCGCCTACCTGACCCGCCGACGGCTGGACGTCGCCGCGCAGCGCCTGGCCGATCCCGCGCTGCGCCCGCTGTCCGTCGCGGCCGTCGCCCGCTCCTGCGGCTATGCGGACACCCGGCACTTCAGCACCGCGTTCCGGCGCTACTGGGGAGCGCTCCCGACGCAGGTGCGGGCCGGGGGCGGCACCACCCACGGCCTGTCCGCGGACCGCGGCGCGATCCGGTAGCCGATGGCCGACCACGCCGGGGGTGGGTGTGGCCGGGGCCGGGCGTCGGTTCTTGGGCGGATCGGCCTATTCGGCCCCGCGAGCCGTGGCTGCGACGGCGACGGCCGCCCTACTGTGGGCGAATGACCGATCATCAGACTGCGCGGTCCTTCATGGGCCGGGCGGGCTACCTCGGGGCGGCCGCCGGCTTCGCCGTCTGCATGGCGGGCACCACCCTGCCCACCCCGCTGTACGGGCTGTACCAGGAGCAGATCGGCTTCTCCGAACTGATGGTGACGGTCGTCTTCGCCATCTACGCCTTCGGCGTCATCGGCGTCCTGCTGCTCGTCGGCAACGTCTCCGACTCCGTCGGACGCCGGCCCGTCCTGCTCTGCGGACTGGCGCTCGCGGCGTGCAGCGCCCTCGCCTTCCTGGCCGAAGGCGGCCTCCCGCTGCTGGCCCTGGGCCGACTGCTGTCCGGCCTGTCCGCGGGCCTGTTCACCGGCACCGCCACCGCGTACGTCCTGGAGCTCGCCCCACCCGGACACCAGGCCCGCGCGGGCTTCGTCGCGACCGCCGCCAACATCGGCGGCCTGGGCTGCGGACCGGTGCTGTCGGGACTGCTCGCCGAGTACACACCCCACCCCCTGACCCTGCCGTTCGCCGTGCACCTGGTGCTGCTCGCCGCCTCCTTCACCGTCACCTGGCTCCTGCCGGAGACCGTCACCGGCGCCCGCCCGCTGCGCACCGCCCGGCCGCGCCGGCCGTCCCTGCCGCCGGAGGTCCGCGGGGTGTTCGTCCCGGCCGGCCTCGCCGCGTTCGCGGGCTTCTCCCTGCTGGGCGTCTTCACCTCCGTCAGCCCGGCCTTCCTCGCCCAGCGGCTGGACGTCCACAGCCCGGCCGTCGTCGGCCTGATCGTGTGCACGGCCTTCTTCGCCTCCATCCTCGGCCAGCTCCTGGTGCCCCGGCTGGGCACCGCCCGGGCGATCCCGATCGGCTGCCTGGTGCTCATCGCCGGGCTGGCCCTGATGGCCGGTTCCCTCGCCTGGACGGCCCTGCCACTGCTCGTGCTCAGCGCCCTGGTGGGCGGCGCCGGCCAGGGCATGGGCCTGCGCGGAGCGGTCGGCGAGATCGCCGCCGCCGCGCCCGCCGAGCACCGCGGCGGCGCCCTGTCGGCGCTCTTCGTGATCGCCTACTTCGGCATCTCGATCCCGGTGATCGGCATCGGCCTGCTCACCGCGCCGATCGGCCTGGCCCACGCCGGCCTGGTCTTCACCGCCTGCATGGCGCTGCTCGCCGCCGCCTCCGGCGCCTACCTGCTGCGCCGGGCCCGCGCCGGCTCCTGAACCGGCTTCTGAGCCGGCTGCGGCCCGGTGGCGCCCGCGCGCTTCCACGCGCTCTCGCGCAGCAGCCGCAGGCCGTTGAGGCCGACGATGACGGTCGAGCCCTCGTGGCCGAGGACGCCGAGCGGCAGGGGCAGGGTGGCGACCAGGTCCCACACGACCAGGCCGGAGATGAACACCGAGGCGATCACCAGGTTCTGGACGACCAGCCGCCGGGCCGCCCGGGACAGCGCGATCACCGTGGGGACGGTCGCGAGTTCGTCGCGGACGACGACCGCGTCGGCGGTCTCCAGCGCCAGGTCGGAGCCCGCCCGGCCCATCGCGATGCCGGTGTGGGCGGCGGCGAGGGCGGGGGCGTCGTTGACGCCGTCGCCGATCACCAGCACCTTGCGCCCGGCCCGCTCCTGCTCCTGGACGGCGGCGACCTTGTCCTGGGGGAGCAGCCCCGCGCGGACGTCGGTGATGCCGACCTCGGCGGCGAGGCGGGCGGCGGCGCGCGGGTTGTCGCCGGTCACCAGCACCGGGGCGGCGCCGGTCAGGGCCGCCAGGGCGGTGACGGTGGCGGCGGCGTCGGGGCGCAGGCGGTCGGCGATGCCGAGCACGCCGACCGGGGCGCCGTCGCGCTGGACCAGGACGGCGGTGCGCCCGTCGCGCTCCAGCTCCTCGGCGACGGCGGTGGCCTCCGTCTCCGCCTCTGCCTCGGCGGAGGGCGCGTCGGCGGCGCCGGCGAGGAGCCGGGCGGGGGCGCCGACCGCGATGACGGCACCGCAGACGGTGGCGGTCACCCCGATGCCGGGGGTGGAGGCGAAGCCCTCGGCGACCGGCAGGTCGAGGCCGCGCCGGCGGGCGGCGTCGACCACCGCGCGGGCCAGCGGGTGCTCGCTGGGGTGCTCGGCGGCGGCCGCCAGGGTCAGCAGTTCGTCCTCGTCCAGGCCGCTGCCGGGGAGGGGGAGCAGGTCGGTGATCCGGGGGGTGCCCTCGGTGAGGGTGCCGGTCTTGTCCAGCGCGACCGCGTCGACCTGCCCGAGCCGCTCCATCACGACGGCGGACTTCACCAGGACGCCGTGGCGGCCGGCGTTGGCGATCGCGGACAGCAGCGGCGGCATGGTGGCCAGCACCACGGCGCAGGGCGAGGCGACGATCATGAAGGTCATCGCCCGCAGCAGCGAGCCGGTCACGGCGGCGCCGAAGGCCAGCGGGACGAGGAAGACGGCGAGGGTCGCGAAGACCATGCCCAGGGAGTAGCGCTGCTCGACCCTCTCGATGAACAGCTGGGTGGGGGCCTTGGTCTCCGAGGCCTCCTCGACCATGGCGACGATCCGGGCGATCACCGAGTCGGAGGCGTCGCGCTCGACCTTCACCCGCAGGGCGCCGGTGCCGTTCAGGGTGCCGGCGAAGACCTCGTCGCCCTGCTGCTTGGGGGCCGGCAGCGGCTCGCCGGTGATGGTGGCCTGGTCGATCTCGCTCGCGCCGTCCAGGACGCGGCCGTCGGCGCCGACGCGCTCGCCGGGGCGGATCAGGATGGTGTCGCCGACCACCAGGTCCTCGGTGGCGACGGTCTCCTCGCCGCCGTCGTCCAGCAGGCGGGTGGCGGTGGTGGGGGCGAGGTCGAGCAGGCCGCGCACCGAGTCCTGGGTGCGGGCGGTGGCCAGCGCCTCCAGCGCGCCCGAGGTGGCGAAGATGACGATCAGCAGCGCGCCGTCCATCACCTGCCCGATCGAGGCCGCGCCGATCGCGGCGACGATCATCAGCAGGTCGACGTCGAGGGTCTTCTCGCGCAGCGCCTGAAGCCCGGCCCACCCGGGCTCCCAGCCGCCGGTGGCGTAGGCGATCGCGTACAGCGGCCCCCAGGCCCAGGCCGGGGCGCCGGCCAGCTGGAGCGGCAGGGCGGTCAGGAAGGCGACGGTCGCGGCGGCGGCCCAGCGGGCCTCGGCCAGCGCGAAGACGCGCGTACGGCGCTTGGGAGCGGCGCCGCCGCGCGGGGCTGCGGCGGCTGGGCGCTCGGTGAGGGTTGCGGACATGGCTGTGGTGTTCCTCCACGCGGACACGACGGGGCGACGCGTCGACCATACAGGAATACATGAACAGCTCTTCATTTATTCCCGCTGGATTGACCCTCCCGGGTGATGGAGTTGTCGCCCCGCCCGGTAGCCCTGGCTAGTTGGCCCGCGCGGTGAGGCCTTGTGGCCAGTGGCGGTGGTACTGGTCGATGACGTAGTCGTGGCCGTGGAGCCAGCCGTCCGCGGCCGGGTGGGCGTCGGTGAGGTGGGGGTGGCCCGGGGGCAGGTCGGCGTGGACGTGGTCGAGCCTGGCGGGGTCGCGGGCGGGCCAGATCGAGGTGGCGGCGGTGGCGGCGAGCAGGGCGATGGCGCCGAGGACGACGGCGGTCGTCGGGAGACCGGCGCCGGCGGCGAGCCAGCCGGCGAGGGGGTAGGTGAGCAGCCAGCAGCTGTGCGAGAGGGAGAACTGAGCGGCGAAGGCGGCCGGCAGGTCCGCGTCGGCGGCGGAGCGGCGGATCAGGCGCCCGCCCGGCGTGAGGACGGCGGAACAGGCGGCGCCGATCGCGGCCCAGGACGCCAGCAGCGCGCCCCAGGACCAGCCGCCCGGGGCCGCGGCGGTGACGGCGGCGACGGCGGCCAGGACGGCGGGGAGCGCGAAGGCGGCCGGGAGCATGACGGCGCGGTCGGAGAGTCGCCGCAGGAGCCGGGGCAGGAGCAGGGCGGTCAGCATGGAGCCGGCTCCGTAGGCGCCCAGGGCGAGCGAGACCGCGCCGGCCGGGCGGTGGAAGTGCTCGCGGACCGCGACGACGGTGTCGACGAAGACGATCGCCCCGGCGGCGGCGACCGCGAGGTCGAGCGCGAGCAGGGCCCGCAGGCGGGGGGTGGCCCAGAACAGGCGGGCGCCGAAAGCGGCCTTGGCGTAGGCGCCGCCGGTCCGCTCGACGGGGGCGGGCTTGGGCAGGACGACGGAGACGACCAGGGTGGCGGAGGCGAGGAAGCCCGCGGTGGTGCCGGTGAACAGCCAGGTGTACGGGACCAGCGCGAGCAGGCCCGCGGCGAGCGCGGGACTGAACAGGGACTCCAGGTCGTAGGCGAGGCGGGACATCGACAGCGCCTGGGTGTAGTCCCGTTCGGCCGGCAGCACCTCGGGGATGGTGGCCTGGAAGGCCGGTGTGAAGGCGGCCGAGGCGGCCTGGAGCAGGAAGATCAGGACGTAGATCTGCCAGGCCTGGCTGACGAACGGCAGGGCGAGCGCGACGGCGGCGCGGGTGAGGTCCATCGCCACCAGCAGCGTTCGGCGCGGAATGCGGTCGGCGAGGGCGCCGACCGCCGGTGCGACGGCCACGTAGGCGACCATCTTGACGGCCAGCGCGGTGCCGAGGACGGCCGAGGCGTCGGCGCCGGCGATGTCGTAGGCGAGCAGGCTCAGTGCCACGGTGGCCAGGCCCGTGCCCACCAGGGCGATGACCTGGGCTGCGAACAGGTGGCGGTAGGTGCGGTTGCGCAGTGTGGACAGCATCGGCCCCGTCCCGGTCGGCGGCGTGGTGCGGCGGCACCATCGTATCCAACACGTGCATACGTGTGCACGTGTTGGTTGCGATGGCGCGACCCTCGCTGCCGTTCCGGTCTGCGGGGGCTGGTCGGGTCGGGGCGGGTCGGGGCGAGCTGGGTCTGTCGTGCGGTGGGTCAGTCGTGCGGCGGCAGGGAGCCGATCTGGTGGTCGGCGACGTTCAGCGCCTCGTCGACCAGGCGCCGAAGGTGCCCGTGGCGCAGCGAGTAGACGACGCGGCGCCCGTCCCTGCGTGTGGTGACCAGGCCCGCGAGGCGGAGCTTCGCGAGGTGCTGGCTGACGGAGGTGCGCGGGGCCCCGCACGCCTCGATGAGGGAGGTGACGTCGGCCTCGCCTGCGCCGAGCCGGTGCAGCAGCGCAAGCCGGGTGCGGTCCGCGAGCAGGGCGAGGACGGACGCGGCGACGTCCAGTCGCTCGCCGCTGTCCTGCCCCTGCTCCTGCGAGCCGTGTGCAGCTGCCAGGTCGGTGCTTGTGCTCATGTGCTCATCGTAGGTCGGCGTGCGCCCGATGCGTGCACGCGTGCGCACGTGATGGCCCCGCGCTGTCGGGGCCGCCGGGGCGGGCCCGGTTCAGCGGCCGGGGCCCCAGCGGGCTTCGAGCCGGCGGGTGCCGTCGGGGGTGGTGACGGCCCGCCGGCTGGCCCGCATCCGCACCGTGCGGCGGGCGGCGCCGGTGCCGTTGGAGGCGGTCGGGGCGCCCACGGCCTGGAGCACGGAGTTGTCCAGGGGGCTGTCGGCGAGCCTGCGCACGATCGCGGACAGGGCCGCGGCCATCGAGCCGCGCGCCGGCGCGGATGCCTGCCAGCTGGCGGGGAGGGGCTGGCGGCGGTGGAAGGCGCCGAGAACGGCCACGGGGACCTCACCTTCGTTGCGTATCGTCCGACACGGCGGATCGATCGGTGGTGGCTAAGGGTGCTCCGGAGGTCGGTGACGGGGCGCTGGGCCCGCGTCAGCCGGGCGGGGACGAGTCCGAGCCTAGGCCGCGGACCCTCGGGGGGCGGGTGATCCTGACGCCCCCTTGACTGTGCGGGCGCCGTCACTGACGGTGTCCTGACGGCGGCCCCGCGCATCGACGGCCTGCGGCCCGGACGCGATCGCGCTCCGGCGGGCGGCGCGTCCGGCGGGCGGGCGGCCGCGTCGTACGGGCGAGGAGGGAAGGGGAGCCATGGCAGGCCGGTCCGACGGCGCCGGCGCGGCCCGCGACGGCCGGGGGGCGAACGATTGGGACGTGACGGGTTCGTTCACTAACATCGACAGTGACCCTGGATATAGGGAACACACCCGTTCATTACGGACAGCCGGTGAACGGTCGTGTCGAGAGGTGGAGCCGAAGAAGGTGCGCAGCCATGCCCGCTGAACCCGCAGTCGCGCGCGGACCGGCGACGGGCGCCCCGCTCCGTAGGCGCGGCGAGGCGCTGGAGAACGCCATCTTCGAGGCCGCCCTCCAGCAGCTCACCGCCGACGGCTACGCCCGGCTCACCATGGAGGGCGTCGCCGCCGCCGCGCAGACCGGCAAGGCCGCGCTCTACCGGCGCTGGCCCTCCAAGGAGGAACTGGTCAAGGACGCGCTGCGCGCCTGCCTGCCCCCGGTCGGCCCGCCGCCCGACACCGGCGGCCTGCGCGGAGACCTGCTGGAGGTGGTGACCAGGCTGCGCGCGGCGATGCTGAGCGAGCCCGGGGCCGCCGTGCGGGCCATCATGGGCGAGCTGGACCAGCAGCGGGCCCACACCTTCCTGGCGATCGTGCTGGAGCGGGTGGTGGAGCCCACCGCCGCGCTGATCGCCGAGGTGCTCGGCCGTGGTGCCACCCGGGGCGAGGTCCGCCCCGGGTCCGTCACCCCGCTGGTCACCGACGTCGTCCCGGCGCTGATGCTGTACCGGATCAAGATGTGCGGCGGCGCGCCGGAGCAGCTCGACCCGGCGGAGATCGTCGACGAGGTGCTGCTGCCGATCGTCCGCCCGTGAGGGGCGGTCAGGTCGATGGCCGACGGCCGGTCAGGGGCGGGCCCCGGACCGGCCGTGGTCGTGCGGGCGGGCCGTCAGCCAGCGTCGGACGGCGCCTGGGCCGGGACGGCGGGCGCCGGCGCGGAGCCCCCCTCGGCGGCCCGGGCGGCTGAGGCCTCGAAGAAGCGCAGCAGCTCCACCGGGAACGGCAGCACCAGCGTCGAGTTCTTCTCCGCCGCGACCTCGACCACCGTCTGCAGCAGCCGCAGCTGCATCGCCGCCGGGGTCTCGGACATCGTGACGGCGGCCTCGGCGAGCTTGGCGGCGGCCTGGAACTCGCCGTCCGCGGTGATGATCCGGGCCCGGCGCTCGCGGTCGGCCTCCGCCTGGCGGGCCATCGAGCGCTTCATCGAGTCGGGCAGGCTGACGTCCTTGATCTCCACCCGGTCGATGTGCACGCCCCACCCGGTGGCCGGGCTCTCCAGCATGATCTCCAGCCCCTGGTGCAGGTTCTCCCGGCCGGAGAGCAGGTCGTCCAGCTCGCTCTTGCCGATGATCGAGCGCAGCGAGGTCTGGGCGACCTGAAGCATCGCGAAGGAGTAGTTCTGGACGTCCACCGTGGCCTTGATCGGCTCGACGACGCGGAAGTACAGCACGGCGTCGACGCTGACGGAGACGTTGTCCTTGGTGATGCCCTCCTGGGCGGGCACCGGCATGGTGACGACCTGGACGTTGACCTTGCGCATCCGGTCGACCACCGGCACCAGCAGGGTGAGGCCCGGCTGGCGGACCTGCTCGCGCACCCGGCCGAGCCGGAACACCACGCCGCGCTCGTACTGCTGCACCACCCGCACGCCGGTGATCAGCCAGAACAGCGCCAGCACGACGACGAGAACGACAATTGCCACGTTCGTCCGACCTTCCCCGTAGCGGCGCAGCCCGGGCCGGGTCCTGAGCGGGCCCTGTCGCGCGGGTGCGAGCCGCGCAGGACAGTATGCGCCCCGGCCGCGGGGATCGACAGCCGCGTGCGCCGGGGATCCTGACGGGCCGTCCGCTCCGCCGGTCCGGCGCGACCGCGCCACCCCGGCGGCGGCGGGCTGACGCCCGTGGCGGGAACCACGGGCGTCCTGGAACCCTCCTAGCCGGCGAAGGCGGCCGCGTGCTCGGCGGCGAACTCGGCGAAGGAGCGCGCCGGGCGGCCGGTGAGCTTCTCCACGTCGGGGCTGACGGCGGCGGCGTACCCGGCCGCGTACAGCCCGTACAGCTCGACCATGCCCTCGGCGCGCCACTGGTCCCAGCCCGCGTCGAGCATTCCGGCCAGGGCCGCCTCGGGTGCCAGCGCGGTGTACGCCACCGGGCGGCCCGCGACCGCGGCGAGCCGCTCGGCCAAGGCGTCGTGCGACAGCGCCTCCGGGCCGGTCAGGGTGTAGACCGCGCCCTCGTGGCCCTCGGTCGCCAGCACCTCGACGGCGGCCGCCGCCACGTCCCGGGCGTCCACGTAGGACACCGCGCCCTCGCCGCCCGGCGCCGCGAGGGTGCCGGCCCGGACGCCCGCGGCCATGCCCAGGACGTTCTGGTGGAAGCCGTTCGGCGCCACGACCGTCCACGGCAGCCCGGAGGCCCGCAGGTGGTCCAGGCCGCTGACGTGCGCGCCCACGAAGCGGACGCCCTCCGGCCGCTGCTCGACGCCCGCCGCCGCGTGCAGCACGATCCGGGGCCGCCGGCCGGTGCGCACGGCCGCGTCGATCACGTTCCGCTCGTGGGCGGCCATCTCGGGGTGGACGGCCACCAGGAGGTAGACGACGTCGGCCCCGGCCAGGGCCGCGTCCAGCGAAGCCGGATCCGAGAAGTCGGCGGCCACCCGCTCGACCGCGTCGTCCCACTCCGCCGGGCCCGGCGAACCGGCGCGCACCAGCGCCCGCACCGCCTCGCCGCGCTCGCGCAGCCCCACGACCACCTTCGACCCGACCGTACCGGTGGCACCCGTCACAACGATCACGGATGGCACTCCTCCCCGTAGCGGACGCCGACCTGATTCGACGTCAGCGCGATGATCGCAGGCGGGGCGGAGCCGATCAAGGTCGGGCCCGCCGGGCTCGGGCCGGTCGGGTGGGCCGGCCACGGTTCGCCCCGAGCCGACACGCACGGCGCCCCGCCGTTCCTCGACTTGGCGCACGCCGGGCGCTTGGATGGATCCGGCCTGGTCACCGCCCGGACACGACCGGGACACGACGCCGGGCGCGACCCCGGGCACCCGCCGGCAAGCCGAGGAGCCACCACCGTGAACGACACCCCTGACGCCGTCGACCGGGCCGAACCCGCCGCCGTGGCCGGCCGGATCGCCGAGCGGCGCGAACAACTCGGCCTCAGCGAGGACGACCTCGCCCACCAGGCGGCCATGGCCCCCCGCTACCTGCACTACCTGCTCGAAGCCGGACCGGCCTTCGACCCCGGCGGCTTCGTCCGGATCGCCGCCGCACTCGGCCTCAGCCGCGGCGAACTGCTCGAAGGCCGCGCCGACGCCCCGCCCGGCCAGGGCGGCCCCGGCCCGCACCCGCGGCTGTTCGGCCTCACCGAACCCGAGTGCTGGGAGCTGATCGGCACCCACGGCGTCGGACGCATCGCCCTGCCGCTCCAGCCGGGCCCGGTCGTCGTCCCCGTCAACTACGTCGTCGACGACGGCACCATCGCCTACCGCACCACCGAGCGTGGCGCCCCGGCCGAGGGCACCGCGCTCTCCTTCCAGATCGACCACATCGACGAGTACCTCGGCCGGGGCTGGAGCGTCCTCCTCCTCGGCACCGCCCACCACGTGCACGACCCCGCCGCCCTGCACCACCTGGTCGGTCTCCCCGGCGCGATCCCCTGGGCCGGCGGCGACCGGACCAGCTGGATCCGGATCAGCCCGGACGAGATCACCGGCCGCCGCCTGGTGAGTGACTGAACGGTCCGTTCCGGTCGCCGGGAATCGCGGTGCTGAGCGGCCGAGTTGGCGTTGTCGTACCCCTGTCGCGGACCGGTCGGCGTGGCTAGCATGAGGCGCCAACCGCAAGGAACACCGGCCCAGGCCCCCTCTTGCGGGTCACGTCGGATCAGCGTGCCCAGGTGTCCCGCGCGCCCGGCGTGATCCGCAAGAGCAGGTCCAACCCCCAAGGGAGGAACCACCCATGAGCGCAGTGGTGACCGAGATCCGCGACGCAGGCCTGCTGGACATCGACGAGGACGTCATCGTCTTCGAGGACGAGCACGACGCGGACCTCGCCCCGGTCGCGTGTCTCGCCGACCCGTGGGTCACCTACGTTCCGACGCGCTTCGACTGCGCCGTGGACTGCTGACCCGTACCGAGGAAGCGGACCGGGGGAGGGCGGAGCGATGACCACACCACCCGACCCCGGCTCCGCCGAGGCCCTGCGGCGCCGGGTCGCCGACCTGGCGGCCGCCGCGCCCGGCCCGCGCCGCCCGCTGCACACCGACGGGCACTGGTGGTACCTCCAGGACCCGCGGATGCCGGCGCGCGCCCACGGCTGGAAGCTCCACCTGTCCGCCCGGCAGGGCCAACTCCCGCAGCTGCTGGACGCGGTGGTCCCGATCCTGCTGCGCCGCACCTGCGACGCGAAGTTCGCGGCGGGCGCGGCCGTGCTGCGGGAGCTCAACAGCGGGCTGCGCGGCCCCGCGGCCGTGGGCAAGGCCGTCACGGTCTACCCGGACGAGGCGGACCTCGTCGCGCTGGGAACGGAGTTGGCCCGGGCGCTGGCCGGCTGGGCCGGGCCCCGGGTGGTGAGCGACCTCCGGCTCCGGCCGGACGCGCCGGTCTACTACCGCTACGGACTGTTCCGGGTCACGGACGACGGCGCCGACTACGGCATGACCGGCCCGGACGGGGCGGTCTTCCCCGGCCTGGCCGAAGCCCGCTACCGCCAACCGCCCTGGGCGAGCGACCCGTTCGCGCCCGTCGCGGCCGCCGCCCGGCCGCCGACCACCCGGGTCGGCGAGGGCCGGTACCGGATCACCGCCGGGATCACCCGCTCGCCGAACGGCCACGTCTACCGCGCGGTCGAACTCGCCACCGGGCGCGAGGTGGTGGTCAAACAGGCCCGCGCCCACGTCGGCGAGGACGGCGCGGGCACCGACGCGCGCGGCCGGCTCCGGCACGAACGCCGGGTGCTCACCGCCCTGGCCGGAGTGCCCGGGGTGCCGCCGCTGGTCGACTACTTCCGGCACGGCGCCGACGAGTACCTGGTCAGCGGCGCGTGCGGGCCGCGCGACCTGCGGCGCGACGTCCTCGCCGCGGGCCCGTACGACCTGCGGCCGGGCACCGGCGGGCGCGACTGGTGGCGCCTGGCGCGCGGACTGCTGCGGATCCTGGACGCGGTGCACGCGCGCGGCGTGGTGGTCTGCGACCTGAAACCCGCGAACGTGGTGCTGGACGCCGCCGGCCGCTGCTCGCTGGTCGACTTCGGCGTCAGCTCCCTCGACGGCGCCCGCCCGCCCGGGGCCACGGCGGGCTACGGGCTGCCCGGCGCCACCGGAACCGACCCCACCGAGGACTACTACGCGCTGGGCACCACGCTGCACCACGCCCTCACCGGCCTCGACCCGGTGGTGATCGACCCCGACCCGGCGACCAACCGCGACCGCACCCTGGCCTGTCTGCGCGCGGCCCTCCCCGGGCCTTCGGACTCGGCGGATTCCGCGGTGGCCCTGGTCACGGGCCTGGTGAGCCCGGACCGGGCCTGGCGCGCGGCCGCCGCCGCCGGCCTGCGGGAGGGGAGGCCGCTCGGCCGCCCCCCGGCCCGGCGCTCGGCCGGGCCGCGGCGGGCCCCGCTCGACGAGGCCGTCGACCACACCGTCGGCACCTGCGTGCGGATGGCCCGCGAGCTGGTCGCCACCGACCCGCGCGCCGGCGAACCCCGCACCCTGCTGTCGCTCTACGACGGCGCCGCCGGCCTCGGCCTCGAACTGCTGGAGCACGCGGACCGCCCCGACGCCCGGGCCGCCGCCACCGCCCTGGCCGACTGGACGGCCGCCCACCCGGCGCTCGACCGCCTCGACGGCTCGCTCTACCAGGGCCGGGCGGGGGCCGACCTGTTCCTCGCCCGGGCCGCCGACACCCTCGGCACGGCGCCGCCCGGTACGAACTCCCCGTACCTTCGCCACCACGAGCCCGCCGGGACCGACCAGATCGCCGGCGCGGCCGGGCTCGGCACCGCCCACCTGCTGCTCGCCGCCCTCGGCCGGGACACCGACCGGCACCTCGCGGCGGCCGCCGCGTGCGCCACGGCACTGACCGCCCGGCCCCTCGACGACCCCGGCGAGGCGCCCAACCCCGGCACCGCCGCCCTCGCCGAGGGCTTCGCGCACGGCCGCGCGGGCATCGCCCACTTCCTGCTCGCCCGGCCCGACGAGGCGTCCTGCCGGACCGCCCGCCGCATCGTCGACGGACTCGCCGCCGACCTCCCCCGCCTCAACGCGGCCGCCCTGCGGCCCGGGGCGACCCGCCGCTACCTCTCCTGGTGCCGGGGCCTGGCCGGCCTCGGCACGGTCCTCGTCCAGGCCGGGATCCAGTACGGCGACGACGCCCTCCTCGCCCTGGCCGCCGACGCGGCCGACACCTGCCGGACGCTCGCCCCGCGCACCGCCCTGGTGGTCCGCTGCTGCGGTCTGGCCGGAGTCGGCGACCTCCTCGTGGACCTCGCCACGGCCACCGGCGACCCCCGCCACTGGCACGCGGCGGAGCAACTGGCAGCCCTGCTCCTCACCCGGGCCGGCGGGCCGGCGGGCCGCCCGGTCTTCCCCGGCGGCGACCCGACCGCCGAGTCCCGCGCCTGGGCGGTCGGGACACCCGGAGTGCTGACCTTCCTGCGCCGGCTGTCCCGTCGCGGCGGCCCGGTGCCCGGACTGCTGCCGTCGGCCTGAACCGGCCGAGGCCGGCGATCGGGTCGGACGGGCGGACGTTCTGCGGCCGGTCGACCGACGCCCGGTGGCCCACCGCTCAGCTGCGGTCGAGGAGTTCGCGGATCCGGGCGGCGACCACGTCGGGCCGCTCGCCCTGGATGAAGTGGCCGGCGTCGACGGTCTCGTAGCGGCCGTCGGGGAGGGTTTCGGTCCAGCGGCGCTGGTGTTCCTGGAGGGCGGGGTGGGTGCGTTCGCCGCCTCGGCGGGGGCGGTCGGCGGACAGCAGGACGGTCGGGCAGCCGGGGGGTGCCGGGGGTTCGGCGCGCAGCCGGGGGACGGCGGCCGCGACGGCGCGGAATTCGCGGCGGGTCTGGGCGAGGCCGGCCGGGACGAAGTCCTCGGCGAGCATGGTCTCGTAGGTGTCGGTGGGGAAGACCCGGCGGGCGGTGCCGCTGAGCAGACGGGCCACCAGGCGGCTGCGGACCAGGGGTTGGGCGATGGCGAGCGTGCGGTCGACGCGGCGGGCGATCTGGTCGATGGCGTCGAAGGCGGGCGCGGTCTCCGGTGTGGTGTCGACCATCAGGATGCCGCGCAGCCGGGGCGCGAGGCGCCGGTACGCGAGGCGGGCGACCAGGCCGCCCATGCTGTGGGCGACCAGGACGAACCGGTCGGGGGCGACGGCCTCGGCGAGGGCGACCAGGTCGGCCGCCAGGTCGTCGAGGTCGAGCGGGGCGTCGGTGCGGGCGCTGCGGCCGAAGCCGGCCCGGTCGTAGGCGACCAGCCGGGCACGGTCCGCGAGCAGCGGCAGGACCGGGTCCCAGGAGGCGCGGCCGAGGCCCTGGCCCGACTCGAAGAGCACGACGTCCGTACCGTGGCCGGACTCCTCGACGTGGATCGATCGCCCGTTGACGGTGATGGCCCGCCCGTTCGTCTGGCGCATGGTGCTTCCCCCCTGGGAACCGGCACCCGGGTCGTCTCCCGGACGCACTGTTTTCATCTTTGATAATGATAGCGACTGTGAAATCGTTGGGCAATGGACCTCGAAGCGGTAGACCTCCTCCTCCACCCGGTGCGCCTGCGCGTGGTGCACGCCCTCGCCGGCGGGCAGGTGCTCACCACCTCGCAGCTGTGCGAGCGGCTGTCCGGCGTGTCGAAGGTGACGGTGTACCGGCACGTCGCGCTGCTCGCGGAGGCCGGCTTCCTGGAGGTCGCCGAGGAGCGCCGGGTGCGCGGCGCCGTCGAGCGGCACTACCGGCTGCGCGAGGACCGCCCGGTCGTGGACGACGCCGCGGCCGCCGCGATGACGCGGGAGGACCACCGCCGGGGCTTCGCCGCCGCGATGGCCGTCCTGATCGCCGAGTTCAACGCCTACCTCGACCGCGAGGACGCCGACCCGGCCGCCCAGGGGGTGGCCTACCGGCAGGGCACGTGCTGGCTCGACCCGGCGGAACTCGCGGAGCTCGGCGGCGAGTTGCGGGCCGTCCTGGCACCTCGGCTGGCGAACGGGCCGGCGCCGGGCCGGGAGCCGTACCTGCTCAGCCCGATCCTCTTCCCCGCCGTGGGACCGTCCCCGGTGGAGTAGCCCGAAACGGCGGCGGCTCGTACGAGCAGGTGCTCGTACGGGC
>NZ_JBHVWW010000093.1:0-254 GCF_042882025.1 Kitasatospora sp. NPDC058243
ACCAGCATCACCGTCAACCCGTCTCAGCCCTCGCCCAGCCCCACGGGCGGCCCGCTGCCCCCCACCGGGTCGGACCCGATGCCCCTCGCGGGCCTGGCGGCCTTCGCGATGCTCGCCGCGGGCGGCCTGCTGCTGACGCTCCGCCGGAGCCGCCGCTGACCGCCGTCCTGGGGGGGCCGGGCACACCCCGAAACAACCAGAGCCCCGGTTCTTTTGGCCCAACCACCCCTCTTCCCCCCCATCCCCTTCCCCCA
>NZ_JBHVWW010000093.1:317-25003 GCF_042882025.1 Kitasatospora sp. NPDC058243
GTCTTGTGAGCTGCTGGCTCCCGCATAGCGCGGAGACGGTTATGTTCTTCGTCCGCCGCCCCCCCCCTCCCCCCCCCCGATCCTGTTCCCCCACCCGCACGAGGCGGGCGGAACCCTCAGCAGATACGCGGGAGTTGCTCCCCCATCGGCAGGTCGATGACGCGGGTGCCGCCGAAGGGGGTGCGGCAGACGACCATGCCGGGGTGGTCCGCCACGCACTCGCCGATCACTGCCGAGCGCGCGCCCAGCGGGTGCGCCCGCATCGCGGCGAGGACGGCGTCGGCGTGCTCGCGCGGGACGAAGGCGACCAGCTTGCCCTCGTTGGCGACGTAGAACGGGTCGAGACCGAGGATGGCACAGGCGTTGGCGACCTGCGCGGGCACGGGGACGGCGCGCTCGTTCACCACGACGCCCACCCGGGCGGCCTCGGCGATCTCGCCGAGCGCCGCCGCGAGGCCGCCCCGGGTGGGGTCGCGCAGGACGTGCAGGTCGGGTGTGACGGCCAGCATCGCGGCCACCAGTGAGCCGAGGGCCGCGCAGTCGCTCTCGATCTCGACGCCGAATTCCAGACCCTCGCGCACGCTCATGATGGCCACGCCGTGCAGGCCGATCTCACCGCTGACGATCACCACGTCGCCGGGGGCGGCACGCTGCGGCCGGATGTCGACTCCGGCGGGGACCAGGCCGATGCCGGCGGTGTTCAGGTACACGCCGTCGCCGTGCCCGGCCTCGACGACCTTGGTGTCGCCGGTGACCACCTCCACCCCGGCGGCCCGGGCGGCGGCGCCCAGCGCCTGGGCGACGTGCGCGACCACGGCCGTCTCCACGCCCTCCTCCAGGATGAAGCCGCAGGACAGATAGGCCGGCTGGGCCCCGCTCATGGCCAGGTCGTTGACGGTGCCGTTGACCGCGAGGTCGCCGATGCTGCCGCCGGGGAAGAAGAGCGGCCGCACGACGTAGGAATCGGTGGAGAAGGCGAGTCTGGCACCGCCGAGCTCGACGACCGCCGAGTCCGCGAGCCCGGCGAGCACCGGCCCGCCGAAGGCCGGGGCGAACAGGTTCGCCACCAGTTCGGCCGACAGCACCCCGCCTCCGCCGTGCCCCATCACCACCCGGGGGTGGTCGCGCAGCGGCAGTGGACAGCTCCATCCGAGGAGGTCCGGGGCGCCGCCGGCGCCGGTCTGGGTCTGGGCCTGGGTCTGGGTCTGGGTCTGGGTCTCAGCCAACGGGGCTCGCCTCCCGGGCCATGCCCGGCGCGTCGAGCCGCCGGTAGAGGTAGTAGGCGGCGCAGGCGCCCTCGCTGGAGACCATGGTGGCGCCGAGCGGGGTGCGCGGGGTGCAGGCGGTGCCGAAGGCCTCGCACTGGTGCGGCTTGAGCAGCCCCTGGAGGACTTCCCCGCTGCGGCACTGCGCGGGTTCGACGGTGGTGATCCGCGCGACGTCGAAGCGGTGCTCGGCGTCGTGGTCGCGGTAGCGCGGGGAGAGCCGCCAGCCGCTGTCCGGGATGACGCCGATGCCGCGCCAGGCCCGGTCGGTCACTTCGAAGACGTCCTCCAGCATGGCCCGGGCCGCCGGGTTGCCCTCCGGGCGCACGGCCCGCGCGTAGGCGTTGTCGACGGTGTGCTCGCCGCGCTCCAACTGCCGTACGGTGCGCCGGATTCCCTCCAGGATGTCCAGCGGTTCGAAGCCGGTGACGACGATCGGCACCCGGTGGCGTTCGGCGAGCGCGGGGTATTCGTCGGTGCCCATCACGCTGCACACGTGTCCGGCGGCGAGGAAGCCCTGGACCCGGCACTGCGGCGAGTTCATGATGGCCTCGATGGCGGGTGGCACCCGTACGTGCGAGACCAGCATGCTGAAGTTGCCGATGCCCCGCTTCCTGGCCTGGTACACGGCCATGGCGTTGGGTGGTGCGGTCGTCTCGAAGCCGATGCCGAAGAAGACGACCTCCCGGTGCGGGTTCTCCTCGGCGATCCGCAGCGCGTCCAGCGGGGAGTACACCACCCGGACGTCGCCGCCCTCGCCGCGCACCCGGAAGAGGTCACGGCCGGTGCCGGGCACGCGCAGCATGTCGCCGAAGGAGCAGAAGATCACCTCGGGCCGGGCCGCGATCTCCAGCGCCTTGTCGATCACCTCCAGCGGGGTGACGCACACCGGGCAGCCCGGGCCGTGGATCAACTCGACCTCGGGCGGCAGCAGTTGGTCGATCCCGTGACGGATGATGCTGTGCGTCTGACCGCCGCACACCTCCATCAGCGCCCACGGCCGGGTGACCGTCGCCCTGATGTCGGCGAGCAGACCACCGGCCAGCTCGGGGTTCTGGAACTCCTCCAGGTATCTCACCGCTCCTCCTCCTGCCTCGCCGAGGACGCCGCAGTCGCCGCAGCCGCAGCCGCAGCCGCAGCCGCCTCCCAGGGGTCGCCGAACTCCTCCTGGAGCAGGCCGAGTTCCTCGAACAGCTGCAAGGTCCGGCGGGCCGATTCCTCGTCCAGCCGCTGCAGGGCGAACCCGACGTGGACGATGGCGTACTCGCCCACCTTCAGGTCCGGCAGGTATTCCAGGCACACGTCCTTGACGACCCCGCCGAAGTCGACGACCGCCATCCTGGTCCCGTCGCGTTCCGCGATCTCCAACACTCTTCCGGGTACCGCCAGGCACATTGCGGTCTCCCTCCTCTCTCCGGTTCCTCCGAACCTGCCGAACTCCGTACGTGCGGGGCGCTCAGTCGTCGGCCCGCGCCGCCACCATCAACTGGCCGAGCGCGAGCCCCGCGTCGTTGGGCGGCACCCGGCGGTGCCGCAGCACGGTGAACCCGTCCTCCGCCAGACCCCGCGCGCATGCCGAGGACAGCAGCGCGTTGGCGAAGACGCCGCCGCTCAGCGCGACCGTCCCGGTGCCGTGCCGCCGCCTGATATCGGCGCACACCGCCCGCACCAGCTCGGCCACCGCCGCATGGAACCGGGCGGCGATCAGTCCGGGCGGCGCCCCTGCTGCCAGGTCCGCCACCACCGCAGCCAGCACCGGCCCGGGTCGGGCGGTCATCATCCCGCCCTCGTCGACGAGTTGGAATGCGTAGCCCTCCCCCGGGCCGGCCACCGGCCCGTGCGCGAGGGCGGCCGCCTCCAGCTCGATCGCCGCCTGCGCCTCGTACCCGGCTTTCTGGCAGACCCCGGCCAGCGAGGACACGGCATCGAACAGCCGGCCCATGCTGGAGGTCGGCACGCAGTTCACCGATCGATCCAACTGCTGTGACAGCAGTCGGAGTTCGCCTTCAGGGCAGGAGCGCACCGGCGGCAGGCCGGCCGCCCACGGGAGCCCTGCCGCCCGCAGGTGGGCCAGCGCCATCCGGTACGGACGCACCACGGCCGCATCGCCCCCCGGCAGCGGAACGTAGTCGAGCCGGGCGAGACGCCGAAAGCCCCGGTAGTCGGCCAGCAGCGCCTCTCCGCCCCACACCGCGCCGTCCACTCCGTAACCGGTGCCGTCGAAGGCGATCCCGATCACGGGCCGGCTGCCGTCGAGGCCGTGCTCGGCCATCACCGAGGCGATGTGCGCGTGGTGGTGCTGGACGTCCCGCACCTCACGGCCCCGGGCCGACCTGCGCACGTGCCGGGCGGAGCGGTAGCCGGGGTGGCGGTCGACGACGAGCACCTCGGGCTGCACGCCGGTGACGGCCCCGAGGTGGTCCACCGCGCGGTCGAACGCCCGCAGGGTGGCGAGGTCGTCCATGTCGCCGAGGTGGCCGGACAGCCAGGCGTAGCCGTCCCGGGCCAGCGCGAAGGTGTTCTTGAGGTCGCCGCCCGCGGCCAGCGCGGGCCGCACCGGCACCGGCAGGGGCACCGGGAGCGGCACGTAGCCGCGCGAGCGACGTACCGGCAGCAGCTGCCCGTCCACCACCCGCACCACGGAGTCCTCGCAGGGCACGTGGATGGGGCGGTCGTGGGTGAGCCAGCCGTCGACCAGCGGGGCGAGGCGGGCGAGGGCCTCCCGGTCGTCCGTCACGATGGGCTCGCCGGAGAGGTTCGCGCTGGTCATGACCAGCAGTCCGGGGCCGGGAGGGGCGAGCAGGAGGTGGTGCAGCGGGGTGTACGGCAGCAGCACGCCGAGGTCGGGGCTGCGCGGAGCGGCGGCTTCCAGCTCGGCGATCCGGTGTGCCCCCCGGCGCAGCAGCACGATCGGCCGCACCGGGCCGGTGAGCAGTTCCTCCTCGACGGGCCCCAGCTCCACCGCCCCGGATGCCGCCAGTGCCCTGAGCTGTTCGAGGTCGCGGGCCATCAGGGCGAAGGGCTTGTCACCGCGCCGCTTGCGCCGGCGCAGCAGGGCGACGGTGTCCGCGTCGGTGGCGTCGCAGGCCAGGTGGTAGCCGCCGATGCCCTTGACGGCCAGGACCGCTCCGCAGGTGATCAGGCGCCGGGCCTCGGTGAGCGCCTGCTCGCCGTCGAGCACGGGGAGCCCGGGGACGGACAGGGTGAGGGTCGGGCCGCAGGTGTGGCAGGCGACGGGCTGGGCGTGGAAGCGCCGGTCGGCCGGGTCCGCGTACTCGCGGGCGCAGTCGGGGCACATCGCGAAGGCCGCCATCGTGGTGTTGGCCCGGTCGTACGGCAGGGCGGTGACGATGGTGTGCCGGGGCCCGCAGTTGGTGCAGCTGATGAACGGGTGCCGGTGGCGGCGGCCGGCGGGGTCGGCCAGTTCGGCGAGGCAGTCGGCGCAGGTGGCGGTGTCCGGGGGGATCTGGGTGCGGTGCGGTCCGTCGGCGCGGGAGGGTGTGATGACGAAGCCCGGTGTGCCGGTGACGGCCAGCGGCTGGTGGTCCACCGAGGCGACGTCGGCGAGCGGGGGCGCGTCGCTGGCGATGCGTCGGCAGAACGCGGTCACCGCCTCGCCGGTGCCCTCGATCTCGGCGAGTACGCCATCGCCGGTGTTGGTGACGCTGCCGGACAGGCCGAGTTCGGTGGCGAGGGTGAAGACGAACGGTCGGAATCCGACGCCTTGGACGAGTCCGCGCACGGCGACCCGGCGGCGCTGGAGCAGGGGCGGCTGCTGATCCGTGGTCACGACAGGTCCACGGCCGGGTGCGGGTGGTCGTGGGCCCCCGCGTGGGCGTGGTCGTGGTCGTGGCTGTGGTTGTGGTTGTTGCCGTGGTCGTGGCTGTGGTCGTTGCCGTGGGTGTGGTCGTGGTCGTGCGCGCCGGCCATCACCGGCCGGTGGACCTGCGCGCCGGCCAGCACCGCGAGCGCCCGGTCCAGCAGCGCCCCGGCGCCCTGCCCGGTGCGGGCCGAGGTGAAGACCACCTCCACCCCCGGGTTGACCCGCGCGACGCTCGCGAGGAAGGCGGCTTCGTCGAACTGTGCCGCGACGGCGAGGTCCGCCTTGGTGACCAGCACCAGGTTGGCCAGTCCGAAGGCGGTCGGGTACTTGAGCGGCTTGTCCTCTCCCTCGGTGACCGAGGCGAGGACGACCCGCAGCGACTCGCCGAGGTCGTAGGAGGCGGGGCAGACCAGGTTGCCGACGTTCTCGACGAACAGCAGCCGGGTGTCCGGCGGCAACCAGCCGGCCAGGTGCCCGCGCAGCATCGCCGTCTCCAGGTGGCACAGCCCGTCGGTGAGGACCTGCTTCACCGGCGCGCCCGAACGGGCCAGCCGGCGCGCGTCGTTCTCGGTGGCGAGGTCGGCGGTGAGGGCCGCGACGGGCACCTCGCGCTCCCGGGCCAGGCCGAGTTCGGCCTCCAGGAGCGCCGTCTTGCCGCTGCCCGGGCTGGACAGCAGGTTCACCACGACGGTGCCCCGGGCGGCCAGTTCCGCCCGCAGCCGCCGGGCGTCGTCGTCGTTGCGGGCGAGAACCGCCTGCCGGAGATCGACGGTGCGACACATCGGTTTCAGCCTCCTTGATCGGTCCGGGCGCCCGCCGGGGGCTCGGACCACTCGACGCCGAGGATCTGCAGCTCACGCCCGGCCAGCAGTTCGACCCTGGCACCGGCGCAGCGCGGGCAGCCCAGGTCGGGCGGCATGCCGACGCTCCACTCGACCCCGCAGGGCGTGCACTTCGCCCGTGCGGCGACGGCCTCGGTCTCCAGCACCGCACCTTCCAACAGCGTTCCGGCACAGGCCAGTTCGAAGCAGAAGTCGAGTGCCGACGGGACGACTCCGGCCAGTTCGCCGATCTGCAGCCGGACTCTGGCCACGGCGCTCTCCCCGTGTGCGCGGGCAGCCCGGTCCACCTGGTCGACGACGGCCGTCGCGATCGACATCTCGTGCATCTGTCTCGTTTCCCGCCGTTGGAGGCGCCCGGCTCCTTGGGGGCGCGGGCCCGGTGTCCGGGCCCCGTGAGCAACAGGCCCCGTGAGCAACAGGCCCCATTACAGGGTGCGGCGGCGGAAACGGCTCGAAGCCGCGCCGCCGCCGCACCCGTGACTACCTGTTCGCAGCACGCCGGTGGTGGCCCCCGCGCGTACTGCTCCGCTACCGCGTCCGCTCCTACATCCGCCGGATCCGCAGGTAGCGCCTCAGGTCGGGAAGGCTCTGCCAGATCAGCGCCGCGACTGCGGCCAGGACGGCCGCGGCGGCCGCGACGGCGAGGTTCTTCAGCATGGTGCCGCCTCTCTGTGGGTGGGTGCGTCCGTGGTGAGGACGCGCAGGATCACGGCGACCGCCTCGTCGACGGCGGCGGCCACCGGGGTGCTCAGTCCGATTCCCTCCTCCAGTGAGGCGGGTTCGCAGCCGACCACCAGGACCCGCTCGGGCGCGGTGCCGCCCGTTCCGGCGGCCAGGGTGGCGAGCAGGGCGAGCACGGCGTCCGGGCCCATCCGGTGGCCGTCCAGGACCATCGACTCCACCGGTCCGGCGTCCGCTTCGATCAGGTACACCGTCCCCGGCTCGCCGCCGCGCGCGGTGGCGTCGACGAGCACCAGCGTCCGGTAGCCGTCGAGGAGTTGGTAGGCCAGGTGGACGCCGCGCACGCCGACGTCGAGGAGCTCGACGCCGGCGGGAAGGTCCCGGGCGGCGAGGCGCCGGACGGTCTCGACCCCGAAGCCGTCGTCACCGAGGAAGATGTTGCCGACCCCGGCGACCAGGACCCGCCCGGTCCGGTCGGCGCTCACCGCTCTTCCACCAACGCGACCTCGTCCGGCTGGAAGTACCGGAAGCGGCCCTGCGCCCGCCACAGGTCGGCGCCCGGGTCGTCGTCCACGGTGACGGCCAGGTGCACCGAACCGTCGACGTCGTGCAGCACCGCCTCCACCAGCGCGGTGCGCCCGTGCAGGAACAGGTCCTGGGCGTCGGTGCGGCGGCGACCGGGCCGGAGCCGCACTCGGCTGCCGGCGGCGACCGGGCGGCCGTCGATCATCACCTGGTCCCGTCCGGGGTCGGTCTGCGGGTCGTTGCCCGGGTCCCACCAGGGCCGGTCCGCCCCGGCTTCGGGGTGGGTGATTTCGCGCAGCCCCCGGACGGCGCCGTGCAGCCGTTCCAGGATCTCGGGGGGCATCGAGTCGGCGAGGTCGATCACCGCGCCGGCCCGGTCGTCGGTGCCCCGGGCCTCGCGCTTCTCCCGCTCGGTCAGGGCCGCGGTGCGCAGCGCGAGGATCTCGTCGATCTCGGTGGCGTCGTAGAGCGCGCCGGGACTCTCGGGGGCGATGTGCGGGTGGTCCTCCAGGATGATCGGCGAGGAGAGCAGCACCTTGCCGCTGCCGGGCGGGCCTGCCAGTACGGGCCAGGTGTGCTCGTTGCGGCAGGCGCGCACCGCCTCGCCCGCCCACTCGGGCGGGTCGGTCGCCGAGAGGAAGGAGCCGCGGTCGAGGCCGAGCAGCAGGTGGGCCGAGACGAGGGCGTGTGCCAGTGCGGTCTCGCGTCGGGCGCCGGGAGTCGGATCCCAGTCGGAGGTGTTCTCCACCACGACGGTCAGCCGCTGCGCCCGGTAGGGGCCGGGTACGTCCTGGGCGGCGATCCGCAGGCGGCCCTGGACCCGTTCCCGGCGGCGCAGGAGCCGCCCGGCCAACGTGCCGTCCTCGACGAGCCGTTCCTCGTCCTCGGACGCGTCGAGTTCGAAGCTGCGGACGGCTTCACCGGCCGCCAATTCCTCGACTGGGATGAGGAGTTCGATCCGTTCCTCGACCCCTTCGTCCCAGGGGACGAGCACCCGGTCGGCGAGCTCCAGCTCATCGACGGTCCGGAATCCGCCCTGTCTGCCTGCTTCTTGGACCGTCCGCCGTTGGAGGCGCAGGAAGCGCAGTTCGACGGCCAGCTGGTCGCCCTGGCGCGCTTCCATCACGCATTCGGTGCGCTGGTGGGAGTGCTCACCGCTGTCGGCGCCGTAGCGCGGCGGGGTCAGGACGCCGAACTGCCAGCGCAGCCGGTTCTTGGCCGCTGACGCCCGGTAGGGGTAGAGCACGTAGCCCTCGAACAGGACTGCGTCGGCGATCTGCCGGGCGTGGGCGAACCTGTTCTCGCTCTCGTGGGCGGGCGCGGTCACCGCTCCCCCTTCGCGGTCTGGGCCGCCGTGACGGCCTGGGGTGGCTTCGCGGCCTGGGTCGTCTCTGCGGCCTGGGTCGGCTTCACGGTCTGGGACGGCTTTGCGGTCCGGGCCGTGCCGAGCAGTTCGCGCACGGTGGCCTCCCAGGACGGCAGGGCGCGCCGGGAGCGGTAGGCGAGCAGTTCGGCCATCAGGTCGGCGGGCAGCCGGAGCCAGCCGCAGCCCGGGAAGTGCGCGTCGATCGCCTCCCGCCAGACCTTGACCGGCATCCGCACGGCGGCTTCCTGGTCCCAGGCCACCGGGGTGACCTGGAAGCCGCCGGGGCCGGCGAAGGCGGTGCCCGAGAAGAGCAGCAGCAGCGGCACGTCCCCGTCGTCCAGTGCCGCGAGGTAGCGGGCGGCGGAGACGTCCATGTCGTAGGTGCAGGGCACCACCAGGTCGGTCTCGGTCTCGCCGGTGAACGCGCCGACCAGCAGCGGGACCTGGGCGAACTGGACCGGGTGGAGGGTGCCGGCCCAGCGTGAGCGCTCGCCGAACAGGTCGGTCAGCCGCCCGCCCTCGGCGTCGCCGTAGCGGCGCCGGGCCGGTTCGATCCGCAGCTGGCAGCGCAGCGCCAGCGCGTGCACCCGCACCTCGGCGGGGGCGGTGATGCGCAGCCGGAAGACCAGGGCGGGCCCGGCGGCGTAGGGATCGGCCCGCACTCCGGTGCAGGCGAAGGAGATCGAGGTCACCGGGCGCCGCCTTCGGGGAGGACGCGGGACCGGGCGGCCAGGCGGTCGAAGAAGGCGGTCTGTTCGGCGCGTGCCTCGGCCCCGCCGTCGAAGCCCTTCCAGCAGCGCCGCAGTCGGCCGACGAGTTCGTAGCAGACGTCGACCGGCACCAGGTAGCACTGGATGCCGTCGGTGTCGCGCCGCAGCAGCAGCGCCTCCACGTCCGGCCGCAGTGCGGCGTACAGGCGGCTGCCGCCGAGCGCGGCCTGCCAGGCGGCCTCGTCGGGTTCGGCCTCGGTCGCGCCGCCCGGTCCTGGGTAGAGCAGGACGGACCGCTGCAGTCGTGTGGTGCGCAGCAGGAACGCGGTGGCGACGGGGATGCCGAGGGCGGCCCAGGCGTCCTCGCCGAGGGGGTGGGCCGGGTCGGTCAGGTAGCGGTCGGGGACGGCGTGGTAGCGGCCGTCGGCCGCGCCGGGCTGCTGGAACAGCAGGGCGCAGGCGGTGCAGGCGCAGGTGAGCGCCTGCTGGTCGGTGTCCGCCAGGTGGCGGTGCTCGGCGGGCAGGTGCCGGCCGCAGAACTCGCAGCGTTGCGGCTGCGGGGGTGCGGGCTCCCGCAGCCGGCGCAGCAGCGCGGTGCCGGGCCGGTCGAGCTGGCGGAAGGTCATCGCGGGCCCGCCGGGGGCCGAGCGCCGATCTGCAGCAGTTCTGCGGGGCGTTCGAGTTCGACCGCGGTGACCTCGGGCGCGTGGCAGGCCAGGGCGTTCTCGATGTCCTGTTCGCCGCACCCGCAGCCGCTGCGGGTGCGGCGCAGCCGGGCGGTGCCGGTGGCGGGGTCGAAGGCGGCCAGGTCGACCGGTTCGGGCAGGGTGGCGAGTGCGCGGGTGATGCGGGCGGTGACGTCCTCGGGGTGCAGGTCGTGCAGGACGAGCAGGCCGGCCAGCGACGGTTCGTCCAGCAGCCGGGCCAGCACGGCGGGCGGCAGGGCCTGGACGAGGCGGGCCAGGGCGTCGCCGTAGAGGGCCATCAGTTCGCGGACGAGGTGCTCGCCGGCCTCCTGGGCGTCGGCGCCGGCCAGTTGGTCCAGGGCCTCCTGGATGCGGGCCCCCGCCTGTTCCGGGGTCATGCGGTGAGTCCGCTCAGCCCGGTGGGCACGTGCATGGTCTGCACCGTCCTGCCGTCGCCCAGGTACATGTGGACGCCGCAGGGCAGACAGGGGTCGAAGCTGCGCACGGCGCGCATGATGTCGATGCCCTTGAAGGTCTCCGGGGGGTTCTCCTCGAAGATCGGGGTGTTCTGGACGGCGTCCTCGTAGGGGCCGGGGGTGCCGAAGCTGTCGCGGACGCTGGCGTTCCACGGGGTCGGCGGGTAGGGGTGGTAGTTGGCGATCTTGCCGTCCCGGATCACCATGTGGTGGGACAGCACGCCGCGTACGGCCTCGGTGAAGCCGCAGCCGATCGACTCGTCCGGCACCTCGAAGCGCTCCCAGGTCTGGCTGCGCCCGGCCCGGACCTCGTCGAGCGCCTTCTCGGCGAAGTGCAGGGCCGCGGCGGCCGCGTAGGCCTGGAAGTAGGTGCGGGCGCGGTTGCGTTCGATGGCGTTGCTCCACTGCGGGATCTTCCACTCGAAGGTGGTCTCCGGCTTGGTCATGGAGCGCGGCAGGTTGATCTGCACGCTGTGTCCGGTGGCCTTGATGTAGCCGATGTCGACCAGTCCGGACAGCGCGGTGGACCACAGGCGGGCGATCGGACCGCCGCCGGTGTCGAGGGCGAGGTAGTCCTTGCCGTCGAACCAGCGGGGGGACATCACCCAGCTGTACTTGTCGTCGAAGTCGCGTTTCTGCGGGGCGGGGATGGTGTGCTGGTTCCAGGGGTGGCGGGGGTCGACGGGGTTGCCCAGCGGGTCGTGGGTGACGAAGAGCTCCTTGCCCTGCCAGTCCTCGTAGTAGGAGCTGCCGAGCAGGATGCGGATGCCGAGGTTGATCTCGGTGAGGTCGTTGGTGACGAGCTTGCCGTCCACCACGATGCCCGGGGTGACGAACATCCGCCGGCCCCAGTCCGTCATGTTGCGGTAGGTGAAGTCGCAGTGGTCCGGGTCGTTGAGGCTGCCCCAGCAGCCGAGCATGACGCGGCGCCGGCCGACCTCCTCGTAGCCGGGCAGGGCCTCGTAGAAGAAGTCGAAGAGGTCGTCGTGCAGCGGCACGACCTTCTTCATGAACTCCACGTAGCGCATCAGCCGGGTCAGGTAGTCGGTGAACAGCTGGACGGTGGCCACCGTGCCGACGCCGCCGGGGTAGAGGGTGGAGGGGTGCACGTGGCGGCCCTCCATCAGGCAGAACATCTCCCGGGTGTAGCGGCTGACCTGGAGCGCCTCGCGGTAGAACTCGCCCTCGATGGGGTTCAGCGAGCGCATGATGTCGGCGATGGTGCGGTACCCGTGGTCGCCGGCGTGGGGTGCCTCGGTGCGTTCGGCCAGTTCCAGGACGCCGGGGTTGGTCTCGCGGACCATCTTCTCGCAGTAGTCGACCCCGACCAGGTTCTCCTGGAAGATGTTGTGGTCGAACATGTACTCGGCGGCCTCGCCGAGGTTGATGATCCACTCGCCGAGGTGCGGGGGCTTGACCCCGTAGGCCATGTTCTGCGCGTAGACCGAACAGGTGGCGTGGTTGTCGCCGCAGATGCCGCAGATCCGGCTGGTGATGAAGTGCGCGTCGCGCGGGTCCTTGCCGCGCATGAAGACGCTGTAGCCGCGGAAGACCGAGGAGGTGCTGTAGCACTCCGCGACCTTCTTCTGCTTGAAGTCGATCTTCGTGTGGATGCCCAGGCTGCCCACGATCCGGGTGATCGGGTCCCAGGACATCTCCACCAGACCGTTGCCGTCGCCGGCCGTCCTGGTCGTCGGTGCCATCGTCTGTCATGCCCTTCTGTCAGCGGGAGGAGGCTCTGCAACGGCCCGCCCGCCCCGGACGGGGCGGGCGGGCCGAAGGGGGAAAGGGGTCACCACGGCGGGCGGTAACCGGTGGTCAGGCGGCGCCCGGTGTGCCGCCACTTGGGCTCCTGGTCGACCGTCCGGCCCGTGATCGTGCGCAGGCGGCGGATCACCGCCCCGTACGCCGAGCTGGCGCCCGTGGAGACCCGGGAGCCGGGCGGCGGGTCCATGAACGGCATGAACTTGTCGGGGAAGCCCGGCATGGTGCAGGCGATGCAGATGCCGCCGACGTTGGGGCAGCCGCCGATGCCGTTGATCCAGCCGCGTTTGGCGACGTTGCACTTGACGACCGGGCCCCAGCAGCCGAGGCGCACCAGGCACTCGGGCGTGCCGTAGTCGGTGGCGAACTGGCCCTGTTCGTAGTACCCGCCGCGGTCGCAGCCCTCGTGCACGGTCGCGCCGAACAGCCAGGCCGGACGCAGCTTGTCGTCCAACGGGATCATCGGCGCGGAACCGGCCAGCTGGTACAGCAGGTAGGTCAGCGTCTCGGCGAAGTTGTCGGGCTGGATCGGGCAGCCCGGCACGCAGACGATCGGCAGGCCCGCCTTGGACTTCCAGTCCCAGCCCAGGTAGTCGGGCACCCCCATGGCACCGGTCGGGTTGCCGGCCATCGCGTGGATGCCGCCGTAGGTGGCACAGGTGCCGATGGCGACCACCGCGGTGGCCTTGGGGGTGAGGCGGTCCAGCCACTCACTGGTGGTGATCGGCTGGCCGGTGTCCGGGTCGTCGCCGAAGCCGCACCAGTAGCCCTCCTCCTTGATCGTCTCGTTCGGGATGGAACCCTCGACGACCAGGACGAAGGGGTCGAGCTCGCCGCGGTCCGCCTTGAAGAACCACTCCACGAAGTTGTCCGCGCCCTGGACCGGACCGCACTCGAAGTCGATCAGCGGCCAGTGGACGGCGACCTTCGGCAGGCCGGGGAGTGCGCCGGTGACGATCTCCTCGATGCTGGGCTGCATCGCCGCGGTCAGGGAGACCGAGTCCCCGTCGCAGCTCAGACCCGCATTGATCCAGAGAATGTGCACCACGGCGGCGTCGGCTGAAGTTGTTGCAACCGCACCCATGAGGATGCCTCCTCAAAAAAACGGGAGCCGGACAGATAGGCTCAAAAAATTCATAGCAGCAGTTCAGTCCGGCCGCCGGTCCAGAGAGCCGGGCGGGTCGCTCGAAGGGACGCAAGCCGGCGCACCCGTCCGGGTGGCCGTCAGCCGGACTCGGCTGGTCTCGAAGGGAGCCCGCACTGAACACCCCGCTCGCGGAGGGCCTAGCACTGGTACTGCTGCTGGCCGTACTGGCCTGCGCCGTCGTCCGGCCGTGGGGCTGGCCCGAGGCCGCCGTCGCGGTGCCCGCCGCCGCCCTGCTGGTCGCCACCGGCGCCATATCGCCCGCGCACGCGCTGGAGGAGGCCGAACGGCTGGGGCCGGTGGTCGGGTTCCTGGCCGCAGTGCTGGTGCTGGCGCAGCTGTGCGACGAGGAGGGACTGTTCCACGCCTGCGGGGCGTGGATGGCCCGGACCGCCGCGCGGCCCGGACGGCTGCTGGTGCAGGTGTTCGCCCTGTCCTCGGTGATCACCGCGGTGCTGAGCCTGGACGCGACGGTGGTGCTGCTGACCCCGGTGGTGTTCGCGACCGCCACCCGGCTCGGCGCCCGGCCGAAGCCGCACGTCTACGCCTGCGCGCACCTGTCGAACACCGCGTCGCTGCTGCTTCCGGTGTCCAACCTCACCAACCTGCTGGCGTTCGCGGCCAGCGGCCTGAGCTTCACCCGGTTCGCCGCGCTGATGGCCCTGCCGTGGCTGGTGGCGATCGGCGCCGAGTACGTGGTCTTCCGCCGGTTCTTCGCCGCCGACCTGGACAGCGCGGCCCCGCCGCCACCGGACGAGGTGGCCCCCGAGCTGCCGCTGTTCGCGCTCGTCGTCGTGGCCTGCACGCTCGGCGGGTTCGTCCTCACCTCCGCGCTGGGCGTCAATCCGGCGTGGGCGGCCGCGGCGGGAGCCCTCGTGCTGGCCGGCCGGGCGCTCGCCCGGCGCCGCATCACGCCGACGGCGGTCGTCCGGGCCGCGAACGTTCCGTTCCTCGCCTTCGTCGTCGCCCTCGCGATCGTCGTCCGCGCCGTCGTCGACAACGGCCTCGCCACCGCGCTCGGCCACGTGGTCCCCGCCGGCACCGGCCTGCCGTCCCTGCTCGCGGTCGCCGCGCTGGCCGCCGTCCTCGCGAACGTGATCAACAACCTGCCCGCCGTCCTGGTCCTGCTGCCGCTGACGGCGGCCTCCGGCCCGGGTGCGGTGCTGGCGATGCTGCTCGGCGTGAACATCGGCCCCAACCTCACCTACGCCGGCTCCCTGGCCACCCTGCTGTGGCGCAAGATCGTCCAGCAGCACGGCAGCACCGTCCGGCTGGGCGAGTTCACCCGCCTCGGCCTGCTCACCGTCCCGTCGGCGCTGGTGCTGTCCGTCCTGGCGTTGTGGGCCTCGTTGCTGGCCCTGGGAGGCTGACGGCGGGGCGCCCGTGGGGCGGGCGCCCCGGGGCGCGGGGGTGTCAGGAGATCATGAAGTCCCGGACCGGCAGGGGGCGGTTGACCACCCGGACGTCGCCGATCCAGCCGTGGAACACCTGGTTGAGCGCGCCGCCGTACTCGTAGCCGCCGAGCAGCCAGGGGTGGCCGAGGGTGCTGAGGCCCTCGGACGGTGTCGAGGGGTTGCGGACGACCTCGCAGCCGTTCACGTACATCCGGGTGAGCCGCTTGTTGTTGACGACCGCGACGTGCCACCAGGCGCCGAGCGGGAGTTCGTGGCCCCAGTTGGTGACGGGGCCGCTCAGGTTGGTCGGGTAGACGCACCACTGCAGTTCCCGCCCGCCGGACAGGCTGA
The DNA here is from genome assembly GCF_042882025.1 of Kitasatospora sp. NPDC058243. Taxonomy (NCBI): domain Bacteria; kingdom Bacillati; phylum Actinomycetota; class Actinomycetes; order Kitasatosporales; family Streptomycetaceae; genus Kitasatospora; species Kitasatospora sp. NPDC058243. The sequence continues at coordinate 15,345 of NZ_JBHVWW010000093.1, forward strand.
GCGTGGCGACCGGCTCCTGCGGGTCGGTGTCGGGGCCGCTCTTCCCCGCCTCCCCGCTGGTGCCCCAGCGGCTGAGCAGCGCCGTCCAGGCGTTGCGGCCGGCGTCCCAGTCGGCCGGCAGCTTGAAGAACGCCTCGAAGGTGTAGCCCTGCTGGAAGGTGTCGGCGTTCATCGGGGCCTTGGCGACGGTCTGCAGGTACGCGCCCTGGACCGGCTTGCCCCGGCCCGCGAAGTAGAGGCTGCCGCGGCCGGGCTGGTCGGGGTGGGACTCGGTGGACCAGGTGAGCGTCCCGGCCGGGCTGCCCGGGGCGGTCTGGCTCACGAGGTCGTTGCCGTGGCCGCTCAGGTCCTTGACGACCTGGGAGTCGGCGACGGCGCTGCCGTCCGGCCGTCCGCCGTCGAAGCGCCAGTAGGCGACCGTTCCCGGGATCGTCAGCTGACGTGCGGGGCGGGCCGGGCGGGCCGGGACCGGGGCGAAGCCGGCGAACCGCCGCGCGAAGTCCACCTGCACCGAGAAGCTGTCCACCGGGCCGGTCAGCTCGATCTCCTCGCTGGCGAGGCGGTTGACCTTCTCGGCCGCCAGCTGCTGGATCCAGGGCGAGTACGTCCGCACGTCGATGGTGTTGCGGTCCAGGTCGAAGCGGTAGGCGCGGATCATCGCCGCGCCGCCGTAGTACCGGTTCTGGTAGTTGGTGATGTGGACGTGGACGTCGTGGCCGGCCTTGTTGGTCAGCGTGGTGCTGCCGGGCGGCCAGTAGTGGCCGTTCAGGGTGAGGAAGATCTGGTCGTTGCCGCTGATCAGCCTGTCCCAGAGGGCGTGCCCGTGGTCGGACAGCTGGGCGGCGCCGCCGTCGTCGGCGTAGGCGAGGTCGTGGGTGGTGAGGATGACCGGCACGGTCGGGTGCTGGGCGATCACCGAGTTCGCCCAGGCGAAGCCGCGGTCGGACAGCCGCCAGTCCAGCGAGAGCACCATCCAGTCCCGGCCGGCTCCCCGGAACAGGTGGTAGGTGTTGTAGCCGTCCGGGCTCGCGCCCTTGAAGGTCGCAGAGCGAGCGAACCGGGCCGGGTTGAAGGTGTCCAGGTACGCCGTCCGGCCCCGCTGGTCGTCGCCGCCCGAGCCGACGTCGTGGTTGCCGGCCAGGACGCTGTAGGCCGCGCCGTGGCGGTCGAGGAGGGTGAAGGCCTTGCCCGCGGCGGCGAACTCCTCGGCCTTGCCGTTCTGGGTGACGTCGCCCAGGTGCGCGAGGAAGACGAAGTTCTCGTCGCTGCCGTCCAGCACGTGGCGCAGCGAGGCCTCCAGCGGGGCGGGGTGGATCCGGTCGTCGTCGAAGAGGTACTGGGTGTCGGGCATCACCGCCAGGGAGAAGCGGGGACCGTCCGGGTCCGGATCCCAGGCGCCCCGGCCGTCGTCCGCGGCGGCGGGCGCGCCGAAGGCGTCGGCCGTCGCGTCGGTGGGCCCGTCCGCCGCTGCCGCCGTCGCCGTCGTTGTGGAGCCCGCCCCGAGGACCGCCAGCCCGGCGCCGACCAGCCCCGTCGCGCGCAGGAAGGCGCGGCGTCCGGCCGCCGCCGGCGCGTCGGAGTCGAACCCGACGGTCCGCGGGCAGCTCGACCCGTGGTCATCGTGGGGAAGGTCGTTCTGATGGTGGTTCATCGGGGCAGCTCCTCGGGCCGTACACGGTGATCGCGACGCTAGGGGCACGACGCGGACCGCTGACCGGACGGCCGGCCTCCGCACGGTGAACGCCCGGGGAACGTCCCCCGCAGGCTGCTGCCGCCCAACCGGCTTCCGCGGCCGGGTCGGTAGCCTGGTCGGCGGCCTGGTCAGTGGCCGCCCTTGGGCTCGGTGCAGCCGCCGTCCAGGTACATGCCGTGCGGGCGGATGTCGGGCCGGGCGGTCAGCAGGCCGCTGACGCAGAGAACGGCTTCGGGGATTTCGAGGTCGAAGCCGGGGGCGCCGGCGGAGGTGCGGACGTTGACCAGCTCGGCCGGGTAGCCGAGGCGTTGGAGGGCCGCGCGGAGGCCGGCTTCGTCGAGGACGGCCGACGCGCCGGCGGGCCGCAGGGCGTCCGCGATCCGTGCCGCGTGGGCCGCGCCGCGGCATTGGGCGTCGGCGAGGAGCCTGACGGTCTGTTTGTAGGCGTGGTTCTCCGCGTACTTGTCGGCCCAGGTACCGCCGTCGCCCGTGGGGGCGGCGGCCGGGGCGGACGGCGGTGTGGCGGCGACGCCCGCGCATTTCGCCGCGACCTGGGGGAAGAGCCGGTCGTGGCGGGCCAGGGCCTCGGCCCCGGCCTGACCGGGTTCTCGGGCCGGGGTGGTCGCGGTGGCGGGGGCGCTGCCGACCGGCGTACCGCCGGTCGCACTGCCCGGTGCGCTCACCGATCCGCAACCAGACAGTGCCACGACTGCCCCGGCCGCGGCCAGGCCTGCGGCCATCACGGTCCTCGCGCGCTTCATCGACCTTCTCCCCCTTGGCCATTGACCCTTGATCGCATCATTGTCGCGCACGAGGGCGGCGGCGGGCGGGTCAATCCGCGAACGGGCCGGTGTCTCCGAAGGCGAGGCGGGTGAAGTGCTCGGCGATGCGGTGATGGCCGGACTGGTCCGGGTGCAGGTCGTCGGGGAGCGGGTGGTCGTCGTGGTCGGTCTGGCCGTAGAGCGAACGGCCGTCCAGGTAGTGCAGGTTGAGGTCGCCGTCGGCGACGCGGGCGGCGACGATGCGGGCGAGTTCGGTCCGGATGACGGTGAGGGTGAGGCGGCCCGCCGCGGTCTCGGCCGGGTCGCCGGTGGCCCGGAAGCGCAGTGCCCCGGTGCTGAAGTCGGCGGCGAGGGGCCCCGGGGTGTCCTCCTGGATCGGGCAGAGGATCGAGGAGACGACGAGCAGCGGCGTGGCCGGGTGTCCTTCGCGGACGGTGTCGAGGAAGCCGTGCACCGCCGGGACGAAGGCGCGCAGGCGCATCACGTCGGCGTTGACGAGGTTGATGCCGATCTTCAGGCTGATCAGGTCGGCGGGGGTGTCGCGGATGGCGCGGGCGGTGAACGGGTCGAGCAGGGCGCTGCCGCCGAAGCCCAGGTTGACCAGGTCGACGCCGGCCGCGGCCGCCGTCAGGGCGGGCCAGGTGCCGGTCGGGTGGGTGGCGTTGGAGCCGTGGCTGATCGAGCTGCCGTGGTGCAGCCAGCGCCGGCGGGTGCCGTCCGGGGCCGGGGTGACGGGGGCGTCGGTGTCGAGGGCGAGGAGTTCGGTGGTCTCGGTGTGCGGGAGCCAGATCTCGACGGTCTTGTCCCGTGCGGGCAGACCGGTGAACCGGGCGGTGCCGGGCGGGCCATGGGTCAGCTCGACGCGGCCGGTGGCCAGGTCGATGGTGCGCAGGTTGCCGCCGGACACCGTGGTCTGCGCCGTCAGCCGCCCGTCGACGAGGAGGTCGTACATCCCGTCGGGCGGGGTGGGCACGCCCACGTAGGCCCGCTTGGTCGGGACGGTGTGCAGGTCGATCGCGGTGGCGCGGGTGCGGAAGGCCAGCCGGACGCCGCTGGGCTGGGACTCGGCGATCGCGAGCTGTTCGTCGGGGATCTGCCGGCGTGCCCGGGCGGGCAGGCGGTGCGGCAGCAGGCCGCGCCCGGTGTGCTCGACGTCGAGGTGGCCGTGCAGCAGGGCCTCGGTGACGGGGGTGGTGAAAGAGGTGTTCATCGCTGTTCCATCGCGTTCTGTGCGGGTCCTGCCCGTGCCGTGCACCTTCTGCCATCCGGCTATAGCCAGTATGGGATTGCCTAATGGGTTTAGGCAAATGGGATTGCAGCCTTGGATTCCCGGTCTTGGATTCCCAGGCCTTGGCCGTCGGCGGCGGCCGCGGCGTCAGCCCGCCAGGATGACCGTCTCCGCCGGGCCGGAGAAGCCGGCCTGCTGGGCCGGGGTGCCGGTCGCGGCGAGGCGGCGGTGCTCCTGCGGACTGACACCGCGGACGCGCTTGAAGGCCGCAGAGAGGGCGAAGGCGTTGCTGTAGCCGACCTTGCGGGCCGCGAAGGCGACGGTGCACTCGGGTTCGCGCAGCAGGTCGGCGGCCACGGCCAGCCGCCAGCCCGCCAGGTAGGCCATCGGCGGTTCGCCGACCAGGCCGGTGAAGCGGCGGGCCAGGCCCGCCCGCGACACCCCGACCCGCTGGGCGAGGTCGGCGACCGTCCAGGCGGTGGCCGGGTCGTCGTGCATCAGCCGCAGCACCGGCCCGACGACGGCGTCGTGCTGGGCGCGGTACCAGGCCGGGGCGCCGGAGTCGGGGGCGGCGAGCCAGGAGCGCAGCACGGAGACGACCAGCAGGTCCAGGATGCGGTCCAGGACCAGCTCCTGACCGGGCTCGTTGCGCCCTATCTCGGCGGCCAGCAGGTGCACCAGGGTGTCGTCGGCGCCGGTGCCGGCCGGGCGGACCAGCAGGGCGGGCAGGCAGCCGAGCAGGCGCTGGCCGATCTCGTGCTCGGCCTGGTAGGTGCCGGACAGGACCACCGAGGACGCCTGGTCCCCCTCCCGGCCCTGCCCCCAGGTCCGGACGCCGAGCGACATCACCTCGGAGACGTCCACCCCGCCGCGCGTGCAGACCTGCCCGGGGCCGACGATCACGTCCACGGGGGTGTCGGGGTCGTCCGCCACCGTGTACGGCTCCGGGCCGCGGACGATCGCCACGTCGCCGGGGTGCAGCAGCAGCGGCGTACCGCGCTCGGGCAGGATCCAGGCCTCGCCGCGGACCATCGTCACCACCGACAGCGGGGCCCGGTCCTCGATCCGCAGCGACCACGGCGGGGTGAGGATCGAGCGCAGCAGGAACGCACCGCGGGCCTTGGGGCCGTCGAGGAGTCCCGTCAGAGTGTCCATGGCCCCAAGTGTAGACGGCAAGACATCATTTGACGGTTCGTCATTTGAGAGGGTCTTGAGTGATCGAGGTGGCCCGGGCGGCCCGGATGCCGGATGATCGGCGCACGGGGGCACGAACCGATACGCAGATAGCAGATACGCAGAGACAGTGAGGGGCTACGAAGATGGAACTGGCACGCACACTCGCACTGGTGGCGGCCACCGTCACCTGTGGACTGACCGCCGGGTTGTTCTACGCCTTCGCGTGCTCGGTCATGCCCGCGCTCGCGCGGGTCGAGGACCGCACCTTCATCGAGGTCATGCAGCGCATCAACGTGGCCATCCTGAACGGCTGGTTCGTCCTCGGCTTCGTCGGCGCGCTCCTCACCACCGGCGCCGCCGTCGCCCTCCACCTGCCCTCCGACGGCCACCACGCGCTACCCGCCACCGTGGCCGCCCTGGTGCTCTACATCGCCGCGATCGGCGTCACCCGCTCCGTCAACATCCCGCTCAACGACGAACTCGCCGCCGGCGGCGAGCCCCGGCGCATCACCGACCCGGCCGCCGTCCGGGGGCGCTTCGAAGCCCGCTGGGTCCGCTTCAACGTGCTGCGCGCCCTGCTCTGCACCGCCGCCGTCGCCTGCCTCGCCTGGGCGCTGATCCTGCACGGCCAGGCCTGACCCCGCGCCCGGTCGGACCCCCGGATACGCCTTCGAACTCCCGCTTGCTTCGTGGGAGTTCGAAGGCGTGTCCGGGGGCTACGGCCTGTCCGGCGGATCTTGCCCTAGCCGCAGAGGGTCCCGAAGGTGTACCCGCGCGACTTGAGGGTGGAGAGGATCGTCGGAAGTGCGGCGACCGTCTGGCTGCGGTCTCCGCCGCCGTCGTGCAGCAGGATCACCGAGCCCGGGCGGACGTTCTTCAGCACCCGGGACTGGATGGCCGCCGTTCCCGGCCGGGACCAGTCGGTCGGGTCCACCGACCACAGCACGACCTGCTTGCCGAGCGCCGCCGCGCGCGAGCGCACCGCGCCGTTGACCGCACCGTAGGGCGGGCGCAGGCAGCTCGGGGTGCGGCCGGTCTGGGCGCGGATCGCCTTGTCCGTGTTCGCCACCTGGGCGTTGACGGCGGAGGCCGAGAGCCGGCGCAGGTCCGGGTGCGACCAGGAGTGGTTCTGCACGCTGTGGCCCGCCCGGGCGACCTGCCCGGTGAGCGCCGGGTGGGCGGCGACGTTCTGCCCGATCTCGAAGAACGTCGCGCGCACACCGTAGCGGGCGAGGATCCCGAGGATCCTCGGCGTGTAGGTGGGGCTGGGGCCGTCGTCGAAGGTGAGGTAGACGACCTTCCCGCCCTGGTAGGCCTTGGCGCCCGCCGCCTCGGCCGGTGCGGCCGGCACCGCGACCGCCGCTCCCGCCACCAGGGCGACGGCGAGTGCGCCGATCGCGGTCCGAATCCGCCCAACCGCCCTGCGCCTGCCGGAATGTACGGCCATGCCTGCCCCCTGCCCCTGGTGCCGGAACCGCCCTGTACCGACCAGTCTGCGCCGAAGGGCGCCGCCGCCGCGACCGGCCGGGGGTGAATTCGGCCAGCCGCCCGGCGGGTTGACCAGCCGCGGAGACAAGGCCGGGAGCAGGTCCGAGCACAGGTCCGGGCACGGCGACCGCCCCCGGTGGGGATCCACCAGGGGCGGCAACCCCGTTGCGGGGCCGGGCCGTTCAGCGCGAGGCGCGGCCGTGCAGGACCAGCGCCCGGGTCAGGGCCGCCAGGCCCCCCGTGCAGAGCAGCGTGCGGAGCATGTTGGTGGCCACCCAGGTGCCCTCGAACTTGGCGCGCACGCCCGCGAAGTCGGTGATCTGGGACGGGTCGCCGGCCTGCGCCAGCTGGTTGTTGAGCGGGATGTTGACGCCCATGGTGACCATCACGGCCACCACGTAGAGCACCGTCGCCCCGGCGGCCCACAGTGCCGCCTGCCGTCGCCCGGCCTTGTGCTGGAGCCAGGCCGCCACGCCCGTCGCCACGAAGGCGCCGACGAAGACCAGGCCGAACATGCCGTTCTCGATCGACTTGTTGATGTGCTGCATCGCCGTCACGTACGTCCGGTCGTCGCCCGCCGCGAGGCCCGGCATCACGGACACGTCGAAGGCGAAGAACAGGCCCGCCATCAGGCCCATCGCGATGGTGGCGCCCGCCAGGACGGGCCCGGCGGCCTTGCTCCGTGCGGCGGGGGCCGCCGAGGCGCCCGGCGCGAGGCCGCCGAAGGAGGATGGAGCGGAGTAGGAAGCTGGAGTCGCGGTCTGGTTCGAGCGCATCGGTAATCCTTCGATTTCTCCCCGGCCCCCGCCCAGCGCGGGGGCCACCACGGTGCCCGGGCACCGGCTTCCGTACCGCTCCCGGGTTCGACCCGGATGGACGGTCAGGAGGCCGGCGAGGCCCGGCACCGAAGATCAACGAAACTGACTGGCATGCGAGTTGTGCGGAGCGGCGGGCGGCTCACACGTCCCAGACCCCGGACGCGGCGGCCTCGCGGGCGAAGTCGGCGAAGTCGCGCGGCTCACGCCCCAGCGCCCGCCGCACCCCGTCCCCCAACGAGGCGTTACGACCGTCCAGGATCACCGAGAACAGCTCCGCGAAGTCCCCCGGCAGACCCGCCTCCTCCAACACCCCCCGGTACGCCGCCTCCGACACCGCCTCGAACCGCACCTCACGACCCGTCGCCCGCGACAACTCCACCGCCACCTCCGCGAACGACAGCAACCGCGGCCCCGTCAACTCGTACACCTCCCCCGCATGCCCCGCCCGCGTCAACGCCGCCACCGCCACCTCCGCGATGTCCTCCGCATCCACGAACGGCTCCACCGCGCCCCCCACCGGCAACGCCAACTCCCCCGCCAGCACCGGATCCAGGAAGAAACTCTCACTGAAGTTCTGGTTGAACCACGCGCACCGCACCACCGTCCACGCGGTCCCCGACTCCATCACCGCCTTCTCCCCCGCCTCCGCCGCCTCCTCACCACGCCCCGACAGCAGCACCAGCCGCCCCACACCACGCCGCGCCGCCAACCGGGCGAACGCCCCCACCGCCTCCACCGCCCCCGGAAACGCCAGATCCGGGTAGTACGTCAGATACGCCGCACTCACCCCCTCCAGCGCCGCCTCCCACGTCCCCTCGTCGTGCCAGTCGAACGCCACCGCCCCCGACCGCGACCCCACCCGCACCCCGTACCCCAACCCCGCCAACCGCTCCGCCACCCGCCGACCGGTCTTCCCCGTCCCACCCACCACCAGCACCACACCAGCACCGACCGGAAGATCCACAACACCCTTGGCAACCACAGCAGCCACCCCATTCGGAGAAGAAGTCGACGAAACCAGCGGACCCGGCCGGTTCTGCGAACCCTGCGCGTCCGTCCTCATGTCCACCAGTCAAATCCACTCCGGGCCGGCGAACCATAGCCTCCACACTCACATCCATGCGCGAGCGTCTACCGTCCCCCGGCGTGCCCCGCTCCAGGTCCTGTCCGGCCGGACAGGACCTGGAGCGGGTCTGCTTCGCCATCCACCAGAACACACCCAACCCGCCACGAACCACCCGCCTTGAGGCGGCCTCCAGTGGATCTCCAGCGCCCGCACAGCGCCCCCACACCCCCGCCCGGGCCGCCGCAAACGGAAGGGCGCGCGTCGGGTGGGGCGGGAGACGGACCCGGAGTACAGGCCGGACGCGCCACCCGGGTGGGCGGGGGTGGTCGGCACCGGGTGGGCCGTCGGCGGCTCAGGGCAGCAGCAGGCCCGGGACGAGGACCAGGCCGACCAGGCCCGCGACCAGGGTCGGCAGGCCGGTGACGCCCATCCACACCAGGTGGCCGGCGAGCCTGCCCGGGGTGTCCGCCGACAGGCGGCCGGGCACCACCAGGACCGTGCGGGGCCGCGCCACGTCCTGCACGTCGGCGGCGCTGCACTCGTGCCGCTGCGCCGTGCCGAGCTGGTCGGTCACCCGGTAGGTGTACCGGAGCGTGCGCCGGGTGCTGCGGGAGTGGCCGCGGACGTCGTGCACCCGGTACTCCCCGAGGTAGGAGCCGGTGAACTCCGCCGGGCGGAGCTCGCCCAGTGCCTGCTGCTGGCGCCAGTAGCGGAGCTGCCAGGGCAGGTTCGCCGCCCAGGCGGCGCTCACCCACCAGGCGGTGAAGCCGGCCCAGACGAACCCGGCCCGCACGGGGTGGCCGAGCAGGGCCAGGGCGACGGACTCGGTGAGGCAGCCGGCGAACAGGGCGAGGAGGGCGAGCTGCCAGCCGGCGGGCCGCAGCGGCCGGGGCCGCCGGAACGCTTCGACACGGATCCGCGTCGGGTCGGCCAGGGCCTCGGCGAGTCGTTTCAGCCGTTGCGCGTTGATGGCGTCGGCGAACGCCTGGGCCTTGGCGTCGGTCGTGCCCAGGCGGAACTCGGAGCGCTCGCCGCGCCCCGGCGGGTCGACCTCGACGCACAGGTCCCAGAGCACGCCCCGGCCGGGGACGGCGTGCACCCGGTGGATCCGGCCGTAGGGGATGTGGAAGGCCTCCGGTTCCTCCTGCCACACCAGCGCGGATCCGGTCATCCGCACCGAGCGCCGGCCGAACCAGGTGCGGAGCTCCCTCGGCGGTGCGAGTACTGCCTGCCCGGCCATCGCTGTTCTCGTGCTCCCCCGTGACGTGATCTCGGCCGCGTGATCATATAGCCGCGGCGGCCCCCCGAACGGCCGCGGGGGGGGGGGGGGGGGGGGAGGGGGGGGGGGGGGGGGTGGGGGAGGGGATCTCCCGCACCCACCCCACCACGGACTCGGCGCCCCCTCTAC
>NZ_JBHVWW010000093.1:25013-30366 GCF_042882025.1 Kitasatospora sp. NPDC058243
CCTATGGACACATCGGGGAGGTTAGAAAAAACCACCCCTCCAGGTTTTTTTGTTTGGGGGGGGGGGAGGGGTCCCCCCCGCCCTGGTCGTCCCCCCCCCCCCTGCCCCCCCCCCGCGACGCGGAGCGGTGCAGGTCAGCCGACCATCGCCGCCAGGACGGTGCGCCAGTCCTCGCCCGGCTCGGGGCTCAGCGGGGCGGCGAGGGTCTCCGCGCGGTAGTGCCAGGGGCGGCGGAGTTCGGGATCGGCGTCGGGGCGCAGGTCCAGCGGGCTGCCGGAGTCGAGCAGGCGCACGAGCTCGCCGGTGAAGTCCGCCCAGGAGACGTGCCCGTTGACGGCGTTGACGATCCGGCCGGCCGCCGGGTTGCCGTCGGCGACGCAGGCGGCGAGCGCGCGGGCCAGGGCGGCGGAGTGCACCCAGGCGGCGCCGTACCAGGTGGGGCGGTCGCCGGGGGCGGGGGCGGGCAGGGCGATCGGGCGGCCGGCCAGGGCGGCCTGGTAGAGGTCGCCGGTGGAGCCCCAGCGGAGCTGGTCGCGCAGGCGCTGGTGCGGGCCCCAGACGATCGGGGCGCGGACCACGGTGGCCGGGCCCCGGCCGGTGGCGGCCGCCTCGAACAGGATGCGCTCGCAGTCCAGCTTGGCCTGCCCGTAGGGGCTGACCGGTTCGCCGGTCGGGCCGCCTTCGGGGACGTCGGTGCCGGACGGGCGGCCGTAGGCGTCGATGCTGCTGACGAAGACGAACGGGCCGCCGCGCCAGCCCTCGACCAGGGCGCGCATCGCGGCGAGGTCGACGGCGTGCTCGGTGAAGGTGCAGGCGGCGTGGATGACGGCGTCGACGCCCTCGACCGCGCGGCGCAGGCTGTCGAGGTCGGCGAGGTCGCCCTCGGCCAGTTCGGCGCCGTGCAGGGCGGGCAGGTGGGCGGACTCGGGCCGGACCAGGGCCCGGACCGGGCGGCCCTGGGCCATCAGTTCCTGGAGGACGGCCGCGCCGACTCCGCCGGTGGCTCCGGTGAGCAGCACGGTGCCCGCGCGGGTGCGGGTGCCCGGGCGGGAGCCGGTGCGGGCGGGGGCGGCGCGGCGCTCGTCCTCGCGGGTGGCGAGCAGGGCGGCGAGGGCGCGCGGGGTGCGCTGTTCCAGCACGTCCAGGCCGGTGAGCGGCAGGCCGGTGCGGGTGCGCAGGCGTTCGGCGAGCTGGACGGCGACCAGGGAGTGGCCGCCGAGGGCGAAGAAGTCGCCGTCGGCGGGCGGGGTGGTGCCGAGCAGTTCGCCGAAGGCCGTCCGGACGGTGTCGAGCGGGCCGGACCGCTCGGGGGCGGTCGGGGCCGCGCCGGGCAGCCGGCCGCGGTCCGGGGTCCCGTCGGCGTGCCGGGGCAACCGGTCCAGCAGGGTGACGGCGGCCGGCAGGTGGGCGGGGTCGACGTGGCGGCGCAGGGCGGCGCGCAGTTCGACGCCGGTCGGGGCGACCGGGCCGCGCACCACGGCGTAGGCGAGCGGCGGGCCGTCGGCGGTCTCGACGACGGCCGCCTCGACCACCCGGGGGTCGGCCGACAGCGCGGCGAGGGCCGGGTGCCGGGCGGTGGCCAGGCGGGTGCCGGGGAGTGCGGAGAGGGGCTGGTCGGGGTCGGCGGCGACGGCGGCGAGCAGGTCCGCGAAGGCGCTGAGCAGGTGCTCGGCGGTGGTCTCGTCGAGGGCGTCCCGGTCGTGCTGGACCAGGCAGCGCGGCTGCGGGCCGTCCTCGACCAGCAGGGCGAGGCCGAACTTGGCCAGGCCCAGGTCGAGTTCGACGTCCTCGGCGGTGAGGCCGGGCAGCGTGAGCGGCTCGGCAGGGCGGACGAGGTCGCAGCTGACGGACAGCAGCGGGGTGCCGTCGGCGCCGCGGGCCGCCGCGCCGAGCCGCTCGACGATCAGGTCGAACGGGATCTCGTGGTGCTGCTGCGCGTCGAGCAGCGCGGTCCGGGCCCGGCCGAGCACCTCGGTGAAGGTGGGATCGCCGGCCAGGTCGGCGCGCACCGCGAGGGTGTTGACGCCGAGGCCGACGGTGCGGCGCAGTTCGGGCCGCAGGCGCTGGCCGCTGGCGCAGCCGAGGGTGAGGTCGGCCTGGTCGGCGGCGGTGCGCAGGGTGGCGAAGGCGGCGGCCAGGACGACGGCGAACAGGGTGGCGCCGTGCCGGGCGCCGAGCCGGCGCAGGCCCTCGACGGTGGCGGGGGCGAGCGGGGCGGTGTGCAGGGTGGCCCGGCGCTCGCGCGCCCCGGGCGGGGTGGGCCGCAGCAGCGGCAGCGGGCGGGCGCCGGCCAGGTGTCGGGCGCGGGCGTCGGCGGCGCTGGTGAGTTCGGCGTCGCGGGTGCGCTCCTCGCGGGCGTACTCGGCGTACGACGGTCCGGGCGGCGGGAGTTGGGGTTCCACGCCGTCGCGGGCGGCGACGTAGAGGGCGGCCAGGTCGGCGGCGAGGACGGGCAGCGAGCCGCCGTCGACGGCGATGTGGTGGATGTTCAGGAGCAGGGTGTGGTCCTGCGGGTCGTGTCGCAGCAGCAGGGCGCGCAGGACCGGGCCGGTGGCGAGGTCGAAGGGACGGGCGGCCTCGGCGGCGAGCAGGGCGGGGGCGTTGTTCCCTGCGCCGTTCTCCCAGGTGGCGTCCACCGTGCGCAGCGGCACCGGGGTGACCGGGTCGGTCTGCTGGTGCGGCTGGTCGCCCTGGCGGCCGTAGCGGGTGCGCAGGACGGCGTGGCGCTCGGTGAGGCCGGTGAGGGCGGTGGCGAGGGCGGCGGGGTCGAGCGGTCCGCGCAGGCGGGTGGCGAGCGGGACGTTGTAGAGGGCGCCGCCCTGGCCGAGGTGGTCCATCAGCCACATCCGCTGCTGGGCGTGCGAGAGCGGGGCGGGGCCGGCCGGGCCGTCGCCCTGGCCGGCCGGCACGCTCTGCGGGGCCGCCGGGCGCCCGCCCGCGGCGGGGCGGTTGCGGCGGGCGCGGCGCAGCAGGTCGGCCTGGTCGGCGGTCTGGTCGACGGCCGGGTGCTCGGCGGTCATCGGGTGGCTCCTTGCGGGGTGTCGTCGTGCGCGGCGCGCAGGGCTCGTTCGAGCAGGTCGGCCTGGCCGGCGACGGTGGGGTGGCCGAGGAAGTCGGCGAGCGAGAGCTCGACGCCGAGGTCCTCGCGGAGGTCGTCGACGACCCACATGGCGAGCAGCGAGTGGCCGCCCTCGGCGAGGAAGTCGGCGGCCGGGTCGGTGATCGGGCGTTCCAGGGCGCGGGTCCAGGCGGTGGCGACGGCCTGCTGGATCGGGGTGAGGGCGGCGGCGGTGCCCGGTCCGTCGGCGGCCGTCTCGTCGGTGGCGGCGAGGGCGCGGCGGTCGATCTTGCCGGTGCCGGTCAGCGGCAGGGCGGCGAGTACGGTCCAGGCGGTGGGCACCAGGTGGGCGGGCAGCCGGTCGGCGAGCCGGGCGCGGAGGGTTTCGACGGCCGGTCGGCTGCCGTCGGCGAGGACCAGGCAGGCGGTGAGCGCGGCGTCGGTGTGGCCGGGCCGGCGGACCACGACGGCCGCCTCGGCGACCTCGGGGAACTGCAGCAGCGCGTGCTCGACCTCGCCGGGTTCGATCCGGAAGCCGCGGACCTTCACCTGGTCGTCGGTGCGGCCGTGGAACTCCAGTGCGCCGTCGGGGCGTTGGCGGACGAGGTCGCCGCTGCGGTAGGCGCGGCCGGTGCCGGGCAGGTCGCGGAAGCGCTCGGCGGTCAGCTCCGGCCGGTCCAGGTAGCCCTGGGCGAGCCGGCCGCCGGCGATCCACAGTTCGCCGACGGTGCCGGGCGCCACCGGCGCGAGCTCCTGGTCGAGGACGAGGGCGCGGGCGCCGCCGAAGGGCCGGCCGATCGGGACCGGGCCGGTGGTGCAGTCGGCCGGGGTGATCCGGTGCAGGGTGGTGAAGGTGGTGGCCTCGGTCGGCCCGTAGACGTTGAAGAGTTCGAGCCAGGGGAAGGCGCGCAGCACCGCCCCGGCGTACTCGGGCGACAGGGCTTCGCCGCCGACGGCCAGGGTGCGCAGCACGCCGAAGATCCGGGACTGCCGGGCGGCCAGGTGGTGGAACAGGGCGGTGGTGATGAACACGGTGGTGACGCCGAACCGCTCGATGTCGCGGACGAGCTCCTCGGCGGTGGGCCGGTCGGAGGGCGAGACGGCGACGGCGGCGCCGTGGGCCAGCGGGGCCCACAGTTCGAAGGTGGAGGCGTCGAAGCTGATCGTGGAGTGGAACAGGACCCGGTCGCGGGGGCCGAGCGTGAACGCGTCCTGGGCGGTGACCAGGTCGGCGACGGCGCTGTGCGGGACGATGACGCCCTTGGGCCGGCCGGTGGAGCCCGAGGTGTAGAAGAGCAGGGCGGGCGCGGCCGGCTCGGCGGCGTCGGGGGCGGCCGCACCGGCGGCGTCGGGGCCGTGCCCGGCCGGGGCGGCGGGCTCGGCCAGGACGAGGGTCGAGGTCAGCGCGAGGGTCTGCTCCTCGGCGAGTCCGGCCTCGGCGAGCAGCGTCTTGTCGCCGAGGACGAGCCGGACTCCGGCGTCCCCGGTCATCTCGGCGATGCGCTGGCGCGGGTAGGCCGGGTCGAGCGGGACGACGTGGGCGCCGGTCCGCCAGATCGCGAGCTGGGCGACGACCAGGCGGGTGGAACGGGCGCAGAGCAGGCCGACGGCGCTGCCGGGGCCGATCCCCCGGGCGGTCAGGGTCGCGGCCAGCCGGGCGGAGGAGTCGACGAGTTGACGGTACGTCAGAACGGTGGAGCCGTCGGTCACGGCGAGGGCGCCGGGGCGCTCCTGGGCGTGCCGGGCGATCAGGTCCGGGAGGGTCGCGGTGGGCATGGTGGTTCCCTTCCGGGCGCCCCGGCCGCGAACGGCCGGGGCGCCCTGCGCAGGTCGTACGGGCGGGCGGGCGGTCAGACGGCGGCGGCGGCGGTCGGCTGCCGCTCCGCCACCAGCCGGGCGACGGCCCGCAGGTCGGGCTGGCGCAGCACCAGGGGCGCGCGCAGCCGCACCCCGCACTCCTCCTCCAGGGCCTCCAGCAGCCGTGCGGCGGCGAGCGAGTTGCCACCCGAGGCGAGGAAGTTGTCGCCGGGCCCGAGGTCGGCGCGGCCGAGCAGGTCGCGGCACAGGCGCAGCACGGTGCGCTCGGTGGGCGTGGCGCCCTCCTCCGCCGCGACCGGCTCGTCCGCGGCCGGGGCGAGCAGCAGGGCGGCGCGGTCGACCTTGCCGTTGGCGTCCAGCGGGAAGGTGTCGACCAGCCGGACGGCCGACGGGACGGCCTGCTCGGGCAGCCACGGCCGGACCGCCGCCAGCAGTTCGTCGGCGCCGGCCGTCGAGGGCCCCTCGACGGTCTGGACG
>NZ_JBHVWW010000094.1:0-30299 GCF_042882025.1 Kitasatospora sp. NPDC058243
GTCGCCCTGATCACCGACGCCATGGGCGCGGCCGGCATGGGCGACGGCCTCTACCCGCTCGGCCCGCTCCAGGTCGAGGTCAAGGACGGCGTCGCGATGCTCCCGGACGGCAGCTCCATCGCGGGTTCCACGCTCACCCTGGACGTCGCCTTCAAGCGTTCGCTCACCGTCAACGGCCTGACGCTGAACCAGGCCGTCGAGTCGCTGTCCGCCACCCCGGCCCGCCTGCTGGGCCTCGCCGACTCGATCGGCTCGCTGGAGGCCGGCAAGCAGGCCGACCTGGTCGTGCTCGACTCCGAGGGCTACGACCTGGTCGCCGTCATGCGCCGCGGCCGCTGGATCGCCGGAGCCCAGCGGCTGGCGCGCCGGGCCGGCTGACCGGCGGTGTGGCGGAGCCGCGCTCCGTGGTCCGCCGGTGTCCGCAGAGCTGCTGGAATCCCGGGTCGGTGCGGAGGAGCTCGGCGTACGTGCCGGTGGCGGCGGCCGTGCCGTCGGAGAGCATGACGACGGTGTCCGCCGCTTCGATGGTGGACATCCGGTGGGCGATCACGAGTAGGGCGCACTCCTTGCGGAGGCTGTGCAGGTTGACCGTCAGGGCGGCTTCGTTGGCGGGGTCGAGGTGGGCGGTCGGTTCGTCCATCAGCAGCAGGCGGGGGCGGGCCAGCACCGCGCGGGCGATGGCGATCCGCTGGCGTTCGCCGCTGGACAGGCGCACCCCGCGTTCCCCGACCTCGGTGTCGAGGCCCGCCGTCAGGCCGTGCACCTTCCCGGTGAGGTTGACGAGGTCGAGGACCTCCCAGAGCCGGTCGTCGGTGACGTCCGGGGCGGCGTAGCAGAGGTTGTCCCGCAGGGTGCCGTGCAGGATCGGGCAGTCCTGTTCGACCCAGCCGAGGTGTGAGCGCCATTCCCCGAGGCCGAGGTCCGTGGCGGGCCGCCCGTCGATGCGGATGCTGCCGCTCCACGGCTCGTAGAAGCGGTTGATCAGGGCGAAGGCGGTCGACTTTCCGGCCCCGGACGGGCCGACCAGGGCCACGAGCGCGTGCGCGGGAACGGTGAGCGACAACCCCCGCAGGACCGGTGTGTCGGGGCTGTAACCGAACCGCAGATCCCGGATCTCCAGCGAAGGCGCCGATGGCGGGCCCTGGTCCGGTTGCGGTCCGGAGGCGATGCGGCCGGCCGTCGTCGCGCCGGTGCCGTCCTCGGTGGGGAGCGCGTAGACCTCCTGGATGCGTTCGTCGGAGCCCTTGGCCCTGTTCACCGAGGCGATGCCCGCCATCAGTTCGGTGACGGGCCCGGTGAGCTGGGTGGCGTACAGCAGCATCGCCACGAGGGCGCCGAGCGAGAGGGCCCCTTGGTCGATGCGGGCCGCACCGACCAGCAGGACCAGCACGAAGGCGGCGTTGATGGCCAGTTGGGCGGTGGGGGCGATCACGGCGGTGAGCCGGGCTCCGCGCAGCGCGGCGTCGTAGGCGCGGTGGGCCAGCGTGTCGAGGTGGTCGATCTCCCGTTGTTCGGCGCGGTTGGCCCGGACGGTCCGTAGGGCCGAGAGGGCTCGTTCCAGTCCGGCCGAGATCGCGCCGACGGCGGTCTGCAACTCCGTCGACGAGCGGCCGACCTCCGCCGACAGCCGGTCGATCACGATGCCGCACCCGAGGAGCACGCCGAGGACGAGCAGCATCAGGACGGGATCGAGCACGAACATGGCGACGACGCTCCCCAGCGCGACGCACAGGTTGGTGGCGATCTGGACGGAGACGTGCGTCAGCGCCTCGCGCAGGACGACCACGTCCGTCGAGGCGCGTGCCATGAGGTCGCCGACGCGCAGGCGGTCGAAGGCGTGCAGCCGGACCCGCAGCAGGTGCGAGCTCAGCCGGGTGCGCATGCCCAGGACGAACCGCTCGCCCGTGCGCTCCAGCAGGAAGACGGCGACGGCACCGATCGACGCCTGGGCCAGCAGCAGCACGACGAGGACGGTGACGGGGCGGAGGAGGGGCCGGTGCGCGGTGAGCGCGTCGACCACTCCCTTGGCGGCCAGGGGCTGCGCGACGCCCACGATGGCTGCGATCAGGGTGAGGAGCAGGGCGACGCCCAGGGGGCGCCGCTGCCCCCGGGTCAGGGTCCACAGCTGTCGAAGCATCGTGTGTGCGGCTCCGTCTCGTCCCCGTCGCCCGGGGGTCAGCCGGCCTCGACCAGCCCGGACGACCGGAGTTGTCCGGTCATCGCCGTGAGGTCCTGCTGGGCCTGGGCCGGTTCGATGCCGAAGTGGGCCGAGAACTCCTCGGCCACGTGGTCCAGGGTGGAGCCGTCCAGGAGGCGTTGCAGCGCGTAGGCGCCGGTCTGGTTGAGCTGCCAGTAGTGCCCGGTGCGCTGGTTCAGCAGCACGGCGCCGTCGTCCGTGTCGGTGGACACCGTGTGGGCGGTCAGGCGGAGCGTCATGGGGCCCTCCGGGCGGGGTCGTGGTGTCGGGTCGGGGTTCAGGCCGTACGCGCGGGCTGCTTGGGGGCGACGGTGACCAGGGGCCGGAAGTAGCCGTCGGGGTACGGTTCGTCGATCACCCGGCCCTCGGCCTCGACCCAGGCGTGCGCGGCGAACGGCGTCGTCCGCACACCGGCCTGCCAGGTGGGCCACACGCCCTTGAACCGGCAGAGCACGGCGGTGGCGATGGAGCGTTGCAGGCAGTTGTGGACGGCGCAGCGCAGGCTGACCGCGACGACCGCGGTGCGGGCCGCGGACGCCTGGGCCGCGGTGCCCGCACGGGCTCCGGTGCTCAGCGCCCCGAGGACGGCGCGCAGGTGCCGGGGCGGCAGTTTGGCCAGTGGCCGGGCCACGGCCACGGCCGTCAGGGGCAGCAGGCGCCGGTGCAGGGGCAGCCGGGTGCGGGGCTGGAGCGCGCAGGGCGGGCTGGTCACGGCGTCTCCTCGGACTCGGGTGTGCGGCGCGGCCGGCCGACGCGGCCGGGGGCGGGTCCGGCGAGGGCCGCCGGGACGGTGGGGCGGGCTGCGATCTCGCGCAGCCACAGTTCGGCGCCGATCGTCGCCTCCAGTTGGGCGGACCAGACGTCCCCGGTGCGCGGCGGGGTGATCAGCGTGGTCCGCATCCGGTCGACGTCGATCAGGCCGCGGCGGGCCAGCAGCGAGTCCGCGAACAGGTCCAGCAGGTCGGGTACGTGCTCTCGCAGGGCGCGGTCGACGGGCTCCTCGCAGTCGCCCTTGGTGGTCCGGTTCAGGATCACCTCGGGTACCAGGCCGTCCATGGCGGCGGCCAGTACCGGCTTGTAGCGCCAGGGGTCGTAGCGCTCGTGGGGGAGGATCTCCAGCACCGCCTCGACCACCCGGTCGTCCAGGTAGGGCAGTTCGAGGGGGAGCCCCTCGGCGGTGTACTCGCGGCAGAGCAGCCGGAGTACGGGGCCCGCGCTGCGCAGGGCGGTCAGGGCCTCGTGCTGTCCCCGGTCCGGTGCCAGCGGCGCGACCTGCTCCGCCACGGCGCGGAAGACCGTCCTGGTGGTCCGGATCGCGTCCCGGGTGGCCCAGGGCGTCGCCGGGATCCGCTCGCCCCAGCCGAGGGAGGGAGTCCGGGGCAGGGGTGTGGTGCGGGCGAGGTCGTCGGCGCACTGCCGCCACCACGTGCCGAGGTCGCCGCCGTGCAGCAGTCCGGCCAGGCTGGGCAGCAGCGGCCAGCAGTGCAGCGCCCGGTGGGCGCGCAACTGCCGCCAGGCGGTGATCGGGTGGCGGCGGAAGAGCGTGTGCAGGTAGGCGGCGCCTCCGGTGAACAGCTCGTCCGCCCCGTGCCCGGCCAGGTGCCGGGTGGCGCCGTGTTCGACCAGGTGCCGGATCCCGAACCGGATCGCGTTCATCCCCCGGGTGGCGGCCCGCGGGGCCTCCGTGTCGACCGCCCAGTACGGGGGGGAGAACACCGGTGGGGCGTCGGTGTCCGGCACGGTCAGGTGTTCGGCGCGGGCCAGCAGGCGTGCGGCCCGGCCGGCGTACAGCGGATCGTCGTTGATCGCGCTGCCGCCGGTCCAGCAGAAGGTCAGCAGGTCGGGGCTGTGCTCGGCGGCGAGGAAGCAGAGCGAGGTGGAATCCATGCCGCCCGACAGGTCGGCCGAGAGCCTGCCCTGCTGCGGTTGCCGCTGGGCCACCGCCTCCCGTAGCCGCTCGCGCACCCCGGCCGCCCCCTGCGACAGGGGGAGGTGCGGCTCCGGCGGTTGCCACCAGCGCACCGATCGGGCGGCGCCGTCGGCGGGCAGCACGAGGCAGGAGTCCGCAGCCACCTGGTGCACGCCGCGCCACCAACTGCGCTCGCTCAGCGGGGCGAAGAGCATCCCGTAGGTGACGCTCGTGGCGATCAGGTCCTCATCCGGCTCCGCACCGGTCACGACGGCCAGCACGTCGGCCCGGTCGGCGGCGATCGGGACGTCGCCGAGGCGGGCGGTGAAGACGCAGCGGGTCCCGGTGACGGTGCCCTGGAACCGCACCTGTCCGTGGATCGAGGCCACCACATGGGTGTTGCCGGGCAGGCCGCGGGCCAGCGCGTCCAGGTCGGGCAGGACGCGCACGGAGGAGACCAGCGACCCGAGCCGGTCCGGCGTGACCGGGCTGGGGCCGAACACCGCCACGCGTACCGGGCCCGCCGCCGACACCACCAGGTCCTCGGGTGCCCACGAGCCGGCCAGCCAGGGCCGCCCGGAGGCGTGGGCCACCAGCTGAAGTGCTTCGCTGCCGATCTGACGGTGGGCCCGGGCACCGCCCGGGGAATCCGGAAAGACCACAAGGTGGTCGTTGAGTGACTGCACCTGCTCCACCCCCAGGAATCACGGCGGCATCCGCACCGCCGGTGTTTCGACCACGCCGCACCACGCACCGCTCCCGGCGCCGTGCTTCACCCCAGAACCGTGGAGGACGAGGGAGGAGCGCACAACCGGTCGGCGCCGGATCCTTTCGGATCACGCCATGTCGGTGGCGGTATGATCAGGTCACATCCACCGTGATGATATGGAGAGTTCGGGGGCGTCTCACCTGGTTTCGATCACTCCTGCTCGGACTTCTCCCGGTCGTGACCGATGTCCACCCGACCCCGCCGAACAACATTTCGTCTGCGATGCGTCCGTGTGGATGCCAAGTCGGCGCGTAATGACCGAAGTCGGGTTATCCCAGTGGACGCTCCGGGCGGGAACCGGCTCAATGGTGTGACGCCATGCCAGGCTTCGACCTCGATGCATTGGAGAGCACCGTGATCAAGAACCAGCAGCTGCCCAAGCGCTACACGCCGCCGGCGGCCGCCAAGGTCGGCTCCTTCACCAAGGACACGGACGGCACCATCTACACCCTGAAGGACGCGACGACGCTGGGCTTCAAGAAGCCGCGCTAGCCTCGGTCCTGCACGACAGCGATCCTGTCCGACAGCCCGCCAGCTCTGCTGGTGGGCTGTTCTGCATGAGCCGGCGGCCGCCGGGCGCCGCTTCGGCGTCGAGGATCGCGATCGCCGCCGGGCCCGAAGTTCAAGTGTTGTCGGCTGAGTTGGGTCGCCGGCGCTGCGCCGCTCAAAGCTCCGTCGGGTAGCCGCTCCGGGGATGCTTGGCGTTGGCGAGCTGCCGCCGGGGCGCCCGCGGGGGGCGGGACGGGGACTCGCGTGACGGTGAACGCGGCGGAGTCCAGGCCGGGGTGGTGACGGGGGCCTCCGGGTCGGTGGGCCGACCGCGCAGGGCCTGGGCCTCGACGGCTTCGGCGAGACATCGCAGGGCGATCCGGACCTGCGCGCTCTGTTTGTCGCTGAGTGCCCCGAGGACCTGCTGCTCGATGGCCAGGCGCTTGGGCATGACGTCGTCGACGGCGGCCGCGCCCGCGTCGGTGATGAAGACCAGTGCCGCGCGCCGGTCCGCGGGGTTGACCGTCCGGACCACGAGGGCGCGTCGTTCCAGCTTGGCCAGCGCCTTGCTCAGCGCGGCCGGCGACCGCCCCATCGAGGCGGCGAGGCGGCGTGCGATCGTCGGCTCGGTCGAGTGGCGGAGGTGGTAGAGCACGTCGAACTCCGATGAGCTGACGGCTGCCGATTCGAACACCGGTTCAAGGAGGAACTCCAGCATCGCGTGGGCGTGTCGGAGGCCGCCGATGATCTCCATCGACGAAAGG
Source organism: Kitasatospora sp. NPDC058243 (assembly GCF_042882025.1). Classification (NCBI taxonomy): domain Bacteria; kingdom Bacillati; phylum Actinomycetota; class Actinomycetes; order Kitasatosporales; family Streptomycetaceae; genus Kitasatospora; species Kitasatospora sp. NPDC058243. The sequence goes on from NZ_JBHVWW010000094.1 coordinate 6,129, forward strand.
TCGAGGTCAGGACGGCTCTGTACCCACAGCTGCCATACCGCCTGCGTTTCATCCATTCGTGCACATGCTCCAACTTGTTAACCGGTAACCTTTCAGTTACCGTATGACACGTGGCCCGCTTCCAGCTGGGCGACCTGGGCACGCTCATCGGAGACTTGTCCGCTTTTTTGCGCTCTGTGTAGTTGATCTGCTCATGTCATATGAGCCTGGACCGCGACATCCCGCCCGATAGCTTCTCGTCTGTGACCGGAGCTGAGGAAAGTGTCACCATGGTCATCGCACATGTCCCCGTCATCCCGTTCCCTGGAACGATTCCGGGATCGGGCTACCTCCGGCAGATAGTACTGGACCGGAATAGCTTGGTGTCCAGCCATTTGCGCGCGTCGGCGTCAAGCAGATCGGACCGGCAGCTTGCCGGGCCCGCATCGCCCGGCGGCGCGCCGAGAAAGTCGAGTTGACGCTGCGGCGGGTATGAACTCGCCGTACTGCTCGAACACTTCGAACGGCCCGAAGCGGAACGCGTCGGCGTGACCGGCTCCGCACGGGCGGCCCGCCGTGGTCGCCACAGGCCGTCGTCACCCTGTGTGCCGAGGTCGGTCACCGCGCCCCGGCGCGCCTTTCACGGATCCGCCGCGGGCTGACCGCCCGTGGTTCGTCACCGAATTCAGAATTTCTCCGGCGGTCGCACCGCCGACCCCGAAAATCCGCATGGCCAGATTCCGGGAAAAGGATTCCGCGCGCTATGACCGATCGCTTGGGATTCAGTCTCACTCAATTGCGCTACTTCGTCGTCTCCGCCGAGATCGGCAACATCTCGGAGGCGGCGGAGAAGCTGTGCGCCTCGCAGTCGACGGTCTCGTCGGCCATCATGCGGCTGGAACGCCAGCTCGGTGTTCAGCTGCTGCTCCGTCACCACGCCCGTGGGGTCTCCCTGACGCCGAGCGGTCGCCACCTGCTGCGGGAGGCGCGCGCGCTGCTGGGGCAGGCCAGGAGCCTCAAGGCGCAGGGCGACGCCCTGGCGGGCGACACCGCCGGCCAGCTCGACGTCGGGTTCTTCTTCCCGATCGCCCCGTTCCTGCTGCCGCTGGTCCACCGTTTGGCCGGGGAGCGGCACGGGGCGCTGAAGCTGAACTTCCACGAGGCGTCCGCCGACCGGCTGTTGGAGTTCCTCCGGGACGGCCGGTGCGAACTGGCGGTGACGTACGACTTCCTGGCGGGGGAGTCCAGGTTCCACCCGCTGGTCGACCTGCCGGTGCACGCCCTGCTGGCGGATGACGACCCGTTGGGCCTGGTCGGGCCGCTCTCCCTGGACGAGTTGGCCGGTCGACCGCTGGTCGCCCTGAACGCCCCGAGCGTGCTCCGCCACGCCGAGCGGATGTTCTCCCGCGCGGGCGTCCGCATGCCGCGGGTGGTGACGACGACGAGCATCGAGACGCTGCGCGGCCTGGTGGCCGCCGGCGCCGGGTTCGCCTTGATGTATCAACAGGCCCGGACCGCAACGACGTTGGACGGGGGAAGGGTTCGCGAGGTCGAACTGGTCGGAGACCTGCCGCCCGCGACCCTGGGCGCGGCCATGATGCCCGACCTGGCCATGAGCAGCCGCGGCAGGGCGTTCCTGGACGTGCTCAGATCCGCGGTCGCGGTCGCGGTCGCGGTCGGGGCGCGTCCGGCGCAGGTCGGTGCAGGTCAGCAGGTCAGTACGGGTCGGCAGGTCAGTACGGGTCGGCAGGTCAGTGCAGGTCGGCAGGTCGTCGTGGGTTGAAGGAGTGTCGTGCTGGCAGTCATCTTCGCTGGTCAGGGAAGTCAGGAAAAGGGAATGGGGGCAGAGGTCTTCGAACGGTACCCAGGGCTGGTCCAGTACGCCTCGGACGTGCTGGGGTACGACCTGGTCTCCTTGTGCACGGAGGACCCGGACGGCCTGCTGGGCCGCACGGAGTACACCCAGCCGGCGCTGTTCGTCGTCAACGCGCTGCGGACCTTCGAGCGGGTCCACCGCGGGGACCGGGCGGCGGACGTCTACCTCGGGCACAGCCTGGGCGAGTACAACGCGCTGCTCGCGGCCGGCGTCTTCACCTTCGAGACGGGGCTGCGGCTGGTCGCCAAGCGCGGCGAGCTGATGGCGGCGGCCTCCGGGGGCGGCATGACCGCCGTCATGAACACACCGCCCGAGCGACTGCTGGAGATCCTCGCGGAGGACGGCGCGGACGGCGTCGACATCGCGGGCCTCAACACCGGCTCACAGGTGGTCATCGCGGGCACCCCGCCGGTCCTGGACGCGGCGCACGCCTGCCTGGAGAAGCGGGAGATCCGCTTCGTACGGCTCAAGGTGAGCGCGCCCTTCCACTCCCGGTACATGGAGCCGGCCAGGGTGCGGTTCGCCGAGTTCCTGACGGAGTTCGAGTTCGCCGATCCCGACACCCCCGTCATCTCCAACGTCACGGGCCGGCCGTACGAGCCGGGACAGGTGACGCACATGCTCACGGAGCAGCTGGTCGCCCCGGTGCGCTGGACCGACAGCGTCCGCGGGCTGCTCGACGGCGACGCCGAGCCGGAATTCACCGAAATCGGGGGCCTGGCCCTCACCCACATGGTGTTCAAAATCAGGGCTGGAGTGTGACACATGGCAACCACGACGGACACGATCAGGCTGTACCTGGAAGACCGTTTCCTCTTCGAGTTCGACGACGTGATCACCCCGGACACCGACCTGTTCAAGGCGGGGGTCATCGACTCGTTCGGCTACGTCAGGATGATGAAGTTCCTGGAGTCCGAGTTCTCCGTCGAGATCTCCCCGGAGGACATCCTCGTGAACGTCTTCGTCTCGCTCACCGCGATCGACGAATTCGTCACCAAGAAGACCTCCGCGAAGTAGAAGGACGGATCATGTGCGGGCTGGCTGGTTTCCTCTCGACCTCGCTGCACCCCGGTGCCACCGCCGAGGTCATCACCTCGATGCTGTCGAACATCCACCACCGCGGGCCGGACGAGGCGGGCTACTACCTCGACGACGGCATGGCCATGGGGGCGGTGCGGCTGGCCATCGTCGACCTCGCCGGTGGCTCGCAACCCATGTCGGACCCCTCCGGGCGCTACTGGATCTGCTTCAACGGCGAGATCTACAACCACATCGAACTCCGCGCGGAACTGGAGCGCCTCGGCCGCCCGTTCCGCACCAACCACTCCGACACCGAGGTCGTGCTCCAGGCCTGGATCCAGTGGGGGTCGGACTGCTTCACCCGGTTCAACGGCGCCTTCGCGGTCGCCATCAGGGACGCGGCGACCGGTGACCTGGTGCTGGCCCGCGACCGCTACGGCAAGCGCCCGCTGTTCTACGCCGACGCGGGCGGGGACTTCCTGTTCGCGTCCGAGATGAAGGCGTTCCGCGCCTTCCCCGGCTTCCGCTTCGAGTTCGACCCGAGGGAGCTGGCCACCACCTACGCCGCGTGGACGCCGCTGCCCGACCGCACGCCCTTCCGGGGCGTGCGCCAGCTGCCGATGGGCTCCGTGCTGACCATCAGCGCGGGCCGCCGCTCGCTGCGCCCCTACGAGGACCTCGACTTCGACGTGCCCGGCTTCGACGGCACCGAGGCCGAGGCGATCGACATGCTCCGGCAGACCCTGCGCACCAGCGTGGAGCTGCGGCTGCGCTCCGACGTCGAGGTCGGCGTCTACCTCAGCGGCGGCCTGGACTCCTCGATCGTGACGAGGCTGGCCACCCAGCTCTCCCCGTACGAGGTCCGCACGTTCTCGGTGGCGTTCCAGGACAAGTCCTTCGACGAGTCCGACAGCCAGCGCCTGGTCGCCGAGCACCTGGGCACCCTGCACACCGCCGTCCCGATCACCAGCGAGGACATCACCGAGCATTTCCCGATCGCCGTGTACCACGCGGAGGTTCCGACCTTCCGCACCTCGTTCGTGCCGATGTTCCTGCTGTCCCGGCACGTCCGCGACGCCGGGATCAAGACCATCCTCAGCGGCGAGGGCGCCGACGAGGCCTTCCTCGGCTACTCGCTGTTCCGCGAGACCCTGCTGCGCGCGCGGTGGAACGAGCTGACCGACGGCGAGCGCCGCACCCGGCTGGCCGGCCTGCACCCGGAGCTGGAGCACTTCGGCTCCGCCCACCAGGCCCATCTGCTCGGCCTGTACCAGCAGTTCTCGGTGGAACGGCTGCCGGGCCTGTTCTCCCACGAGATGCGGTACCAGAACGGGAGGTTCGCGGCCCGGCTGCTCGCCGACCGGATGGACCCGTTCGCCGACCTGCTCGACCTCGTCGCCGGGACACCCGGCTACCCGGACATGCCCGCGATGCACAAGGCGCAGTGGCTGGAGTACAAGACGCTGCTGCCCGGATTCCTGCTGTCCACGCAGGGGGAGCGGGCCGCGCTGGCGCACAGCGTGGAGAACCGCTGCCCGTTCCTGGACCCCGCGGTGGTGCGCGCGGCCGCGTCGGTGAACCTGCGCTACGACGACGGCCAGGTCGAGAAGGCCATCCTGAAGAAGGCGTTCCGCGCCGAGCTCCCGGAGTGGACCACCAGCCGCCCCAAGCAGCCCTACCGCGCGCCGGGCAGCGCCGCCTTCAAGGACAGTCGCCCGGACTACCTGGAACTTCTGCTGTCCGACCGCGAGTTGGCCGGGATCGGCTGCCTGGACGCGAAGTTCGCCCGGCGCCTGGTCGACAAGATCATGACCTCGCCGGTGGAGGAGGTCAGCACCAAGGAGGACCAGACCTTCCTCTACCTGCTGACGACCGCCGTGCTCCACCAGCAGTTCGTGCGGGGCGGCGGTACGGCGCCGACCGGAGCGTCGAGCGCCGCGCTGAACCTGCGGACGACCGTGGACAACCGCCGTGCCGTGCAGCGAGTGGGGGAGAGCCGATGAGCACCGACGACATCGCGATCATCGGCCTCGCCCTGCGCTTCCCCGGCTCCGACACCCTGGTCGAGCTGTTCGACCACCTCGCGGCCGGACGCTCGCTGATCACCGAGGTGCCCGCCGAACGCTGGTCCAAGGAACGCTACTTCGGCGATCCGCGCAGCGGCGAGGAGAAGACGTACAGCGTCTGGGCCGGGTTCGTCGAGGACGCCGACCGCTTCGACGCCGCCTTCTTCAACATCTCCCCGCGCGAGGCGGAGACGATGGACCCGCAGCAGCGGTTCGCGCTGGAACTGGCCTGGAAGGCCATCGAGGACGCGGGCTACCGGGCGGGCGAACTCGCGGGCAGCCGCACCGGCGTCTTCATGGGCCTGTGCCACGGCGACTACGCCGAGCTGATCGAACGCGACGACGTGCCGACCGACGCCTACTTCCCGACCGGCACGGCCTACTCGATCGTCGCCAACCGGCTGTCCTACTACTTCGACTTCCACGGCCCCAGCATCGCCAACGACACCGCCTGCTCCAGCTCCCTGGTCTCGCTCTACGAGGCCGTCGCCGCCCTGCACAACGGCGACTGCGACCTGGCGCTGGCCGGCGGCGTGAACCTGTGCTGGTCGCCGAAGCTGTTCGTGGCGTTCAGCAAGGCGAGCATGCTCTCGCCCACCGGCCGCTCGCACGCCTTCGACCAGGACGCGGACGGCTTCGTCCGGGGCGAGGGCGGCGCCGTCCTGCTGCTCAAGCCGCTGGCCAGGGCGCTGGCGGACGGCGACCCCGTGCACGCGGTGATCAAGGGCGTCGGCACCAACCACGGCGGCAAGACCAACTCGCTGACCGTCACCAACCCGGTCGCGCAGGCCGCGCTGATCGAGGACGTCTACACCCGCGCCGGTGTGACGCCCGAGACGGTGAGCTACATCGAGGCCCACGGGCCCGGCACGCCGGTCGGCGACCCGATCGAGATCGTCGGCCTCAAGCGCGCCTTCCAGAGCCTGCACGACGCCCACGGGACGTCACCGCGGCCGGACAGCACCGGCATCGGCTCCATCAAGACCAACATCGGCCACCTGGAATCGGCCGCGGGCGTGGCCGGCGTGGTCAAGGTGATCGGCGCGATGGCCGCCGGGACCCTCCCGGCGACGGTCAACTTCCGGACCAGGAACCAGCTGATCGACCTGGACGGCAGCCCGTTCTACATCGTCGGCGACACCCGGCCGTGGCCGGGCGGCGACGGGGCGCCGCGCCGGGCCGGCGTCAGTTCGTTCGGGTTCGGCGGGACCAACGCCCACGTGCTGCTGGAGGAGCACGTCGGCGGGCCGGCGGAGCGCGCCACCGAGCCTGCGGGCCCGTACGCCGTCCCGCTGTCGGCGAAGAACCTGGAGCGGCTGCGGGTGCTGGCCGCCGGCCTGCGGGACCACCTGTTGGCACCGGAGACCGCGCTGCGGCCGCGCCAGGCGCTGGCCGACATCGCGCACACGCTCCAGGTCGGCCGCGAAGCGATGCGGGTCAGGACCGTGTTCCTGGTCTCGGACCGGGAGCAGCTCGCGGCCGCGCTGGAGTCCGTCGCGGACGGCGAGGTGCGCAACCCCGCCGGAGCAGGGACCGAACTGGTCACGGCGGCGCAGGACTGGGCGAACGGGGGCGGCGCCGACTGGCCCGGGCATCCCGGGGCGCGTCGCGTGCGGCTGCCGACCTACCCGTTCGCCCGGGACCGGCACTGGTACGTCACACCGCCCGCCGAGGCGCCGGGCGCCGCGCTGCTGCACCCGCTCGTCCACCGCAACACCTCCGACCTGGCGCAGCAGCGCTACACCTCCACGTTCACCGGGGCCGAGCCCTTCCTGGCCTCGCACCTGGTCCGCGGCCGGAGGGTGCTGCCCGCGGTCGCGTACCTGGAGATGGCGCGGGCCGCGGTGGAGCGCGCGGCGGCCCGGGAGGGGGCCGTCCGGCTGCGCGACCTCGCGTGGCTGCGGCCGATCGTCGTCGGCGAACCCGTCGACGTCGACCTCGCGCTGACGCCGCGCGGGGACGCGATCGCGTTCGAGTTCCGGCAGGATGAGACGGTCCACAGCACCGGCTCTGCCGAACTGGTCACCCTGCCGGACCCGTCACCGCTGGACCTGGACGCCCTGCGCGCCGCCTGCCGCACCACCCGTAGCACCGACGAGGTCTACGCCGCCTTCCGCGCCCAGGGCCTGGAGTACGGCCCGGCCATGCGCGCGCTGCGCGGGCTCCGGCTGGGCCGCGACGAGGCGATCGCCCGCATCCGGACCACCGGCGCCGACGGCTGCGTGCTGCCGCCGAGCGTCCTGGACGCCGCCTTCCAGACCTCCGTGGTCCTGACGGGCGCCGCCGCCGGCCCGACCCTGCCCTTCACCCTCGACGAGCTCCAGGTGTACCGGCCCTGCCCGGCCGAGACCTGGGCCTGGGTGCGCCGCAGCGCCGGCTCCGGGGCGCTCACCACCTTCGACATCGACCTGTGCGACGGCGACGGCGTGATCAGCGCCAGCCTGCGGGGGCTCGCCCAGCGCACCACCGACGCCGGCCCGCGCGTCGTCACGGCGACCACCCGGTGGACCGACCGGCCGCTGGACGCGGACGGCGGCGCCACCCGCACCGCGCACCCCCTGACCCTGCCGGAGATCACCCGGGCGAGCCCGGCCGACGGCGTCGACGCCGCGACCGAGCAGGCGTTCGCCGAGGTCCAGCAGGTGCTCGCGTCCTCTCCTCGGACCGGGCACCGCTTCGTGGCCCTGGTCGACGCCCGGGTGCCGGCCCACTTCCACGCACCGCTGGCGGGCCTGTTCCGCACCGCCGCCCTGGAGAACCCGCTCGTCTCCGGTCGGGTCGTCCGGGTCGCCGGCCTGGACGCGGCCTCCACCGAGCAGCTCGCGCGGATCGTGCGGGAGGAGTGCGCCGACGACTCCGCCGACACCGAGGTCCGCTACACCGCCGACGGCACCCGGCAGGTCCTGGAACCCGTCGAGACGAGGCTCGACGCCGGACCGCAGGTGCCCGCGCTGCGGGCCGGCGGCGTCTACTGGGTCACCGGCGGCCTGGGCGGCATCGGCCGGCACCTCGCCCGCTACCTGGGCCGCGCGGGGGCGACGGTCGTCCTGAGCGGACGCTCCCCGGCGGGCTCGGTGGACGCCCTGCGCGCGGACGGGGTCGACGCGCACTACCTGCCGGTCGACGTCGCCGACGCCGCAGGCGTGCGCGCCGCGGTCGACACGATCGTGCGCGAGCACGGGTCGCTCGACGGCGTCGTGCACGCGGCCGGCCTGCTGCGCGACCAGTACCTGCTGCGCAAGGACCTCGCCGACGTCCGCCTGGTGACGGCGCCGAAGGTCCGCGGCACGCTCAACCTCGACGCCGCCACCCGCCACCTCGACCTGGACTTCTTCGCGCTCTTCTCCTCGGTCGCCGGCGTCTACGGCAGCCCGGGGCAGTCCGACTACTCGGCGGCCAACGCCTTCCTGGACGCCTTCGCCCGGCACCGCCGGACGCTGGTCGACGCGGGCGAGCGTAGCGGCCGGACCGTCGCGATCAGCTGGCCGCTGTGGGCCGACGGCGGCATGACGCTGGACGAGGTCACCCGAGACTCCCTGCGCCGCGAGCGCGGCTGGGAGGACCTGCCCACCGAGGACGGGCTGCGCGCCTTCGGCCGGGCCCTGCTCGCCGACGCCCCCGCGCACCTCGTCGTCGCCTACGGCTCCAAGGCCACCCTGGCCGCGCAACGCCGGGCGGCACCGGCCCCCGCGGCCCCGGCCACCGCCTCGTCCGCCACCGCCTCGTCCGCCACCGCTGCGCCGTCAGGCGGCGCGGGCGAGGGCGACCTGCTGCGGCGCACCGAGGAACTGCTCAGGGGGGTCGTCGCCGAGGTCCTGCGACACACCCCGGAGCACATCGAGTCGACCACCAACCTCATCGAGTACGGCATCGACTCGCTGAGCATCCTCGGGGTGACCGCCCAGCTGGAGAAGGTGTTCGGGCCGCTGTCCAAGACGATCTTCTTCGAGTACCTGAACATCGCCGAGGTGGCCGCGCACTTCGTGGAGACCCGGCGGGCGCAACTGGAGGCGGTGCTGGGGGAGTCGGGGAAGGCCGAAACCCCGGAAGCCTTGGAAGAGCCGGTCGTACAGCCCGAAGCCCCGGCGGTCCAGCCCGAGGCCCCGGCCGCGTCCGCCGTCACCGAGGTCCGCGAACCCGCGCGCGACGACCGGCACGACATCGCGATCATCGGAGTGTCCGGCCGCTACCCCGGCGCCGACACGATGGACGAGCTGTGGGAGCTGCTGGAGAACGGCCGGCACACCTTCGAGGAGGTCCCCGCCGACCGCTGGGGCCACGAGGCCATCTACGACAGCGACCGGTCCGTCCACGGCAAGAGCGTGATCCGGACCGGGACGTTCCTGCGCGACCTCGACAAGTTCGACCCCCGCTACTTCCGCATCTCCAAGCGCGAGGCCGAGCAGATGTCCCCGGAGGTGCGGCTGTTCCTCCAGTCGGGCGTGGAGGCGCTGGAGGACGCCGGCTACTCGCGGCAGACCATCCAGCGCCGCTACCAGGGCGACGTCGGCGTGCTCGTGGGGACCATGAGCAACCACTACAACCTGTACGGCTTCCAGAACAGCCTGACCAGGGGCGCGCCGCAGAGCGGCAGTTACACCGGGACGCTGCCCAACATGCTGTCCTACTTCTACGGCCTGACCGGTCCGTCGATCTTCCTGGACACCATGTGCTCGGCCTCGTCGACGTGCGTGCACCAGGCCGTGCAGATGCTGCGGGCCGGCGAGTGCCGGATGGTCGTCGCGGGCGGCGTCAACCTGATGCTGCACCCCTACAACCTGATCACCTCCTCGGAGGAGCACTTCACCACCGGCACCTCCGACGTGATCCGCAGCTTCGGCCACGGCGTGGACGGCACCATCCTCGGCGAGGGCGTCGGCGCGGTCGTACTGAAGCCGCTGGTCGACGCCGAGCGCGACGGCGACCACGTGTACGCCGTGATCAAGGGCACCGCCCTGTCCAACGCCGGGACGCGCAACGGCTTCACCGTGCCGAACCCGGGCATGCAGGCACACGCGATCCAGAAGGCGATCGAGGACGCCGGCGTCGACCCGAGGACGATCGGCTACGTCGAGGGACACGGCTCGGGCACCGCGCTGGGCGACCCGATCGAGGTCCGCGCCCTGACGTCGGCGTTCCGCAAGTACACCGAGGACCGCCAGTTCTGCGCCCTCGGCTCCGTCAAGGCCAACATGGGGCACCTGCTCGCGGCGGCCGGCATGATCGGCCTGGCCAAGGTGCTGCTCCAACTGCGGCACGGCAAGCTGGCGCCGTCCCTGCACAGCACGGAGCTCAACCCGGACATCGACTTCGCCGACACCCCCTTCCAGGTGCAGCAGAAGCTCGCCGACTGGCAGCCGATGGTCACCGAGGTGGACGGCCGCCAGGTCACCCACCCCCGGCGGGCCGGCATCACCTCGATCGGCGCCGGCGGCATGAACTCGCACATCATCCTGGAGGAGTACCCCGAACGGCCGGTGCGCCAAGAGCCCTTCGGCGAGCAGCTGTTCGTGTTCTCGGCGATGAACGAGGCCGCGCTCGGGCGCTACCTGGCCGTCTTCCGCGACCACCTCGCCGGGGCGCGGGAGGCCGACCTCCCCGACATCGCGTACACCCTGCGGGTCGGAAAGAACGAACTGCCGCACCGCTGGGCGTTCGTGGCGGGGGACCAGCGGTCCGCGCTGGCGGCCGTCGACGGCTACCTGGCCGGGCGGCGGGAGCTGCCCGCGCACGACCTCGCCACCACCTGGGTCGGCGGCAAGACCGTCGACTGGGACCAACTGCCGACGGCACGCCGGGTGTCGCTGCCCGCCTACCCGTTCGAGAAGGTGCGCTGCTGGATCGAGCAGACCGACGGCGCGCCGTCCGTGCTGGCCCCGCTGGCGCTGCGCGAGCGGCTGCACCCCTTCCTGGGGCGCAACGAATCCGACGTCCGGGGCCTGCGCTACGCCCTGGACGTCCACCTCGCCGACCTGCTCGACTACGGCTACCGCCTGGCCAAGACGCCGACCATCGTGCCCACCTTCGTGGTGGACCTCGCGCTGGCCGCCGCGAAGGTCAGCGGGTTCGCCGCCGAGGCGTCGGTCCACGACCTGCGCGTCCTGCGGCCGATCGACTGGTCCACGACCACGCGGCTCGTCACGGAGTTCGCCGACGGCCACGGCACCGTCCGGACCGGGGACGGGACGGCGGCGGTCGAGTTCACCGTGCGGGGGGCGGCCACGGCGCCCTCCGGCCGGGTCGAGCCGGCGGGGCTGCGGGAGGTCCTCAGCCGGGAGCAGTTCCTGGCCGAACTGGCCGAGGGCGGGCTGGACTACAAGCCGGCCTCGTGCGCGGTCGAGGGCGTGTTCCGCGCGCCGGACGGCCGGACGGTGCTGACCATCGGCAGTCCCGCGTTCCAGCAGGACCACGTCCGGCGCAACGTCACCGTCGAGCCGTTCGTGCTCGCGGCGATCGCCCAGGGCGTGCAGTGGGAGGCCAAGCGCGTCGGGGCGCCGGACTGGACCCTGGTCGCGCTCAACCAGGTCGCGGAGATCCGGGTGCGGGCCGGTTCGCCGGTCACGCACGTGGTCCTCGGCGACGACCGGATCCTGCTGCTCGGGGGCGCGGGCGAGGTCGTCGGGGAGCTGGCCGGGGTGCGGCGCGGTACCGGAGGAGTGGCGCCGGGCGATCGTCCGGCGCCGCAGGCCCGTTCGGTCCGAGAGCGGGAGCCGGCCGTACCGGCTGAGCAGGCTGTACCAGTGGTGTCGGCGGTGTCGGGTGTCGTGGACGTCCTGCGCGCCATCGCCGCCGAGATCCTCAAGTTCGAGCCGGAGGAACTCGACCCCGGCACCGGACTGGACGCGTTCGGCTTCGACTCCATCTCGCTGGTGACCTTCGCGAAGGAGATCCACGAACGGTTCGGGGTCGTGGTCAGCCCGGCGGTGTTCTTCGACGTCAGCACCCTGGAGGCGCTGGGCGCCCACCTGGTCGACGAGCACGGTGCCACGGTGAAGGCCGAGGCCAAGATCAAGGCCGAGGCTGAGGCGGAGGTCAAGATCAAGGCCGAACCCCAGCCCCAACCCCAACCCCAGCCGGAGCCGGTTCGCACCGGGCCCGACCCGCGCCGGCCGGTCGCCGTCATCGGCGCGGCCGGGCGCTTCCCGGGCGCCCGCGACCTGGACGAGTACTGGGCGAACCTGCTGGCGGGCAAGGACTCCGTCACCGCGTTCCCGCTGCACCGCTACGACGAGCAGCAGCGCAAGGCCATCGAGGCCCAGGACTTCCCCCAACGGATCGGAGCCCTGGACGACGTCGACGCCTTTGACGCCGGCTTCTTCCGCATCCTGCCGCGCGAGGCCGAACTGATGGACCCGCAGCACCGCCTCGTCCTGGAGACGGTCTGGCAGGCGCTGGAGGACAGCGCGTACCGGCCCGCCGACCTGCCGACCAACACGGGCGTGTTCATCGGCGTCACCGGCAACGACTACGCGACGCTGCTCGCCACGCTCGGCGTGCGACCGGACGCCTTCACCTCGACCGGCACCACCCACTCGATCCTGGCCAACCGCATCTCGTACCTGCTCGACGTGCGCGGCCCGAGCGAACCGATCGACACGGCCTGCTCCAGCTCGCTGGTGGCGGTGCACCGCGCGATCGAGGCGATCCGCTCCGGCACCTGCGACCTGGCCGTCGCGGGCGGGGTCAACGTGCTGCTCAGTACGGACACCTTCGTCAGCGCGCACCGCGCGGGCATGCTCAGCCCGGACGGCCTCTGCAAGACCTTCGACGCGGGCGCGAACGGCTACGTCCGCGGCGAGGGCGTCGGGGTGGTGGTGCTCAAGTCGCTGGCGGCGGCGGAGCGCGACGGTGACGCGATCCTCGGGGTGCTCCGGGGCAGCGCGTACAACCACGGCGGCCGGGCCAACTCGCTGACCGCGCCGAACGCCGACGCCCAGGCCGAGCTGGTGGCGGCCGCCGTCGGCGACCTCGACCCGGACACCATCGGCTACATCGAGACCCACGGCACCGGCACGGCCCTCGGCGATCCGGTGGAGGTCCGGGCGCTGCGCACCGCGTTCCGCCGGCTGGGCCGCAGCGACGACGGGGCGTGCGGCCTCGGCTCGGTCAAGACCAACATCGGCCACCTGGAGTCGGCCGCGGGCATCGCCGGGCTGCTGAAGGTGCTGCTCGCGCTCAAGCACGGCGTGCTGCCCGCGACCCAGCACCTCCAGGAGGTCAACCCGTACATCGAGCTGGCCGGCGGCCCGTTCCACATCGTGCGGGACAACGAGGCCTGGCCGCGCCCCCGCAGTGGTGACGGCGGCTCCGCGCCGAGGCGTGCCGGGGTGAGCAGCTTCGGGTTCGGCGGCGTCAACGCCCATGTGGTCGTCGAGGAGTACGTGCGCGGCGACCGGGGCGGGGAGGGCGACGGCGGGCCGGTCGCGGTGCCGCTGTCGGCCCGCACCGCCCGGCAGCTGACCGACCGGGCCCGGGGCCTGCTCGCCCACCTGGAGTCCTCGGAGTCGGAGCAGGTCTCGCTGCGGTCCCTCGCGTGGAGCCTCCAGGTCGGCCGCGAGGAGATGGCGGAACGGGTCGGCTGGGTCGTCTCGTCCCGTGCCGAACTCGTCGACGCGCTCAGGGCGTTCGTCGCCACCGGCGAGCGCGGAGCCGAGCCGGAGCCGATCGGGCGGTGGGTCGGCGGGGGCGCCGTCGACTGGCGTTCGCTGCTCGGCGACGGCACGCCCCGGCGTGCGCACCTGCCCGGATATCCGTTCGCCCGGGACCGCTTCTGGGCCCCCGGCACCCGGCAGGAGAGCGGCACGACCCTGCTGACCGCCTGCTGGACGCCGACGCCCGCCGCCGCGACCGCCCGGTACGACCGGCACGTCGTCGTGCTGTGCGGGGTCGACGGGGAGGTGCCCGAGGCGATCCGCCTCGACACGGCCGAGCAGCGGCCGGGGAGCCGGTTCCGCGACCTGTCGTGGCAGCTGCTGGAGACCGTCCGCGGCCTCGACGCCCGGGACGGCACCACGCTCGTCCAGGTCGTCACGGCGGACCTCGCCCTCGCGGGCCTGCTGCGGACCGTCACCAAGGAGAACCCGCGGATCGTCGGCCAGGTCATCGGCATCGACGGCGTCCAAGGCACTGACCTGGCCGCCGTCGTCGCGGAGAACGCCCGCGCCGCCGACGACCTGGTGCTCTACCGCGACGGCGTCCGGCACACGCGCAGCTGGACCCCGGCCGAACTCCCGGGCACGGGTACGGGAACGGCCTCCGGCAAGCCCTGGCGGGACGGCGGCGTCTACCTGATCACCGGCGGGGCCGGCGGGATCGGCGCCTCGACGGCCCGGCGCATCGCCGCCGACGTCCGGCGGCCGACCGTCGTGCTGGCCGGTCGCTCGCCGCAGGACGGCCGGATCGAGCGCCTGCTCGCCGAGTTGCGGCAGGCCGGTGCGGACGCGCGGTACGTGCGCGCCGACGTCTCCCGCTGGGAGGAGGTGCGGCACCTGATCGCCGAGGCGGGTGCCGTCACCGGCATCGTGCACGCCGCCGGCGTGGTGCGGGACTCGCTGCTCGCGGACAAGACCGCCGAGCAGTGGGACGAGGTCCTCGCGACCAAGGTGGACGCTCTCGTGCACCTCGACCGGGCCACCGGGCACTGCCCGCTGGAGTTCGTGCTGACCTTCTCCTCGGGCGCCGCGATCACCGGCAACCCGGGGCAGTCCGACTACGCGACCGCCAACGCCTTCCTCGACGAGTTCGCCGCCGTGCGCAACGCGCGGGTCGCCGAGGGGCTGCGCCGCGGGCGCACCCTGTCCATCGCCTGGCCGCTGTGGGAGGACGGCGGCATGCAGGTCGGCGAGCGGACCCGGGCCTATCTGTGGGAGGACCGGGGGCTGGCGCCGATGCCCACGGAAGCCGGGCTCACGGCGCTGGTCGACGCCTGGAACGCGGGGGCGGACCAGGTGTGGGTGCACCACGGCGACCCGGCGCGGGTGCCGACCGGAACGCCGGCCCCGGCCGCCGCGCCGACAACCCCTGCGTCGACAACTCCCGTTCCGACGGCTCCCGTTCGTAGCGCCGATCCGAACGTCCTCGGCCACCTCCTCGCCCTGTTCGCCGAGGTCAGCGGGCTCGCCCCGGGCACGGTCGACCCCGACCGCCCGCTGGTCGACATCGGCCTGGACTCGGTGATGGTCATCCAGCTCAACCGGGAGCTGGTGAGGACGTACCCCGAGGTCTCGTCGACGATCTTCTACGAGCACCCGACCCTGCGGGCCGTGGCCGGTCAACTCGCCGGCCTCCGGAGGGAACCGGCGCACCAGCAGGCGGTCACGGCCGACCGGCCGGTGGCGGGCGACCAGCCGGCGGCGGCCGCCGAGCAGCGGGCCACCAGTGCTCAGCCGACCGCCGTCCCCGACCAGCCGGCGCCCGGCGCCGACGAGCCGATCGCGGTGATCGGGCTGAGCGGCCGCTACCCGGGCGCCGCCGACCTGGACGAGTTCTGGGAGAACCTCACGGCGGGCCGCGACTGCGTCCGCGAGGTGGACCGCTGGCCGCTGGACGGCTTCTTCGAGCCGGACCGCAACACGGCCGTGGCCACCGGCCGCAGCTACAGCAAGTGGGGCGGCTTCCTGGACGACTTCGCCGCGTTCGATCCCCGGTTCTTCGGCATCGCCCCGCGCGACGCCTACGCCATGGACCCGCAGGAGCGGCTGTTCGTGCAGGCGGCGTGGGAGGTGCTGGAGGACGCCGGGTACACGAGGGCGCGCCTCGCCGAGCGCCACGGCCACGGTGTCGGGGTGTTCGCGGGCGTCACCAAGGTCGGCCACGCCCGGCACGAGGTGGGCCGGCTGCCCTCGGGCGAACTCGTGGTGCCCGGCCTGTCGTTCGCCTCGCTGAGCGCCCGCGCCTCCTACCTGCTCGACCTGCGCGGGCCGAGCCTGACGATCGACACCATGTGCTCGGCGTCGCTGACCGCGATCCACGAGGCCTGCGAGCAACTCCGGCGCGGCGCCTGCGAGGTGGCGATCGCCGGCGGCGTGAACCTCTACGCGCACCCGCTGGACTACGTCGAGCTGTGCCGCTCCGGGATGCTCTCGCCCGACCAGCACTGCCGCAGCTTCGGCACCGGCGGCCACGGGTTCGTGCCCGGTGAGGGCGTCGGGTGCGTGCTGCTCAAGCCGCTGTCCCGCGCGGTGGCCGACGGGGACCGCGTGCTCGCGGTGATCCGGGGCTCCAGCGTCAACCACGGCGGCCGTTCCACCGGTTACACCGTGCCGAGCCCGGTCGCCCAGGCCGATGTCGTCCGGCGGGCGCTGGACCAGGCCGGGGTCTCCGCCCGGCAGGTCGGCTACGTCGAGGCGCACGGCACCGGCACCGAACTGGGCGACCCGATCGAGATCACGGGCCTGACCAAGGCCTTCGAACAGGACACCGTGGAGCGGCAGTTCTGCGCGATCGGCTCGGTGAAGTCCGGCATCGGCCATCTGGAGGCCGCGGCCGGGGTGGCCGGTCTGACAAAGGTCCTGCTCCAGCTCAAGCACCGGCAGCTCGTACCGAGCCTGCACGCCGAACAGCTCAACCCGAACATCAGCTTCGAACGGACCCCGTTCCGGGTCCAGCGCGAACTGAGCCCGTGGCACTGCGACGGCCCGCGGATCGCGGCGGTGTCCTCCTTCGGTGCCGGTGGCTCGAACGCGCACGTGATCGTCGAGGAGTATTCCGTGCAGCCCACCGACGGCGCGATCAACGGCGCCGAACAAGCCCGACACGTCGAACAATCCCCACACGTCGTCGTCCTCTCCGCGAGGACTCCCGACCAGCTCACCGCGTCCGTCGACCGGCTGGCCGGGTTCCTCGACCGCAACCCGGACACCGCCCTCGCCGACCTGGCCTTCACGCTTCAGGTCGGGCGGGAGGCGATGGCCGAGCGGTACGCGGTCGCGGTCTCGTCGACGGCGGAGCTGAGGGCCGCCCTGCGGGCCGGCCGGGGGCACCGGGGCACCGCCGGGGAATCCGGCGGACTGCTCGCCGAGATCACCGGTGACGACGACCTCCAGGAACTGCTGGTCCGGCAGTGGATCGCGGCCGGCAAGCTGTCCAAGCTCGCGGCGCTGTGGGCGGCCGGCGCCGAGGTGGACTGGGAGCCCCTGCACCAGGGCGCGCCGCGCCGGGTGGTGTCGCTGCCGACGTACCCGTTCGCCAAGGAGCGGTTCTGGATCGGCGACCTGACCCGGCAGGCGCCGGCACCCGTGGCCGCACCTGCGCCCGCTCCGCTGCTCGCGCCGGTCGCGGCGCCGATCGTCCAACCCGCGGTCGTACACAGGGGATTGGAGGAGATCGTGCCCGCCGTGGTGCGGGAGAAGATCGCCCGCGCGCTGGCGATGGAGGTCGAGGAGGTCGAGGGCGGGCTGGCGTTCGCCGACTACGGCCTGGACTCGATCCTGGCGATCCGCGTGGTGGACCAGCTCAACGGCGCGCTGACGCTGGACCTGCCGACCAGCGTGGTCTTCGACTTCAGCACGGCCGACCGGCTGGCCGAGCACCTGCTCGCCGAGTACCGGGGCGTCATCGTCCACACGGAGGGCGCGACGGAGCCGGCGGACGCACGGGAGAGCGCCCCGCCACCGGTCGTGCAGCCCGCACGGCCCGTGGCGGTCGGGCAGCCGCACAGCGCCACCGTGAGCGTGGAGCGCGGGCCGATCGCGGTGATCGGCATGAGCGGCCGCTTCGCCGGCGCCGACTCGCTGGACGAACTCTGGACGCACCTGGCCGACGGCGACGACCTGGTCACCGAGGCGACCCGGTTCGACCTCGACGGCCTGAGCGCCTGCACCCGGGGCGGCTTCCTCGACCGCATCGACGAGTTCGACGCGATGTTCTTCAACATCTCCGGCACCGAGGCCGCGGTGATGGACCCGCAGCAGCGGCTGCTGCTCGAAGAGTCCTGGAAGGCCCTGGAGGACGCCGGCTACGCGGGCCGGATGGGCCGGGCGCGCTGCGGCGTCTACGTCGGGGCGTGGGCCGGCGACTACCAGGGGCTGCTGGATCCGGAGGCGCCGGCGCAGACCCTGTGGGGCAACATGACCTCGGTCATCCCGAGCCGGGTGTCGTACTTCCTCGACCTCAAGGGCCAGGCGATCGCCGTCGACACGTCGTGCTCCAGCTCGCTGGTGGCGATCGACCTGGCGTGCAAGGACCTGTGGTCCGGCGAGACCTCGATGGCGCTGGCGGGCGGGGTGTTCCTCCAGTCCACGCCGCGGCTGTACCGGCTCGCGGGCCGCGCCGGGATGCTGTCGCCGACCGGCCGCTGCCACACCTTCGACCACCGCGCCGACGGCTTCGTGCCCGGCGAGGGCGTCGGAGTCGTGGTGCTCAAGCGGCTCGCGGACGCGCTGGCCGACGGCGACCACATCCACGGCGTGATCAAGGCCAGCGGCGTCAACCAGGACGGCGCCACCAACGGGATCACCGCGCCGAGTTCGGTGTCGCAGGAGAGCCTGCTCGGCGAGGTGTACGAGCGGTTCGGCGTCGACGTGGAGCGGATCGGACTCGTCGAGGCGCACGGCACCGGCACCAAGCTCGGCGACCCGATCGAGTTCCAGGCGCTGAACCGGGCGTTCCGCGCCCGCACCGACCGGACGGAGTACTGCGCGGTCGGCTCGCTGAAGACCAACATCGGCCACACCCAGTTCGCGGCGGGCATCGCGGGCGTGCTGAAGGTGCTGCTGGCGATCAAGCACCGGAAGATCCCCGCCTCGCTGCACTTCGAGACCGCCAACGAGGCGATCCCGCTGGCGGGGAGCCCGTTCTACCTGAGCACCCGCACCCACGACTGGGAGAGCCCCGCCGGGGTGCCGCGCTGCGGGGTGGTGAGCTCCTTCGGCGCCAGCGGCACCAATGCGCACCTGGTGATCGAGGAGGCCCCGGCCGTCGCGAACACCGCCGCACGCACCGCCGCCGCGCCGCGGACGGACCACGTGGTGGTCCTCTCGGCGCGGACGGAGGAGCAACTCCTCGAACAGCGGCGCCGATTGGCGCTCCACGTCCGCGCCCACGCGTCGATCGACCTCGGCGACCTCGCCTACACCCTGGCCGTCGGCCGGCAGCGCTTCGCCCACCGCTTCGCCTGCGTGGTCCGCGACCGCGACGAGCTGATCCAGGTGCTGGACGGCACCGCCCCGGCGCGGCTGCCCGACGACGACCGGGCGCCGGCCGAGGGCCGACGCATCCCGCTGCCGACCTACCCCTTCGCCCGGGACCGCCACTGGGCCCCGACCGGCGGCAGCAGTGACAGTGGCATCAGCGGTGACGGCAACAACGTCACGCTGACCCGCACCGACGGCCTGCTGCGCGACCACGTGGTGCAGGGCCGTCACCTCCTGCCTGCGGTCGCCTACCTCGAACTCGCCCGCAAGGCGCTGGGCGCCACCCGGGTGCGGATGCGCAACGTCACGTGGGTGCAGCCGCTGGAGGTCGCGGACACCCCGGTCGACGTCCGGGTCGAGCTCCGCGCGAGCGAGCAGGGCGGGCACCGGTTCGAGATCGGCACCGGCGCCACCGTGTGCTGCGAGGGCGGCATCGCGCCGTCCGACGCCCCGCGCCCGGCACCGGTCGACCTCGCCGCGCTGCGCGCGGACTGCCGGGAGAGCGTGTCCGGTGAGCGGATCCACGAGGCCCTGGTGGCGATGGGCATCGACCACGGCCCGAGCCTGCGGGCGATCCGGCAGGCGCACGTCGGCTCCGGTCTCGTCCTCGCCGAACTCGCCCTGCCCGACTCGGCGGAGCCCGGACCGCTGGCGCCCGCGATGCTGGACTCGGCGATCCAGGCGGCCGTCGCGCCCCACCTCACCGGCATGCGGGACACCGCCGTGCCGTTCGCCCTGGACCGGCTCGACCTGTTCGCCCCGTGCCGGGCGGCGATGTGGGCCGTGGTGCGCGGCGGCGCGGCCGGGCCGCTCGACAAGCTCGACATCGACCTGGTCGACGCCGACGGCGCGGTCTGCGTGCGGCTGACCGGCTACACCTCGCGCCGCACCGTCCGCAGCGAACCCGCGCTGTACGCGCCCGTCTGGGACCCGACCACCGCGACCGAAGCGCCCGTGCCCGCCGGCACCGACCGGGTCCTGGTCGTCGGCGGACCGGCACCGCTCGACGGCGCGCTGACCTGGCCGCTGCCGCCGTCCGCCTCCGTCGAGGAGGTGACCGCCGCACTGCGCGACCTCGGACCGGTCGACCACCTGGTCTGGACGGCGCCCGAGCCCAAGCTCGACCCCGTCGACGCCGCCGGGTACACGGCCGCCCAGAACGACGGCGTCGTCGCCGCGTTCCGCCTGATCAAGGCGCTGATCGGAGCCGGGTACGACGCCCGGCCGCTGGGGATGACGCTGATCACCACCCGCGCGCTCGCCACCCACGCCGACGACCCCGTCCAGCCGGCGCACGCCGGGCTGCACGGCCTGTTCGGCTCCCTGGGGCGCGAGTACGAGCAGTGGAGCGTCCGGCGCGTCGACCTCGACGGCCCCGACTGGCCCGCCGACCTCACCGCCCTGCCCGCCCGCTCGTCCGAGGACGCCTGGGTCCGACGGGCCGGCCAGTGGCTGGCCCGGCACTGGGCGCCGTGCGAGGCGCCCGCGCGACCGGTCTACCGCGAGGGCGGCGTCTACGTGGTGATCGGCGGCGCCGGCGGCCTGGGCACCGCCTGGACCCAGCACGTGGTGCGGCAGTACGGCGCACACGTCACCTGGATCGGCCGCAGCGCACCCGACGCGGCCATCGAGGAACGGCTCCGCTCCGTCCAGGGGCGCGGCACCGTCCGCTACCTCAGCGCCGACGCCGGGGACCCGGCCGCGCTGCGCCGGGCCGTCAGCGCCGTCAGGGAGCGCCACCCGCGGATCGACGGGGTCGTGCAGGCCGCGCTCGTCCTGCGGGACAGCACCTTCGCCCGGATGGACGAGGCCACCCTGCGCGCGGGGCTGGCGGCCAAGGTCGACGTCACGAC
The DNA here is from genome assembly GCF_042882025.1 of Kitasatospora sp. NPDC058243. Taxonomy (NCBI): domain Bacteria; kingdom Bacillati; phylum Actinomycetota; class Actinomycetes; order Kitasatosporales; family Streptomycetaceae; genus Kitasatospora; species Kitasatospora sp. NPDC058243. The sequence goes on from NZ_JBHVWW010000094.1 coordinate 27,055, forward strand.
GGCGATGGCCGAGGTCTTCGACGGCGAGCACCTGGACTTCGCCGTGCTGCTGTCGTCGATGCAGTCCTTCACTACGGCGGCCGGCCAGGGCAACTACGCGGCCGGCTGCACCTTCAGCGACGCCTACGCCCACGCGCTCGGACAGCACTGGGACACCCCCGTCAGGGTCATGAACTGGGGGTGGTGGGGCAACCTCGGGAGCGTCACCTCCGAGTTCTACCGGGAACGGCTGAGCCGGGTCGGCCTGGTGTCGATCGAGCCGCGCGAGGGGCTCGCCGCCCTGGACGCCCTGCTCGGCGGGGACCAGCGGCAGCTGGCCTTCGTGAAGACCAACCAGCACAACACCCTGGCGAACTTCGACCGCGCCACCCAGGTCACCGTGCACGGCCGGACGCCCTCCCGGGTGCGCGGCGAGCTGCTGCTCGCGCCGGAGAGCGTGGACGGCCTGATGGACGAGGTCGTGCGGTGGCGCCGGACCGAGCGGGACCCGTGGCTGGCGAAGGTCCTGGCGGCCCAGCTGGCGACCGTCGACCACACCGCGATCCTGCCGGTGTACGCCGACTGGCTGGAGCACGCCCGACGGGCCACCGTCCCGGCCGGGCCGACGGAGGCCGTGTCCACGGCGGGCGTGCTCGCGGAGGCCGTGCTCGCGCAGTGGGACCGGCAGTGCGAGTCCTGGTCGGCCGACGCCGACCGCAAGGCCGAACTGCGGCTCGCCTCCGCCATGCTCCGGGCGCTGCCGGACATCGTGACCGGCCGGACCAGGCCCACCGACGTCATGTTCCCGCGCGGTTCGGTGGAGCTGGTCGAGGGCTGCTACCGCAACAACCACGTCGCGGACGTGTTCAACCGCGCCATGGCCGGCGCCGCCGTCGCCGTCGTGTCGGAGCGGCTGCGCCGCGAACCGGGCGCGCGGCTGCGGATCCTGGAGATCGGCGCCGGCACCGGCGGCACCAGCGCCGGGATGTTCGCCGCGCTCAAGCCGTACCAGGAGAGCATCGAGACGTACGTCTACACGGACCTCTCCAAGGCCTTCCTCAACCACGCCCGCGCCACCTACGGGCCGGGCGTGCCCTACCTGGACTGCCGACTGCTCAACATCGAACGGCCGCTGGCCGGGCAGGACGTCGGCGAGGGCGGGTTCGACCTGGTGATCGCCGCCAACGTGCTGCACGCGACCAAGGACACCCGCAACACCCTGCGCAACGCCAAGGCCGCGATGCGGGCCGGCGGGTGGCTGCTGCTGAACGAGCTGTCGGCCTTCGACCTGTTCAGCCACGTCACCTTCGGGCTGCTGGAAGGCTGGTGGCTGTTCGACGACCGCTCGCTGCGGATCCCGGGCTCGCCGGCGCTGTCGCCGGAGAACTGGCGGGACGTGCTGGCGGGGGAGGGCTTCGGGACGGTGGTGTTCCCGCTGCCGCAGGCGTTGCCGCTGGGGCAGCAGGTCATCGCGGCGGAGAGCGACGGGGTGGCCCGGCAGGCGGTCGGGACCAGGCCGAAGGGCGTCACCCGGCCGGTGCCTGCTGCGGCGCCAGTTGCGGCGCCAGTTGTCGCGCCTGCCGCGGTGCCGACTGTGCTGCCTGCTGCGGCGCCGACTGCGCTGCCGACTGCGCTGCCGACTGCGGTGCCGACGCCCCGGCCGGAGCCCGCGCCCGCCCCGGCGGCCGTGAGCCCCGCCCCCGCCCCCTCCACCGCGCCGTCGTCGCGCTCCGACCTGTCCGCGCTCATCCTCGGCAAGGCCGCGGCCGTGCTCGGCATCCCGGCCGAGCGGATCGACACCGCGGCCCCGCTCACCCACTACGGCCTCGACTCGATCCTGGTCCTCCAGCTCACCAACGCCCTGCGCGAGGAGTTCGGTGACGACGTCTCGGCCACCCTGCTCTTCGACGTCGAGACCGTCGACGGTCTGTGCGCCCACTTCGCGGGTGCAGGGGCCGCCGCGACGGCCACGGCGGATGCCCAGGCCGGCCCGGCGGGCGAGCGGTGGAACCTCTCGTGCGGCCAGCTGACCATGTACCGCGACCAGCAGCGCTCGCCGGAGTCGACCGCCTACAACCTCCCGCTCCTCTTCGAGATCCACGGCGACCTGGACGAAGCCGCCCTGGAGCGGGCGATCCGTGCCCAGAGCGGCATCCACCCGGTGCTGAGCGCCGTCTTCGGCGAGCGGGACGGCATGCCGTTCATGGACATCGACCCGGGCCGGGCGCCGTCCTTCGAGCGGGTCGACCTCACGGCCACCAAGCGCGCCGCCCAACTGGCCGGGCTGCGGGACTTGGTGAACCTCCCGTTCGACCTGGCGACGGGCCCGCTGGTCCGCGCGCACCTGGTCTCCCTCACCGGGGGGCGGCGCCTGCTGCTGATCACCGCGCACCACATCCTGCTGGACGGCACGTCCACGGCGGTCCTGATCCGCACGCTCAAGGAGGCCTACCAGGGCCGGGGGAGTATGAGCCGCACGAGCTACGGCGACTTCGTCGCCTGGGAGGAGGCGCTGCTCGCCGGCCCGCGCGCGCGGCAGCACCGGGACTACTGGCTGCGGGAGCTGGCAGGTCATCGACCGGCGCTCGCACTGCCCTACGACCGGCCGTACGACCCCAAGCGGATGCCCCGGGTGGACGTGGCGACGGTCAAGCTGCCGCCGCCGCTGGCCGCCGCGCTGGCGGACTCGGCGCGCGAGCACCGGGTCAGCGTCGCCACCGTGCTGTTCGCGACGTACGTGCGGTTCCTGCACCGGCTGACCGGGCAGGACGACCTGGTCCTCGGCATGACGGCGGCTGCCCGCTACGAGGAGCGGTTCCAGGACGTCGTCGGCCAGTTCGCGAACTGCCTGCCGATCCGCTGCACGGCCGTCGGCGGCTTCCCCGAGCTGCTGAAGTCCCTGCAGCGCAAGGTGGTCGGCGGCATCGAGCACGGCGGCTACCCGCTGCTGGAGATCGCCCGCGCCGTGGGCGCGGACGACGAACCGCTGGTCCTGACCAACTTCCTGTTCCAGAACTTCGACGGCGCCGACCTGCTGACCAACGCGGCCCCGGCCGCGTCCGGCGAGTTGGACCTGCGGCTGTTCGACGACCTGCCCTACGCCGGGGAGTACGTCCTGTCCGCCGAGTCCTACCGGGACGGCGAGGGGTTCAAGGTCTTCCTCAAGTACGACGCGAACGTCTTCGACGAGGCCACCGCGCGGAGCATGACGGAGGAGTGGTACGCGGTCATCCGCAAGGAGCTGGGCCTGCGGTAGGCCCTTCCAC
>NZ_JBHVWW010000095.1:0-24444 GCF_042882025.1 Kitasatospora sp. NPDC058243
CGGCCGACGGCGGGGGCAGCGGGCTGACCCACCCACGCGCAGGGGTCCCACCGGCCGGTGGGACCCCTCGCCGTACCGCCGCCGTCCGAGCCGGCGCGGACCGCTCACACGGCCCGGGCCGCCGCGCACAGCCGTCGTTCCACGGTGTCGGGGCCGCGGCTTGAGGAACAGCACCCGCAGGAACGGGCCCTCGTCGGTGGCGGCCGTGTCGAGGATCCGGAGCAGGGTCGGATGCCGAGCCAACCGCGGTAGCCCACGCGGGTTCGAGTGCGATCTCGTCCAGGAATCTCGGAACCTGCGCGCTTCGGCCCGTACGGACAGCAAGGGATGGCGCGGCGCGTCCGCCAGAGGCCATTAGTCCGTTTGACGTAGCATTCCGTTCGACGGACTATTGGGGTCTGCGCGAGAGGATGCTCATGCCGTTCACCCTGGCCCACCCCGCGGCTGTACTGCCGTTGCTGCGGAGGCCCTTCAGCCGGGCCGCGCTGGTCGCCGGAGCCGTCGCACCGGACCTGCCCTACTTCGTCGTCACCACGGGACTGCCCGTCAGCGCGCAGTCCTGGTACGAACCCTTCGTCAACGCCACGACCTCGCACAGCGCCCCGGGCGCCGTCACCGTCGCCCTGCCGTACGCCCTCGCCCTGTGGGCGCTGCTCCGCGCAGGCCATCGCCCGCTGGCGTCCCTGCTGCCGGTGCCGACGCCCGTCACTTCGTCGCGGCGGCTCCGCACTGCCGGCGCGCCGGCGCGGCGAGCCGGGTGGATCGTGCTGTCCGCCCTGATCGGCATCGCCACGCACCTGGTCTGGGACGCCTTCACCCACTTCGACGGCTTCGTGGTCACCCGTACGCCCTGGCTCAACTCCACGCTGGTGGGCAGCCTCACCTGGGCGCGGGCGTTGCAGCACGCGAGCACGATCGGCGGGCTGGCCACCATCGCGGTGTACGTGTGGCCGAGGCGGGCCCGCCTCCTCGCCGGTGAGGGCCGCACGAAGCCCGGCAGCGCGCTCCGGCGCCCCGTCCTCCTCGCCATGGCCCTGGTCGCGGTCGTCGGAGCCGTCGCCCACGCCTGGCGGTGGCTCGCCGGCCCGGAGGCGGCGACCGACGGGCTCCCGCTGGGCGCCGTGATCGAAGGGGTGCTGTCCGACGCGGCGAAGGGCGTGGGCGCCGGCCTGATCGGCAGCCTGACCCTGTACGTCCTCATGTGGTGGAGTCGGCGCGCCCTCACGGCAACCCGCCTTTGCAGGGTCAGAGTTGACACAGTATGCCTGGGCCCGCAGGGAGAACGCGGGTCCGTTCACCGACAATCGGAACACCAGGCAGAGGCTGATGGCCGGTTCGGCACCCGGCCAACCGGATGAGGGGAACACGTGCGTCCAGATCATGATCAGGATTCGCTGAGCTTCGCGTTGCTCGGCACGCTGCGGGTCCGGCGCGCCAGCACGGACCTGCACCTCGGCGGCCCGCAGCAGCGGTCGGTGCTGGCCGCCCTGCTGCTGCGCCCGAACACGGTCGTGACGGTCGACGAGCTGATCGCCGACCTCTGGGGAGACCAGCCGCCCGGTGCGCCCGACACCACCTTGCGCACCTACGTGTGGCAGCTGCGGAATCTGCTGGAGCCCTTGCGCACGGCGCCCACGGTGCTGATCTCCCGAACGGGCGGCTACCGTCTGGCCGTCGAGCCGGACCGCGTGGATGTGTGGCAGGTCAAGCGCTTGCAGGAGCTGGCCGGGACGTGCGCCGCCGAGCGGCCGCAGGACGCCCGGAACGCACTGGGAGAAGCCCTGACCCAGTGGCGCGGGGAGCCGCTCGCCGGCCTGCCGGGGCCGCTCATGTGCCGCGAGCGGGAAAGGCTTTCGAGGCTGCGCCTCACCCTCCTGGAGGAGCGCCTCGCCCTCGACGTAGCCCTCGACGTAGCCCTTGACGTAGCCCCTGGCGTAGCCCTCGACGCGGCGCTCGACGTTCCCTCCGGCTACCTGCCGGAGCTGGAGCAGCTGGCCGGTGACCACCCGCTCCACGAGCGCCTACAGGAACTGCTCATCCGCGCGCTGCACCGGCAAGGCCGCACGTCCGAGGCGCGTGCGGTCTACGACGCGCTCCGATTACGGCTGGTGGAGCAGCTGGGGATCGAACCGGGGCCCGTGCTCACGGAGTTGTGTCACGATCTCGGTGTGGATGCCACCATGCGATCGAGGACCGGTGCACCTGGGCCGGACTTACGCCCAGACGTACCGTTACCGCCCGAGTCGGCCGACCGCGGGGCCGACCGCAGGGTCGACAGCGCGGCCGACCGAGACGCCGACTGTGGCGCCGACAGTGCGGCCGACCGCGAAGACCTGGACCAACTCCCCCCGGTGCTGTCGCAGTTCATCGGGCGGCAAGACCACATTGCCGGAATCGGACAAGCACTGACCGGACGGACCAGCCCCGCACTGCGACTGGTGACCGTGACCGGGATGGCCGGGGTGGGGAAGACGACCCTCGCGGTGCGAGCCGCCCACACCGTGCGCCCGGACTTCCCGGACGGCCGGCTGTACGCGGATCTGCGCGGCGCCGACCTGGTGCCCGCGAACGCGTCCGACATCCTGGCGGACTTCCTGACAACGCTTGGCGTGCGGGCGGCAGTTGTGCCCAAGGACCTCGAAAGCAGGGCGGCGCTGTTCCGGACCGCCAGCGCGGGACGACGGCTGCTCATCCTCCTGGACAACGCACGCGACGAGGCCCAGATCCAGCCGTTGCTGCCCGGCTCGTCGGAGTGCGCGGTCATCGTCACCAGCCGCACGGTGCTCACCAGCGTGCCGTCGGTCCTGCACGTCGCGCTGGACGTGTTCAGCGAGCCCGAGGCGATCGGCCTGCTCGACTCGGTCATCGGCGCGGCACGCCGGTCCGAACAGGGCCCCCAGGCCAGGATGCTGGTCGATGCCTGCGGCCGGCTCCCGCTGGCCGTACGGATCGCCGCGGCCCGGCTCGCCGCCACCCCGGACCAGCCGATCGCCGAGCTCGTCCGGAGCCTGGCCGACGACCGCGAGGGCATCGACGCCCTCCGCACGGGCGACCTGGCGATCGAGCAGGTCTTCGAGCTCAGCTACCGGCTGCTCCCACCACCCCTGGCCACGGCGTTCCGGATGCTCTCCTGGGCGGAGCCCGACCTCGGTCTGGCGTCGGCGGCCGCAGTCCTGGGCCTGGCGGAGTACCAGGCGGAGCGGCTCGCGGAGTCGCTGGTGGACCAGGCGCTACTGGAGTCGATGGGCGCCGGGCGCTACCGCTACCACGACCTGGTGCGCGCCTTCGCCCGCCGGGCGTCGCTGCGGACCGGCGACCACGAACGGGCCGGCGCCCAGCAGAGGCTGCTGACCCATCTGCTCGGCTGCGCCCGCACGGCCTTCACCCTCGCCGTACCCGGCGACCCGGTCGCCGACGTCTTCGGCGAGCCGCTCCAGCAGCCGGCCGCCCGTCCTGGCCGCCCCCCGGCCGCCCCGGCTTCCTTGCGCGCTAAGATCGCCCCGGTCTTTCAGGTCTCCCCGGTCTCCCCGGTCTTCGCGGATCTGGCGGACGCCCGCCGGTGGGCCCGGACCGAGACACCCGGAGCCGTGGCGCTCGCGGCCGCCGTCGCGACGGACACCCTGCGCGTCATCGCCGACGGTCGGCCCTCGGCGGGGACCGACCTGCGCGCGGCCGTCAACCTGCTGATCGCCCTCAGCCCGCTCGGCCTCGGCGCCGTGGGCGGCCGGGCGGAAGACGCCACCCGCACGCTGATCGCCGCCGCCGTCGCGGCCGGCGACCGTTGCGCGGAGGGCCGGTCGCGGTTCCTCCTCGGCACGGTCCTGCTGGCCCGGGCCCGGCTCGGCGAGGCCGGCGCACAGGCCCGGCAGGCCGCCGAAGCCTGCCGGGAGGCGGAGGACCCGGCCGTTCTCCGGCAAGCCCTCAACGACCTGGGCCTCATCGCCCAGGCAGAGGGCCGGCACGAGGAGGCGATCGCCGCCTTCGACGAGGCGGTGGTGCTCGCCCGGCAGCTCGGCCACCGGTCCGGCGAGGTGGCGAGCACCGCGAACGCGGCCCTGTCCCGCATCCGCACCGGTCACGCGGCCACGGCGGTGCAGACCTGTCAGCGGATCCTCGCCGAGCCCGGGGGGACCGCCGACGTCGCGATGACCGCGTACGTGCACTACGTCCTCGGCCTCGCCTACCAGGAGCTGGGCCGACTCGACGACGCCGCGGCGCAGTTGCAGTCCTGTATCTGCTGCGCGGGCGTCACCGGCGATCTCAACCGGGAGTCGGCCGCCCGAAGCCGCCTGGCCGACGTCCTGCGCCTGCTCGGACGGCTCGACGAGGCCGTGCAGCAGGCGGAGCGGGCACTGGACCTCGCAGAAGAAGGTGGGCGACAGCGCGAACGCGCCCTCGCCCACCTGGTGTTGGCCCACGCGATGACCGCCCGGGGCGACCACCACGCCGCCCGGCATCAGGAGGCGAAGGCGCGTCTACTGCTCAGCCGCCTCAGCGCCCCGGAGGCCGCCGACGTGACGTCGATGCTGGCCGCCCTGGCGACCGCCGACCGGACTCCTCACCCCCGGTAGCGGATGACGAGACCGGTCCCGTTCCACGTGATGTGCCCCGAGAGGCAGTGCACGTCGGCCGACCCGCCGCAGGCCTGTGCCGACGGCTCGGTCGGCGAGCCCTGCCGCACGGGGGCCCCCGCGCCCACGGCAACAGCGCCCACCACCGGCGCCAGCACGGCCGCACCGGCAACAGCCGTACGGACAACAATCGTTCGAAACACGTTGACGCTCCCTACGTACCTATGGCAAGACGTCCGAACGCTCGCAGGGGTCGGTAGACATCAGATCAACGCAACCGTCACTCCTGTCACTTCCGTCACTCCCGCACACGCACACGCACACGCACACGGACACCACACCGCGTCACACCAGCAGGAGGTTGGGAACCATGGCCCAGCAGTTCGGTGACTACCAGAACGAGATCTACTTCGACGGCCTGCGCGGGGTGCTGCCCGCCCTGCCGATGACGTACGCCGGGCTGGAGGCCGGGGCGCAGGCCGCCCTCCCCCCGTCGATCTGGTCGTACGTGGCCGGCGGCGCGGGGGACGAGCACACCCAGCGCGCCAACGTCCGGGCCTTCGAGCGGTGGGGCCTCTACCCCAGGATGATGGTCGGCGCCGCCCGTCGCGACCTGACCGTCGACCTGTTCGGCCACACCCTGCCCTCGCCGCTGTTCCTGGCGCCGGTCGGTGTGATCGGCCTCTGCGCCCAGGACGGCCACGGAGACCTCGCCGCGGCCAGGGCCGCCGCCCGCACCGGTGTGCCGATGGTGGCCTCCACCCTCACCGTCGACCCGCTGGAGCAGGTCGCGGCCGAGTTCGGTGACACGCCCGGCTTCTTCCAGCTCTACACCCCGACCGACCGCGACCTCGCCGCCAGCCTGGTGCACCGCGCGGAGGCGGCCGGCTTCCAGGGCATCGTGGTCACCCTGGACACCTGGATCACCGGCTGGCGTCCGCGCGACCTCGCGACGTCCAACTTCCCCCAGCTGCGCGGCCACTGCCTGGCGAACTACTTCACCGACCCGGTCTTCCGGGCCCGCCTGGCCAAGGCCCCCGAGGAGGATCCGGGTGCGGCGATCCTGGAGTGGGCCGGTATCTTCGGCAACCCGCTGACCTGGGACGACCTGCCGTGGCTGCGCTCGCTCACCGACCTGCCGATCATCCTCAAGGGCGTCTGTCACCCCGAGGACGTCCGCCGGGCCCGGGACGGCGGCGTCGACGGCCTCTACTGCTCCAACCACGGCGGCCGCCAGGCCAACGGAGGCCTGCCCGCCCTGGACGCGCTGCCCGCCGTGGTCGAGGCGGCGGGCAGTCTGCCGGTGCTCTTCGACTCCGGGGTGCGCAGCGGCGCCGACGTGGTCAAGGCGCTCGCCCTCGGCGCCACCGCGGTCGGCGTGGGCCGCCCGTACGCGTACGGGCTGGCGCTCGGCGGCGAGGACGGCATCGTGCACGTGCTGCGCTCACTGCTGGCGGAGGCCGACCTGCTCATGGCGGTCGACGGCTACCCGGCCCTGGCCGATCTGACCCGCGAGGCGCTGGTACGCCTCTGAGGCGGACGGCGTCCGAAATTCACGACACGTATTCGGTGGCGATGCGGTCCGTACTTCCCCGAACTACTTGAACCCGGTTGGGGTGAAAGCGGTCCTGGCCGGATCCCTGCGGTCGGCCTTGACCGTCAGGAAGTCATATGGATGACTGATCGTCACTTGACTGTGATCTACGGGTTCGTGGAACAGTCAAGACCTTGAATCAGCCATGTCGCGCACGTAGATCTATCGTTGACTGATCATTGATCAGCGGCCCATAGGTTTTTCTCGTCGGAGGCGATCGGTTCCACCCCGGGCGGACGTCGCCAATGACACGAGAGGTCCCGCGGGGAGTCGTCCCCTGAACCGAAACGGAGTATCCATCTTATGAACACCAACGACTTCGACCAGGTCATAGCCGAGTTGACCCGGATCAAGAAGGAGTACGTCGAGCAGCGTTCGGCCTTCGTCCCCGGAGAGCGCATGGCCGACTTGCTGAAGGGGCTCGGCGCCACCGACGCCGACCTGGCCCAGCTCCAGCGGGTGAGTGACGACCTGCCGGACGATCCCACCCTCCCCTTCCGCCAGTCGAAGAACGGACGCTTCCACTTCGACGTGAAGAACGGGACGGTCGACCGGGGCGAGTTCCAGCCGTTCGCGCTGTCGGCCGACGAGGACTTCGTACGGCATGACTCCGGAAAGAAGCGTGAGTTCGCGGAGGTCGGTGACGACCTCCAGCTGAACCGGGCCTTCCAGGGGCTGCTCCTGTTCAAGGCGTTCATGGTCCAGGACGTGGAGATCGCGCACCGCCCGAAGCTGGACTACGACTACCCCGGCTGGGTGTGCACCCTGTTCAACCTGCGGACCGTCACCACGCCCGAACTCGTCGGCGAGCCCGCCCTCGAAGGGGTGCACAGCGACGGCGTGGACCACACCATGACCACCCTGCTCGGCAGTGAGAACATGACCGCCGACAGCGCGATCACCTTCCTCCACGACATGCGGCAGATCAACGCGGTCCGCTGGGACGAGGTCGAACCGGAGCTCGTCGTGGGCCAGTACCAGCACCGCCACTTCCTCGACACCATGCTGGTCGTCGACCACGAGCGGAAGCACAGCCTCTCCCCGGTGGTCGCCGCCGACCCGCAGCAGACCTCCACCAGGGACATGCTGATCTTCTTCACGCGGAAGCCCGCCATGGAGGGTCACATCTCCCACACGCACGACTCCCTCGCCTGCCATTCCGCCCTGCCGATGTCGGTCGAACTGCTTCCCTCGGTGGCGGTCTGATGGCGGCGGACGAGATCACGATCACCGACTTCCTGAACGTCGACATCCGTGCGGGCCGGATCGTCCGCGCCGAGGCGTTCCCGCGCGCCCGCCGACCCGCGTACAAGCTGTGGATCGACTTCGGTGATCTGGGCGTTCGGAAGTCCAGCGCCCAGATCACCGACCTGTACGCGCTCGACGACCTCGAAGGCCGCCTGGTGATGGCCGTGGTGAACCTCCCGCCCCGGCAGGTCGCGGACTTCATGTCCGAGGTCCTCGTCCTCGGGGTGCCGGGCGAGGGTGGCGGCGACGTGGTCCTGATCGCCCCGGACCGGGAGGTCAAGCCGGGAGCGCGGCTGCTCTGACGCGAATCGGCAGGTGACCGGCCGGACAACCGGGCCGGGGACGCTGCGGAGGATCGGCCTGACGTCACTCTGCGGGAGCCCGGGGGTGAGATTCCCCCGGGCCTCCCGACCGGCTGGCTCGGTCCCGTTCGTGGAGGGTGAAGAACCTCTTCCTGCGCACCTCTGCCGGCCGGGTCCTGCACCGATCGTTCAAAACTCCGTCCGCGCATGCCACGCACGTGTTGCTGACGTGTGTCAGACGGCGGGCTGTTGCTGGGTGACGCAGTGGATGCCGCCGCCGCCGGCGCCGAGGGAGTCGATGTTGAGCTGCTCGACGGTGCGTCCGGGGAAGAGCCGGGCCAGGGTCGCCCGGGCGGCGGCGTCGGCCGTGCTGTCACCGAACTGGGCGGAGATCACGGCGCCGTTGCACGCGTAGTAGTTGGCGTAGGAGGCGACGAAGTTCTGGTTGGTGGAGCGGATCTTGTAGTAGTCCGGGCCCTGGAGTTTGGTCACCGCGGTCGGACCGCCTGCGGCCGTCGTGGCGGCGGACAGGATCTGGTACTGCTCGCGCGCGTCGTTCGCCCACGCGTCGTTGTCGGTCGCCAGCGGCATCTGGACCAGCCCGGCGCCGGGTGCGAGGAAGCGCGAGGTGGCGTCGACGTGGTCGTCGGTGATGTCCTGGTTCCTGATGCCGGTGAACCAGATGACCTTGGACGCACCGTAGGCCTGGCACATCGCGGCCTCGATCTGCGCCTGGCTCATGCCGGGGTTGCGGTTGTCGTTGACGATGCTGCTGCGGGTGGCCATCAGGGTGCCGGCGCCGTCCTGTTCGATGGCGCCGCCTTCGGCGATCAGACCGGCAGCCGTGAACGGCACCCCGACGTAGGCGGCGATGCGCTGGGCGACCAGCGCGTCGTTGGCGTGGGTCTGCCGGTTTCCCCAGCCGTTGAAGTTGAGGCCGATGGCGTCGAGTGCTCCCGGGCCGTTGGCGCGGAAGACCGGGCCGGTGTCGCGCATCCAGCAGTCGTCGACGGGGATCGTGGTGATCACGGTGACCGACGAGCCGCACAGGGAGCGGGCCTTGGCGGCGCTCGCGGGGTTGGCGCACATGACGACCGGCTCGTACTTGGCGATGGTCTTGGCGATCAGCGCGATGTTCGACTGGACGCCGCTGAGCTGGCTGCGCCAGATCGCGGTGCTGTCGGGCCAGGCCATCCAGGTCCGGGTGTGCCGAGCGCCGTCGATCGGGACGGCGAACGCACGCGACAGCGCGGTGCCCTCGCTGCGGGAGTCGCGGGAGTTGCGGAGGCCGGCCGCGGCGGCGGTGGAGCCTGTCGCTGACGTCACGGCCAGGCCGGCTGCGGTGAGGCCGGCCGCGGTGAGGAACTGTCGTCTGCCCAGGCCGGGTCTGCCCAGGCCGGACTTGCTCGGGACGTGATCGTTCATCGGGTCCTCCGGTCAACTGCCCGTCTCGGCAACGGGATTGACTCGAAAGGTAGAACTAACCAAGCGCTCGGTCAATTATCTGCGCAGGATCGGACGAAGATTCCTGGAGCGGGGGCCTGGCCGGAGACGTCCTAGAGTTGCGCCATGGCGACAGGCGAGAAGGAACAGGTTCAGGCGGCCCCCGTGGTACCGCAGGGGCGCACGCGCTCGTCGGCCAAGGGGGAGCAGACCCGGTCACGGCTCGTCTCCGCCGCCCGGACCCTGCTGGCCGGCGAGAGCGCCGGGCGCTTCACCACGCGCAACGTCGCCGCGCTGTCCGGCGTTTCGCACGGGATGTGCCACTACCACTTCCGCGACCGCACCGATCTGATCGTCGCGGTGATCGAGGACATCCGGCCGGAGTGGATCTCCCCGCTGGAGGAAGCGGTGGACGGCCCCGGCGACTTCGCCGAGCGGGCCGAGCGCGTGATCGGCCTGCTGACCCGGGGCGAGAGCCCGGACCTGTCGCACCTGCACGCGGCCCTGCACTGGCACGCCCTCAACGACGAACGCGTCCGGGGGAGTCTGGAGCAGGAGTACCTGCGCTGGCGGTCGTGCTTCGTCCGGCTCTTCCAGGTGCTCGCCGACGAGCGGGGCGGCGGCATCGACCCGCGACCCCTGGGCGAGGCGGTCGCGGCGGCGGTGGACGGCCTCGCGGCCATCCAGTCCCTCGACTCGAACGTGGACGCGGCAACGGTGCTGGGGACGCTGGTGCGCGCGCTCGCCGGAGCACCAGCCGGGACGGCGTAGCACGCCCTGCGCCCCGGCGTCGTCCGCCCGTCGTCCGCCCGTCGTCCGCCCGCGGGCCGAACGACACCGGGGCCCCGTGGAGTCCGCCGACCCCGCGGGACCCCGGCAGTCCGGAGGGTCCGACAGTCCGGAGGGCCCGGCTACAGGGCCCGGCGGGCGTCCGCGATGGACCGCGGGTCCCAGCCCGGCCTGGGCACGGAGTCGAGCAGCAGCCGGGTGTAGGCGTGCCGGGGGCGGGCGAGGACCTCGGCGGTGGGGCCGGACTCGACGATCCGGCCGTGCCGCATCACGACCACCTCGTCCGTGACGCACCGCACGACGCCCAGGTCGTGGGTGATGAACAGGTAGCCGATGCCGGTCTGTTCGCGGATGTCGGCGAGCAGGTTGAGGATCTGCGCCTGCACCGAGACGTCGAGGGCGGCCACCGCCTCGTCGAGGACGAGGACGGCGGGCTCGACGGCCAGCGCGCGGGCGATGGCGACGCGCTGGCGCTGGCCGCCGGAGAGCTGGCGGGGCAGGGCCTCGGCCTCGCGCTCGCCGAGGCCGACCTGGTCGAGGAGTTCGGCGATCCGGCGGGGGTGGTCCGCGTCGGGGAAGTGCAGCCTGAGCGTTTCGCGCAGCGCGGCGCCGACACTGGTGCGGGGGTCGAGGGACAGGTACGGGTCCTGGAAGACCATCTGGACCTCGCGGGCGCGGGCCAGCCGGTGGGCCCGGCCGCGCCGGTGCTCGGTGCGGTCCCGGCCGTGCACCAGGACCCGCCCGGTGTCCGCCCGTTCGAGCCCGACGACGATCCGGGCGGTGGTGGTCTTGCCCGACCCGGACTCGCCGACGATGCCCAGCGATCCGCCTTCGGCCAGGGTGAAGGAGACGTTGTCGACCGCCTGGACGCTCCCGTAGGCGCGGTGCAGGCCGACGGCCTCCAAGACGGTCTTCGGCATCGCTGGTTCTCCTCCGGGGCTCGTCGTGACGGGGCTGGTTGTGGCGGGGCTGGTCGTGGCGGGGCCGGGCGTGCTGGGGCCGGGCGTGGCGGGGCCGTCGGCAGTGCTCCTAGGCATCGGCGGTCACCTCCGCGACGCGGTCGCCGTGGTGGCAGGCGGCCCGTCGGGCCGGCTCGTCGGCGAGCGGCAGCAGGGCCGGCGCCCGCTCGGTGCACACCTCGGTCGCGAGCGGGCAGCGGGCGGCGAAGGGGCAGCCCGTCAGGTCCTCGCGCAGGCTCGGTGGCCTGCCGCCGATGGCGGCCAGCCTGCCCCGGGGGGAGTCCAGGCGGGGGGTGGAGGCGAGCAGCGCGGCCGTGTACGGGTGGCGCGGCCGCTCGAACAGGGCCGCGGCCGGCCCGGTTTCGGCGATCCGCCCCGCGTACATGACGTAGACGCGGTCGCTGATGGCGGCGGCGAGTCCGAGGTCGTGGGTGACGAAGACCAGTGCGGTGCCGAAGCGTTCGCGCAGGTCGCCGAGGAGGGCGACGACCTCGGCCTGGGTGGTGACGTCCAGCGCGGTGGTGGCCTCGTCGGCGAGGATCAGGGCGGGGTCGCCCATCAGCGCGCCCGCGATCATGACGCGTTGCAGCATGCCGCCGGACAGCTGCCCCGGGTACTTGCCGAGCGTGGTCTCCGGGAGCCCGACGGCGGCCAGCATCTCCGCGGCCCGTCCGGCGGCGGCGTCGGCCCCGCCGGGGCCCCGGCGGCTGGTCTCGGTGAGGAAGTCGCCGATGCGCCGGAGCGGGTTGATGGAGGCGCGAGGGTCCTGGAAGACCATGGCCGCGGTGTCGGTGCGCAGGCGGCGCAGCTGTTCCGGGCTCATGGTGAGGACGTCGTCGCCGTTGACGCGCACGACGCCCTCGGTGGTGGCGCCGCGCGGCAGCAGCCCGAGGACGCTGCGGGAGGTGAGGCTCTTGCCGGAGCCGGATTCGCCGACGAGGGCGACGGTCTCGCGGGCGTCGACGGTGAGGTCGACGCCGTCGAGGACGGGCCGGGCGGTGCCGGGCAGGCGCAGCCGCAGGCCCTGGATGTCGAGGACGTTCAACGGTCCCTCCTTGCGACCTGGTCGGCCCAGCGTTCGCCGACGACGTTGAAGGCGACGACGGTCAGCACGATGGCGACGCAGGGCAGGATCGCCGACAGGGGGTAGCCGTGCTGGATGGCGGTCTGGCCGTCGAAGACCATGCGGCCCCAGTCGGGGGTGAGCGCCGGGACGCCGAGTCCGAGGAAGGAGAGGCCGGCGAGGTCGATCAGGGCGTAGCCGAAGTTGATGGTGGACTGGGCGAGGACGACGGGGGCGATGCCGGGGATGATGTGGCGCAGGCAGATCTGGAGCCCGGAATGGCCCTGGACGCGGTAGGCCTCGACGTAGGGGCGGGAGCGTTCGGCGAGGACGAGTGAGCGGCTGAGGCGGCTGACGTAGGGCAGGTAGGCGATGGCGAGGGCGATCACCGGGGCGATCAGCCCCTCGCCGTAGACCGCGACGATCAGGATCGCCAGCAGCATGCCGGGGAAGGCGAAGACCAGTTCGGTGGAGCGGGACAGGACGGAGTCGAGCCAGCCGCCCCGCCAGGCCGCGGTGACGCCGATGGCGACGCCGGCCAGGGTGGAGAAGGCGACCACCCCGAGCGGGCCGAGCAGCGAGGTGCGGGCGCCGAGCATCAGCCGGGACAGGGTGTCGCGGCCGGCGGCGTCGACGCCGAGCAGGTGGTCGCCGGAGGGGCCGGCGAGGGCGTTGCCCAGGTCGACGGCGTTCGGGTCGTACGGGGCGAGCCAGGAGGCGAGCACGGCGACCAGGACGACCACGGCGACGAGGCCGAGGCAGAGTTGGTACAGGGGTGCTCGGGCGGTGCGCAGTCGGGCGAGGCCGGGGCGGCGCAGGACGGTGGTGCTCATGCGGCGGACCTCTTCGGCGCGAGGGTGACCCTGGGGTCGACCAGCGGGTGCAGCAGGTCGACGACGAGGTTGACCGCCATGAACAGCCCCACCATGAGCAGGGAGATGGCCTGCACGGTGGGGAAGTCCTTGGTGGTGGTGGACAGTTCGAGGAGCTGGCCGATGCCGCCGACGCTGAACGCGGACTCGACCAGGACGGTGCACACCAGCAGGGTGGAGACGATCAGGCCTCCTGTGGTCAGGACGGTGCCCAGGGCGTTGCGGAACACGTGCCGGCGGATCACCTCGTGCTCGGCGACGCCCCGGCTGCGGGCCACGGTGACGTGCTCCTGGCCGAGGACCTCCTGCATCGCGGCGCGGGTGACCCGGGCGAGCATGCCGATCAGGTAGAGCGCCAGGGCGACGGCGGGCAGGGCGAGGTGCCAGAGCATCTGGCCGAGTCCGTCGCCGGTGCCGCCGGTCGGGAACCAGCCGAGCTTCACCGCGAACAGGCCCTGCAGCAGGACGGCCGCGACGAAGGACGGGGTGCCGACGGCCACGGTGGTGGCGACCAGGATGGTCGAGTCCACGGCGCCGCCGCGGACGGCCCCGATCCAGCCGAGGAGCACGCCGATGGCGACGACCAGGAGCAGGGCCATGGTGACGAGCAGGAGGGTGGCGGGCAGCCGGTCGGCCAGCAGCCGCGACACGTCGGTGCGGTAGGTGATGGAGCGGCCGAAGTCGCCGTGGACGATCTGGCCGAGCCAGCGCAGGTACTGCAGCAGGAACGGTTCGTCCAGGTGGTACTGGTCGTTGATCGCCTTGAGTGCCTCGGGGGAGGCGGAGCGGCCCGAGAGCAGGAAGCTGGCCGGGTTGCCCGGCGCCAGGTACATCGCGCCGAAGATCACGAAGGAGGCGCCGAGGAGGGTGGCCGCCATCTCGGCCAGCCGTCGTGCGGTGAAGCGCAGGAAACTCACGTGGAAGCCCTCACGTCCGGGGGCGGGGCGGCGGCCGGGAGGACCGGCCCCCCCACGGTGGATCCGGGAGACGTCACTGGGCCGAACCCACGTCGGCCGCCCACGGGTAGTACATGTAGGAGATGGTGGTCGGGGCGCCGGTGATCCTCTTGTTGAGGAACACGGCGGTGGGCCACTCGGCGACCGGGATCCACAGCAGCTGGTCGGACGCGGTCCTCTGGAGCTGCGCTTCGAGGGTGAAGCGCTCCGCCGGGTCGGCGGCGGCGGTCGCCTTGTCTACCAGGTCGTCGTAGGCCTGGTCGCTGTAGCCGGCGAAGTTCTGGTAGGCGCCGGTCTTGAAGTTGGCCAGCAGGTCCAGCGGGTCGGTGATGGAGTCGTAGTACGTCTCCGGGAACAGGTCGATGCCCTCGCGCGCCTTCGCGTCCGTGAACAGCGCGGTGAAGGCGTTGGGCGCGATCGTCTTGAGCTGGACGTCGAGACCGATCCTGGCGCCGGCCGACTGGACGGCGGTGGCCAGCAGCGAGACGTCCTGGCCGATGGAGCTGGTCGCGACCGTGACGGTCTTTCCGGTGGCGCCGGCCTCCTTGACCAGGGCCTTGGCCCGGTCGATGTCCGGGGCGGTCGGGGTGAGCCCCTCGAACGCCTCCTTCTTGACGTCCGGCGGCGCCGCGGCCCAGGCCGCGCGGGAGGTGAGGGAGCCGGTGGCGCTGCCGGCGCCGGCGAGCCCGGTGCGCACGAAGCCGGAGCGGTCGAGGGCCAGCGACAGCGCCTTGCGGACGCGGACGTCGCCGAGCACGCCCTTCATGTTGGTGACGTTGACGTTGACCGTGCTGAGGCCCTCGCCGAAGTAGAGGGTGCCCACGCCGCTCTTGCTCAGGCGGTCGTAGCTCTCGGTCGGGATCAGGTAGCCGCCGTCCGCCTCACCGCTGATCATGGCGTTGACGCGTGCCGAGGGGTCGGTCAGGAAGCGGAAGTCGACCTTCGCGGACTTGGCCTTGGTGCCCCAGTAGCCGTCGAAGCGCCGCAGCTGGATGGACTGGCCCTTGTTCCAGGAGCCGAGCTGGTAGGGGCCGGTGCAGTCCAGGCTGCCGGAGGTGCCGTAGTCCTTGCCGGCCGCCTCGATGCCGGCCTTGGAGGCGACGACGCCCGCGGCCGTGGCCATGTACTGGTTGAACTGCGAGTCGGGCTGCTTGAGTTTGACGGTGACCTGGAGCGGGCCGCTCTTGGTGACGGTGCTGACGTTCTGGAACTGCTGGGCCCAGGCCGCCGCGTTGTCGGGGTTCATCTGCCGGCCGAGGCTGTACACCACGTCGTCGGCGGTCAGCACGCCGCCGTCGTGGAAGTGCACGTCGGGCCGCAGGTCGTAGACCCAGGTGGTGGGGTCGGGGCTGGTGGTCTTCGCCGCGAGCCCGGGAGCCAGGGTCAGCTGCGGGGTCCACCGCATCAGGCTCTCGCACACGTTGGACAGGATGGTGTTCTGCGGGTAGTCGAACGCCGAGATGTAGTCGAGGGTCGGCGGCTCGGCGTACAGGGCCCAACTGAACGAGTCGAGCTGGCCCTTGGCGGCGGGGGTGTCGGCGGACAGCTTGTACGCCTGGTCGCCGCTGCCTCCGTCACCGGTCTTCGGCGGCCCGGCGCAGGCGGCGACCAGGGCGAAGGCTGCCAGGGCGGCGGCCGGCAGGGCGTAGCGGCGGTGCGGGGATCTGTGCTCCGGGCGCTGGCTTCGTGGCATCGAGGGTTCTTTCTTCCAGGCTCAACGGGGGTCCGGCGGGCGGGGGGCGGGGGCGGCCCTGGCAGCGGGGGTTCGCTGCCCGGGCCGCGGCGACGGGTGGGTGGTTGTGCGCGCGGGCGGCTCAGGCGGTGGGCACCTGCTGGGTGATGCAGTGGACACCGCCGCCGCCGTAGGCGATCACCCGGGAGCGGACCCCGACGACCTTGCGGCCGGGCAGGGCGGCCGCGATGGCGGCGAGGGCCCCCTCGTCCTCCGGGACGTCGGCGACCGGGACGACGACGCCGCCGTTGGCGATGTAGAAGTTGAGGTAGCCGACCTCGACGTCGGTGCCGTTGACCTCGACGAAGGCGCTCTGCGGGACTTCGAGGATCTCCAGCCTGCGGCCCCGGGCGTCGGTGGCGGCCGCCAGGACGGCGTGGTTGGCGCGCATGCGCTCGTAGTCGGGGTGCTCGGGGTCGGCGGGCAGCTGGACGATCACCTTGCCGGGGGCGACGAACGCGCAGACGCCGTCCACGTGGCCGTCGGTCTCGGTGTCCAGCAGCCCGCCGTACGGCAGCCAGATGATCGTGCTGACGCCGAGCTTCGCGATCAGCTCGGCCTCGATCTCCTCCTTGCTCATCCCCGGGTTGCGGTTCGGGTTCAGCAGGCACTGCTCGGTGGTGATCAGCGTGCCCTCGCCGTCGACCGTGATCGCCCCGCCTTCGAGGATCATCCGGGAGTCGATGCGCTCGACGCCCAGGCGCTCCAGCAGCCGCCCGGCGATCAGGTCGTCGGTGTCGTACGGGTGGTGCTTGCCGCCCCAGGCGTTGAAGCGGAAGTCCACACCGGCCCGCCGGCCGTCCTCGCCGAGTACGAAGATCGGCCCGGAGTCGCGGAACCACGAGTCGTCGATGGGGAGTTCCACGACCTCGACGCCCTCCCCGCACAGCTCCTGCGCCTCGGCGCCCCGGTCCGGCAGCGCGACCATCGTGACCGGCTCGAACTCGGCGATCGCCCGGGCGACCTGGGCGTACTCCCGCTTGGCCTCCTCGAAGGTCTCTCCCCAGAGGTCCGACCTGGTCGGCCAGGCCATCAGGCACCCGTCGTGGGGGGTCCACTCGGCCGGCATCTGGAACGTCATGACGGATCCTTCTCTCTTGTTCTAATTTTCAGTCAGGATGGGGTCGAGAGTGGCCGACCGAGGTGGTCGGCGGGGGCTCGGCCGCGCTCAGCCGCGCTCAGCCGGCGGGCGGTACGGCGGGCTGCGACTGGGTGGAGCAGTGGATGCCGCCGCCGCCGCTCGCGATGTTGTCGATGTTGAGCTGGACGACGGTGCGGTCGGGGTACTTGGCCTGGAGGATCGCGTAGGCGACCCCGTCCGCGTAGCCGTCGCCGAACTGCGGGACGAGGACGGCGCCGTTGGCCGTGTAGTAGTTGGTGTAGCTGGACAGGAAGTCCTTGCCCGTCCCCCGGATGGAGTTGCGGTCGGGGCCGGGCAGCTCCGTGATGGTCAGCCGGCGGCCCTGGGCGTCGGTGGCGCTCTGCAGGGCCTGCCTGGTCTGCTGGTAGACCTCGACCCACCGGGGGTCGGTGCCCGGGCCGGGCTGGTCCAGCATGACCTGGCCGGGGGAGATGAAGCGGGCCAGGCAGTCGATGTGGCAGTCGGTGATGTCCTGGCCGGCCAGGCCCGGGACCCAGATGACCTTGTCCAGGCCGAGCGTCGACCTCAGCGCCTGCTCGACCTGGTCCCGGGTCATGCCCGGGTTGCGGTTGGGGTTCACCAGCGAGCTCTCGGTGGCCAGCAGGGTGCCCTGCCCGTCGGTCTCCAGCGAGCCGCCCTCGCCCACGAACGGGGCCTGGACGCGGGCGATCCCGTACTGGGACAGGAGCGTGCCCGCGGCCGCGGCGTCGTTGGCGTACGGCTGGTAGTAGGAGGTGCCGCGCTTGCCCCAGCCGTTGAAGTTGGTGTCCACCCCGGCGACGGCGCCGGGTGCGACGACGAAGGTCGGGCCGAAGTCCCGGATCCACAGGTCGTCGTTCGGGATCTCCAGGACCTCGATGCCGTAGTACGCGCCGGAGCCGCAGTAGTACCGGGCGTCGGCGGCCTGCCCGGGGCGGGCCAGCACCGCGACCGGCTCGTAGCGCGAGAGCTCGTACGCGACGTTCGCGATGTCCCGGCGGACGCCCGACAGCTGGCTGCGCCAGACCGAGGACAGGGCGGGCCAGGCCATGAAGGTGCGGGTGTGCCGGTCGGTCTCCGCGGGCATCCGCAGCGTGGCGCCGGACGGCGTTGTGGCTGTGTCTGCGGCCGCGTCCGTGGCTGTGGCTGTGGCTGTGGCTGTGGCTGTGTCCGTGGCTGTTTCTGCGGCCGCGGCGACCGAGGTGCCGAGGCCGGTGGCGAACGCGGCGCCGAGGGCCGCTGCGGGCAGGGCGGCAGCGCCGAATCTGAGCAGGCTGCGGCGGGTGGGAACGGGCGTGTCCAAGAGGACTCCCTCGGGGGCGGGGAGGTGTGGGGTGACGCACATCTTGGCTGCAACTAAAAATTCAGTCAATACCCGATACGTACGGTATCGCGGTTTTCCTTGTCGCACCGGCCTGGCCCGAGCCTGCCGTGAACCTGCCGTGAGCCCCGATCCGAGGTCGCCCGCCTGGTCGCAGGGTCATTGAGCCCTGAAACTTTGATCAGGAATTCCTCCACGAGAGGCCCCGGCCGGGTAGGGTGATCGCTTGTGTCGGATCGTCGAACAGAGATACTCATCGCCGCCACCCGCGTCATCGCGCGGCGTGGCGTGCGCGGGCTGCGCGTGGGTGAACTGGCCGCCGAGGCAGGGGTGTCCACCTCGCTGCTGTACTACCACTTCACCGACCGGGCCGGGCTGCTCCGCAAGACCCTGGAGTTCATCAGCGACCGGGCGGACCGCTACACCGCCGAGGGGGACTCGGCGGGGTACTCGGACGATCCCCGACGCGACCTCGAACAGGTCCTGCTCCTGGAACTCCAGGACACCCCGGACGTGCGCGAGAACAGCACCGCCTGGGGGGAGTTGAGGGCCAGCGCGGTCTTCGAGCCCGATCTCCGGGAGGAGCTGGCACGGGCCACCCACGCCTGGGTGCACGACGTCGCGGACCTGCTCGGCCGCGCCCGCCCCGAGGCCACGGCGCCGGCCCACACGGCCTCCGCCGAACGCCTCACCGTCCTGATCGAGGGCCTCAGCGCCCGCTGGCTGACCGGCTCGATGCCGCTGGAGCACGCACGACGCCTGCTCCGGGAGGCGATCGAGGTCGAGCTGGAGGCGCTGCCGGCCGTCGTACGGTGCCGCTGCTGACCGACCTTCCACCTGCCCGGGGTTCGGTGCGGGCCGCCGCGGCCCAGTTCTTCACCCGACACCTGAGGTGAGGCCGGGCCGTCGGACCGGCGGCAGACGGTAGCCGATGTCGGCCGGCCTGCCACTGGCCGACGGCAGGTCCCGGCCGTCTACAGGTCTCTGCACCGTGGGCCCCTGCCGAACTCTCGGCAGGGGCCCGTGCTGCCCGAAGTCAGAACTGTTCGATTTCTGCAGAGCTTCGAGGAGGCCGCACGCCCCGGCGGGTGTCAGTCGAACCGCGCGTTCACCCGACGGCCGGGATGTCGTGGGTGGCGCAGTGGATGCCGCCACCTCCGGCGGCGATGTTGTCGATCTTGACGGGGACGATCTCGCGGTCGGGGAAGTGCTGCTTGAGGATCTGCTGGGCGCGGTCGTCGGCGCGGTCGTCGCCGAACTTCGGGAGGTAGACGCCCTTGGAGCCGACGTAGAAGTTCATGTAGGAGGAGACGAAGGCGTCGCCGCGGCCGGTGATCTTGTCGGGGTCGGGCTGCTGGAGTTCGATGACGTCGAGCTTCTTGCCGCGGGCGTCGACGGCGTCCTTGAAGACGCCGCGGGCCTGGTCGGCGGAGCGGGACCAGACGTCGGCGGGCGAACCGGGGAAGGCCTGGTCGAGCAGGACGACGCCGGGGGCGGCGAAGCGGGTGAGGCAGTCGACGTGGGCGTCGGTGATGTCCTTGCCCTTGACGCCGGCCAGCCAGATCACGGTGGTGACGCCGAGGGCCTTCTTGAGCTCGGCCTCGACCTGGTCGCGGGACATGCCGGGGTTGCGGTTGCCGTTGACGACGGAGCTCTCGGTGACCAGCAGGGTGCCCTGGCCGTCGGTCTCGAAGGAGCCGCCTTCGGCGACCAGCTTCGTCTCGATGCGTTCGACGCCGTACTTGGCCAGGACGGTGCGGGCGATCTTGCCGTCGTTGGCGTGCTGCTGCTTGTTGCCCCAGCCGTTGAAGTTGAAGTCGACGCCCTTGACCTTGCCGCCCTCCTCGACGAACACCGGCAGGGTGTCGCGGGCCCACAGGTCGTCGACGGCGATGGGGACGACCTCGACGGCGGAGCCGCACGCGCTCTGCGCGGCGTCCCTCTGCTCGGGGCGGGCCATCAGGACGACCGGTTCGCGGGCGGCGATGGTCCGCGCCAGGCCGGCGATGTCCTTCCGGACGTCGGGGAGCTGGTCGCCCCAGACGTTCTCCGAGGCGGGCCAGGACATCACGGTGCGGACGTGCTTCTCCCATTCGGCGCCGAAGCGGCGTCCGCCGGGCGCCGCCGGGGCCCCGGACGGCTGCGGCGCCCCGGACGGCTGCGGGGCCTGCGTGGCGTCCTCGACGGGTTCGTCGAGGTCCGAACAGGCGGTCAGGCCGAGGGCGAGGACGCCCGCGCCGCCGAGGGAGCGCAGGATGGTGCGGCG
Organism: Kitasatospora sp. NPDC058243; assembly: GCF_042882025.1. Taxonomy (NCBI): domain Bacteria; kingdom Bacillati; phylum Actinomycetota; class Actinomycetes; order Kitasatosporales; family Streptomycetaceae; genus Kitasatospora; species Kitasatospora sp. NPDC058243. The sequence continues at coordinate 20,237 of NZ_JBHVWW010000095.1, forward strand.
GGACAGATCAGGGTGGGGCACGGGATTCTCCGGTCATGGGGTAGCGCTGGTTGTCGCGGCTGCCGGCGTCGAGGCGGCGGTCGCCGAACGAGGCGTTGCCGAACGAAGCGGTTGCCGAGCGGGACGGTGCCGAACGAAGCGGCGACGACGGCGCCGTTGACGACGTGGATGCCGAGGCGGGAGCCGGTGAACTTCGAGCTCGCCGTCAACACTTTCATTGACTGAAAAATCGGTCAAGCCTGTGAGTCGGCCCGTCCGCTGATGAAGGGCGCCGGGACGTGCGACGGCCGCCCCATCGGACCCGTACTCCAGCTGGACCCTGCTCGCACTCGTGGCCCCTCGTCGCCAGGGCCTCATCGGCGGTGTGCGGTGCCCGGCCCCTCGGCGCCGTTGCGCCGCAGATCACCGCTCTCTCTGGATTTGACTGAATTTTCAGTCTAGTAAAAGATGCGGGGGCACCCCCGGTCCCAGGACCAGCCCGCCGCAGCGCGGGCTCCGTGCCCCCTGGCGGCCCGTCCACCCCCCCACGGAGGCGGGCCGCCAGGGCCTCCGCCGCGCACGCGTCGGCCGCCGCCCCGACTCCACAGCTTCAGGAAGGACGACCGTGCAGGTCACCACCGATGACACCAGCGCGACCAGCCCGGTTGCGCGCCGCGCTCCTCGCCACCGCTGGCGGTTCGCCGTCGTCCTGGCGATGGTCGTCGCCCTGTGCGGGAGCGGGATCGGGCTGTACCTCAACGAGCGCAACACCCGGGAGCAGACCCGCGAACTGGCGATCCCCTCGGCCCAGGACTGGATCGAACTCGACGTCACCGCCCAGGACGTGGACCCGGCGGCCCAGCAACTGACGCTCTACATCACACCCGTACCGCACGGCAGGCTCGCCGCCGGCGCCGACGGCCAGGCCTTCAGCCGACCCGTCGAGATCACCGTCACCGGCACACCCAGGACGACCATCCGGGCAGCCGAGGGCGAGAGCGCGGCGCCCCAGCTCGTCCACATCGGGATGTACGACGGCACCATCACCGACTACCCCTTCGACCGCTACCGCATGGAGGCCGGCTTCACGGCCACCAGCGGCGCCACCCCCGTGCCGGTCGGCCTGGTCCTCACCGACACCGACCCGTTCTTCGTCGTGCGCCCGCAGGCCACGGCCGGGGCCACCGGCGCCGTGGCCCTGGACGCGAAGATCACCCGCTCCCGCAGCACCTTCATCCTCGCCTGGTTCATGATCGCGGCGATGTGGGCCATCGCCCTGGCCGTCCTCGGCGCCGCCGAGGTGCTCTACCGCAAGCGCGAGGGCCTGGTCTGGCCCTCCCTGGGCTGGATGGCGGCCAGCCTGTTCGCCCTGATCGGCATGCGCAACGCCGCCCCCGGCTCACCGCCGATCGGATCGCTGATCGACTACCTCGCGTTCTTCTGGGCCGAAGGAATCATCGCCGCCAGCCTGGCCTGCACCGCCTGGTGCGGCATCCGCACCGAGCACCGGCAGCGCCGCGAACGCGAGGCCGCCGCCGACCAGCCGTGAGGCCCGGCGGCGGCACCCCGTGGGCGGCGAGGCCGGAGAATGGCCGGAAAGTGCCGCAACTACCTTGCGCAGCAGGATTGTTGGGGGTCCCTGACGCGCCCATGCTGAATTCGCCCGGCCTGTGCCGGGCCGCCGGGTGGCCGGGCGGCTCAGGTACCCCACGCCCCGACGCTCGCGCGCCCCACCCTCACCCCCCCACTTCAGGCTTCGCGGGAGAACCCTCATGGGAATGACCTCTGCTCTGCGACGTGCCTCGGTCGTACTCGCCGGCGGCGTGGCCGCGGTCGGGCTGTTCGCGCCGACCGCCGCGGCCGCGGACACCCCGGTCGTCCTGGCCTGCCAGGCGACTCCGCCGATCGGGTCGGCACAGACCTTCAACCTCAACGCCGGTGTCAACGCCGCCGCGCCCGCCACCGTCGCGGCCGGCAGCCAGTTCACCGTCACCCTGGCCCCCGACGCGCTCACCGTGCCCACCACGGTGGGCGGTTACAGCATCCAGTCGATCAGCAACATCGTGCTCACCGTGCCGGTCCCCGCGAACGCCACGCTGACCGGCGAGTCGCTGACCGGCGGCTCCGGCTACTCGGGCAGCGCGAGCGTCGCGGTGAACAACGGCAACGTCGTGCTCACCGTGAACGGGTCGGTCGACGGCGGCGGCACCTTCACGCTCCCCGCGCTGACCCTGAACCTGGCCGCCGGAGCCTCCGGCAGCGTCATCAGCACCTCGGTGGCCGGTACGAGCTACGCGAACCCGGGGCTCACCTTCACGGCGACCGTGCCCGTCTCGTTCTTCACCGTCGACGTGCCCACCGCCTGCTACCCCGCCACCGCGCAGGCGCTCAGCACCACGACGGTGAGCTGACCGGGGAGAACAGCACTGGGGCCGACGCACAGTGTGCGTTGGCCCCAGTGGCAGAAGTAGCGGGGACAGGATTTGAACCTGCGACCTCTGGGTTATGAGCCCAGCGAGCTACCGAGCTGCTCCACCCCGCGTCGGTAGTACCGACCTTACGGCACCGGCCGGCGATCACCTAATCGGTTACCCGGCGGCCGGGTACGTGCGGCCGCCCGAGATGCGGGTTGCCGTCCCCAACCGAAAGTCAGGCGTAGACGGTGGCCCGGACCCGGTCCAGGTCCGTGAGCAGGGTGTCCAGCTGCGAAGGGTCGTTGGCGTAGGCGAGCACGGCTCGGTAGAACGCGCTCTGCATCGCGTCCGGCATCAGGTCGGAGGCGTCGAACCGTACCGCCCGGGCGTCGACCAGCAGTTGGCCCAGGCGTCGGGACAGGGCGTCCGGGTAGACGGTGGTGGGCACCTGGCGGTTGGGGCTCAGTGCACCGCCGCGGGCCACCCAGATCTGCTGCGCCTCGGGCGTCGTGAGGTAGGCGACGAGTTGCTGGGCGGCCGGGGTGGCGTGGAACATGCCGAGCAGGTCGCCCGCCACCTCCTCGGTGCCCTTGAACCCTTCGTCGATGGTCGGGAACCGGGCGAAGTCGTAGTCCTCGCCGGCCTTGAGCTGCGGGTCGCCCTGCTGGTAGTAGTCCGTGATGAAGGACGCCGCGTGCTCGAAGTAGCAGCCCGGCTGCCGGCCGAACAGCGAGTTGCCCGAGCCGGCGAAGTCGGTGAGCAGCATGCCGCGGGAGTCACCGCGGACCAGGCCCTTGGCGGCGACCACGTCTCCCCAGGTCTGCCAGGCCCGTTTGATCGCAGGAGAGTTCCAGGCGAGCACGCCGCTCGCCCACTGGTCGTAGACGTCCGGCCCGGACTGGGCGAGGACGATGTCCTCCAGCCAGTCGGTGCCCGGCCAGCCGGAGGCGGAGCTGGACTCCAGCCCGACACACCACGGGGGGACACCCGCCCCGGCGATCTGCCGGTCCAGGGTGTTCAGCTGGTCCCAGCTGCCGGGTGGCGTCCAGCCGTGTGCGGCAAGGGCCTTGGGGGAGTACCAGATGAGGCTCTTCACCGAGGCCTTGACGAACACGGCGTACTGCTTGCCGTCCACGGCGCCCAACCGCACCCAGCTCGCTCCGTACTGCGCGGCCATGCCCGGCAGGTCGAGCGCACCGTCGAGCGGGGCCAACCGGCCGGCCCGGGCGTACTGCACCAGCTTTCCGGGGCTGGAGAGGACGGCGAGATCGGGCGGCGTCCCGTTGTCGACCCGATCGGCCAGCACGGTGTCGGAGTCCCGGGAGCCCTGGTAGTCCACCCTGATCCCGGTCCGCTGCTCGAACGGCGCGACCATGGCCAGGAACGAGTCCCGCTCGCTGCCGGTCCAGGTGCCGAGCACATGGACCACAGGTCCCGACCCGCCGCTGCTGCAGGCCGTGGGGCCGAAGAGGGCGACCAGCAGCAGGGCGAGACAGGCCCGGGCCCAGCGGTCCGCCCTGCTCATCGCGCGGCCCGGTACTCGTCGATCCGTGGCCAGAGGCCGCCCAGGCAGAGCACCGCGATGGCGGCGCACAGCACCGGGAGCGCGCGGCCCAGGCCCAGGTCGGAGCGGGCCGCCGATTCGGCATCGGCCAGCCGTTGCCGGTCCAGCTCCGTGAGACGGGCCAGGTCGGCGTCGAACGCCGCCCCGGGGGCGGGCAGGTTGGGGGAGGAGGGGGAGGAAAGCACTGGCGCACCCGGGGGGGTGGCGGCGGGTGCTGTGGCGGGGTCTGGAGTATGTGAATTCCCATATAT
>NZ_JBHVWW010000095.1:24454-28678 GCF_042882025.1 Kitasatospora sp. NPDC058243
GCCGGCCAACACCCCCCCTCCGCTCCCCCTGGTTCCCCGCCCCCGGGGCCGACAGCCGTGGCCGCCACGGTGGGGTCGGCCGCGGCTGCCGTGGCGGGGCCGCGCGTGGCGGCCTGCCGGCGCAGCTCGGCATCGGCCGCGGTGAACTGCTGGAAGTCCCGGAGGGTGTGCAAGGCGGCGTCCCGTTTCGCTGGGGAGGAGTCGGGGCGGAGGTCGGCATCGAACAGGTCGGCGAGGATGCCGTGGAACGCGGGCTGCTGGTTCTCGGCCGCCGCGACCGCTCCCGGCGTGACCGGACGGTCCGCCAGTGGGTCGGTGTAGGTGGCGAAGTCGTCGGAAAGGTCCTGTCCGGGGACGATCTGGACCACCGCCAGCGCATCACCGCCTGCCGCTTCGGCGGCGAGCGCGCGAGCCTGCCAGGTGGCGGTCAGCCGGGGCAGCACCTCGTCGGTGGCGGTGCCGAAGGCTCGGTCGGTGTGCAGGGTCGCCACCACCGTCCAGCCGGCCAGCGCGAGCAGCAGGACGGACGCGGTCAGCAGGTACGGGTTGAGCCGCCGGTTGAAGTGGCGGCTCAGAAAGCGCTGCGTACCGACCAGCAGGACCAGGGCGAGCACCGCGGGGGCGAGCACGCCGAGCAGCACGACCGGGGCGAGCCATCCGCTCTGCTGTTGCCGGCCCAGTTCCTGCTGCTCGGCGGCCCGCAGTTGCTGGACCTGGGCGAGGACTCCGTCACCGGGTTTGTGCATCAGGCTTGAGGCGTAGCTCAAGTAGGCGGCGCCGAGGGCACCCTGGCTCTCGGTGGCATGCGCCTGTTCGACCAGGCTGGTGTACTCGACGAGCAGTCCCTCGACGGCCTGCAGTCGCCCGCTCCCGGCCGGCCCGGTCGCGTCGTGCTCGGCGGCCCGGGCCAACGCCTGGTGGGCCGACTTCAGATCGTCCTGGTAGCGCTGCCCCGGTCCGCTCAGGCGCACCGTCCCCGAGGCGAAGCTCCCGGCCGCGACCCGGTCCGCGTCGGCGAGCAGGTAGGACAGCTGCGCGATGTCGACAAGGGCCGGGTCGGCGTGGGCTTCGGCGGCGGACACCGCCGTGTGCGCGCCGGCGAGCGCGGCTTCCAACGTCCCCCACAGCGCCGCCGTGCACAGGACCAGCGCGACCACAACCCGGCGCAGCCGGCCCGGAGTGGTGGGTGGCGCGGCGGGCCTGCGGCCGAAGCGGTGCGACCGTGACCCCACGCCGGCAATGGCCGCCATCCGCATCCCGCCCCCCGGCTCGGCCCGTCAGGAGCCCGACGGATCGTCGCCCACCCTAGCCACGCGACTATGGAGTGGCTACCGGGAAGCGGAATATGACGGAATATCAGTTTCGACTCCGGCGGCCCGGGTGGCGCACTCTGACGTATCGTCAGCTGGGCGGTCACCCTACGCGGCCCCGGTAGGTGTTCTCCAGGCCCGGGTCGGCGGGGTTTCCGGTGAGGTTGGCGGAGAGCAGCTCGAAGGTCCCGTCGGGCGCGGTCATGGCCGGGTCGACCTGGGGGATCTGCGAGTAGTCCCGCTGAAGGGGCGCGGCGTCCTTGGGTGTGGGCATGGTGACCTTGAGGCGGCTCAGCCGCTTCGCCCCGTCGCCGATCTGCTGCCGGTCCGCGGCGGTCAGCGCCCGGCCGTCGGTCCGCGCGACCAGGACGGTCACCGGATTGGCGTCGGTCTTCGTCCCGAAGCGGTCCTGGGCGATCTTCATGGCGGCGGCCGAGTCGTAGCTCTTCGGCAGGAAGTCGGCCGTCTGCGTCTGGGTCACCCGGTAGATCAATGTCTGGATCAGGACGGTCAGGAGTATTCCCAGGACCGCCCATACGGCGATCACCTTCCACGGATTCCTGGTGGAGAATCCGGTCAGGGCGCGGATCACGATGTCCTCCGGCGGTGGTGCTGTCGCCGGGGATTTCCGGCACGTCTCCAGACCATCACGGCGTACCGGGCGTTCTCGTCCGAGCGCGGGAGGAGAACGGCGTCAGGACCTGAGCCCGCCACCAGGCCCGGACCAGGACCAGGGGCCTGGTCCGGGATCGGTCCCGGGTGCCGGTTCGGGGCCGGGAGCCACTGCGAGAATGGGCAGTGGACGCCCCCTTCCGAGACGCGGATGCCCCCCCGGGAACGAAGGCCTCCGCAGGGACGGCTCGCCGGGCACGACGGCTGCGGTGAACGGGCGAAGGCCGGGGCCGACCGGCCACAGAAAGGACCACCACCAGCATGTCGATGCACCACCGGCCCCTGCCGCCGTCGCAGCCGCCGTCGCAGCCGCCGTCGAGAGCCGACGGCCTGCCCTGGACGGCCAGTGACGCGCTGGTGGCCGTCGGGTCGGCCGCCCTGGACCTCCTCGGCTACTCGATCGGCGGCCCGGACGGAAGCCAGCCGATCGCCCTGACCGCGCTGGTCCTGCTCGTACTGGCGGCCATGCCGCTGCTCACCAGGCGCCGCTACCCGCTGGCGTCACTGGCGGGTGTGCTGGTCCTCGGCCTGGCCCTGAACCTGAGCGGGCCGGTGCCGCACCACTTCAACTGCACGCTCTGCATCGCGCTGTTCGCCGTGGCCCGCTCCCGTGGCATCGCGGTGGCGGCGCCGGCCGCCCCCGTGGCGGCCGCCGTACCGCTGCTGGGCCGGGGGCATCCGCTGCCGCCCCCGCTCTCGCGAGCGGCGTCCAACGTGCTCGCCGCGGTGCTGGTCATCGCCGCGGCCGAGGCGCTGAAGCGCTGGCAGCACGCGGTGGAGGTCAGGCGCAGGCTGCTGGCCGACCGCGCGGTGGCGCAGGAACGGCGCCGCATCGCACGGGAGTTGCACGACATCGTCGCCCACCACATCACCACCATGCAGCTGATGGCCGGCGGTGCCAGAGCGAACCTCGGGGGTGACACCGAGGTGGTGCGCGACGCCTTGGTCACGCTGGAGGGCTCCGGGCGGATGGCGCTGCGCGAGATGCGTCAACTGCTCGACGTGCTCCGGGCCGGCGACGAGCCGGAGGAGTCGCCGTCCGAGCCGCAGCCCGGAGTCGGGCACCTCGGACGGCTCGTCGAGGAGTCCCGCAGGGCCGGTCTTCCCACCGAGTTCGCCGTCCTGGGGGAGGAGCGCCCGCTGCCGCCGAGCACCGGCCTGGCGGTGTTCCGGATCGTCCAGGAGTCCCTCACCAACACCCGCAAGCACGCCGGCCGGGCCCAGGCGCGGGTCCGGCTGACGTACCACCCGGACCGGATCACCGTCGAGGTGTCCGACAACGGCACCGCCGCGCCGGCCGACACCCTGGTGGGTGCCCTGGCGGGAGCGGGCGGTGCGGCCGGACCGAGGGCGGGCCGCACCGGGTACGGTCTGATCGGCATGCGCGAACGCGTCGCGCTGCAGGGCGGCAGCATGGTGGCCGGCGCCGTGGACGGTGGTGGCTTCCGGGTGATGGCCAGCCTGCCGGTGGCGTCGGCCGACGGAGAGGAACGGCTCGGATGACGGGAACCCCGGAGCGGATCAGGGTGCTGATCGCCGACGACCAGCCGCTGGTACGGCGGGGCCTGGCCCTGATCCTGGCACCCGACCCGGCGTTCGAGGTGGTGGCCGAGGCGGACAACGGCCAGCAGACGGTCGACCTCGCGCACCGGCACCGGCCCCACGTCGTGGTGATGGACATCCGGATGCCGGTTCTCGACGGCGTCCAGGCCACCGAGCGGCTCACACGGGAACTGCCGGCCTGCCGCGTCCTGGCGCTGAGCACCTTCGACATGGACGAGTACGTGGTCGCCGCCCTGCGCGCCGGCGCCTCCGGGTTCCTGCCCAAGGACGTCTCCCCGGAGGAGCTCTCGGCGGCCGTGCGCACCGTGCACACCGGGGAGGCGGCGGTGGCGCCGCGCCTGCTCACCCGGCTGATCTCCACGTACGTCACCGCGCCCCGCCTGCCGCCGGCACCGGTGCCGTTGCCGGCCTCCAGCCTGGGTGAACTGACGCCCCGCGAGATCGAGGTGTGGCACCTGCTGGCCACCGGCCTGGACAACGCCGAGATCGCGTCGGCGATGGGCATCAGCGTCTCCACGGTCAAGAACTACATCACCAGCATCTTCGCCAAGCTGAGCGTCCGCGACCGCGCCCAGGCGGTGATCGCGGCCTACGAGTCCGGCCTGGTCGAAGCCCGCCCCGCGAACCCGCCGGGCTGAGCCGGGCGGAGCGGGGCCAGTTGCTCCGAGTCGCCCCGAGC
>NZ_JBHVWW010000096.1:0-3467 GCF_042882025.1 Kitasatospora sp. NPDC058243
TGGCACGCTGTTGAGTTCTCAAGGAACGGACACTTCCTTCGGACCGCCTTCCAGCGGGCCCTCCGGGCGCTTCGTTCTTTCGTGTTTCCAGCTTACCAGATGTTTTCCGCTCCGTTTCCGGCGCTTCGTTCATCCAACTCGCTGGTGTCTTCTGCGGCTTGACGCCCCGTCCGACGCTTCAAACTCTAGCCGATCCCTGCTCCGAAAAGCGAATCGGCCGCAATCCAATAAAACGAACACGCCGAATAAGAACCAAGCCGCGACAAGACGCGACCCAGCCCGAACCAGGAAATGGTGTTTCAAAAGGATTGGCCGCCCCGGGACCGTCCGCGCCGATGCGTGTCCGGTGCTCCCTGCCGAGCGACTAGAGAACACTACCCCTGGCCGGCGTCACGGGCAAGCCGCTGCCGGGGACGGTCCGGGTGCAGAGGGCGCGGCCGGCTTTCACGTACTCGCCGTTGGGGTGGTCGTTGCCGGTCACCCAGTGGCGGGCGGTGGCCTCGTCGCGGCCGCCGTCGCGGTGGCGGCGGAGCAGGCGCTCCTCGCGGAGGGCGTCGTCGGTGTCCACGTACCAGAGTTCGCGCAGCAGGCGGCGGGCCTCCGGCCACGGGGTGTCGGTGGAGGCGAGGTAGTTGCCCTCGGTGATGACGAGGCGGGTGTGCGGGCGGACGACGTGGCGGGCGGCGACCGGTTCGTCGAGGATGCGGTCGAAGTCGGGGACGTAGATGTCCTGGAAGCGGTCGGCGGCGATGCGGCGCAGCAGGGCGACGTACCCGTGGGCGTCGAACGTGGCGGGGGCGCCCTTGCGGTGGGTCAGGGCGAGGCGGTCCAGCTGGGCGGCGGACAGGTGGAAGCCGTCGAGCGGGACGTACGCGGCGCTGCCGGGGCCTTCGGCGCGTTCGATCTCGGCGACCAGGTGCCGGGCCAGGGTGGACTTGCCGGCGGCGGGCGGGCCGGCAAGTCCGAGGATCGTACGGGCGTTGCTGCCCGGGCCCCGGAGGAAGCCGAGGGCGAGGGCGGTGAGGCGGTCCTCGTTCATGGCCGCACCCTACTCACCGCCGGCCCGGGCCTCACCGCTCGGCGAGGGCGGGCACTTCCAGGGTGAGGGTGCCGGCGTCGGCGTCGAGGACGGCGGGGACGCCGAGCGGGACGGTCAGGGTGGAGGGGCAGTGGCCGAAGCCGAGTTCCCAGATGACGGGTATGCCGAGCGGGCCGAGGCGGTCGAGCATGACGTCCCGGACGCGGTCGAGCCGTCCGCAGCCGTCCCAGGAGCCGAGCGCGATGCCGGCGACCCCGTCGAACGCGCCGGAGCGCAGGAACTGGGTGAGGAGCCGATCGAGCTGGTACGGGTGCTCGTTGACGTCCTCCAGGATCAGGATGCCGCCGGCGTAGGAGGGCCGGGCGGCGGGCGTGCCGCGCTCGGCCGCGAGGACGTGGACGCAGCCGCCCGCGGTGACGCCCCTGGCGCGGCCGGGGACGAGGGCGGTGGCGGTCGGTGAGGTGAGCACGGTGGTGGCCGTGGGCTCGAAGAGGGTGCGGCGCAGGTGCTCGGCGGTCGGTCCGTCGGCGATGAAGGAGCCGGCCGCGCTCATCGGCCCGTAGAGGGTGGCGATGCCGAGCCGCTGGGCGAAGGCCTCCTGGAGGGAGGAGACGTCGCTGAAGCCGATGAACGGCTTGGGCGGGGCGGCGCGCATGGCGTCCCAGTCGAGCAGGTCGACCATGCGGTGGACGCCGTAGCCGCCGCGGGCGCAGATGACGGCGTCGACGGTGGGGTCGAGCCAGGCGGACTGAAGGTCGGCGGCGCGGTCGGCGTCGGTGCCGGCGAGGTAGCCGAGGGTGGGGTGGGCGTCGAGGACGTGCGGGGCGACGGTGACTCGCAGGCCCCAGGAGCGGAGGATCGCGCAGCCGTCGGTGAGTCGCTGGGAGTCGATCGGGCCGCTGGGGGCGACGACGGCGATGTGGTCGCCGGGGCGCAGGTGCGGCGGGCGGGTCAGACCCTGGCCGGGCGTGGTCGGGTGCTGGTCCATGGGCCGGGACGCCTTTCGGGGGAGGCCGGGTACGGGCGGCCTCGGTGTGGTCGAGGCCGCCCGGTGACGATATGCCCCCGTTTCGACGGGCCGATGTCCGCGAGCCGACGTCTTCGGGCCGAAGGTGCGCCGGAGGTGCCCCGACGGTGCGGGGCGGTTCTTCAGATCGCCCCCATCACCTTCCTGACCTCGTCGAGGGTGGCGTCGGCGACGGCGTTGGCGCGTTCGGCCCCGTCGCGCAGGACCTGGCGCAGGTGGCCTCGGTCGGCGGCGAGTTCGGCACGGCGGGCGCGCAGGGGGCGGAGGTACTCGTTGACGGAGTCGGTGACGGTGCGCTTGAGCGCGGCGGCCCCGCCGTCGCCGAGTTCCTCGGCGATCTCCTCGGGTGCGCGGTCCTGGCAGAGCGCGGCGAGCAGGACGAGGCTGGAGACCTCGGGCCGGTTGGCCGGGTCGTAGTCGATCCGGCGGTCGGCATCGGTCCTGGCGCCGCGGATGATCCGGGCGGTCTCGTCCTCGGTGGCGCCGAGGGGGACGGAGTTGCCCCGGCTCTTGCTCATCTTGCCGCCGTCGGTGCCGAGCAGCAGCGGGGCGTCGGAGAGCAGTGCGCGGGGGGTGGGGAAGACGGCGCCGCCGTCGGCGTGCGGGTAGCGCTCGTTGAAGCGGCGGGCGATGGTGCGGGCGACTTCGAGGTGGGGCAGTTGGTCCTGGCCGACCGGGACGAGGTTCGCCTTGCAGAAGAGGATGTCGGCGGCCTGGTGGGCGGGGTAGGTGAACATCAGCCCGTTGACGGCGGACTGGCGGGAGTGCGCGATCTCGTCCTTGACGGTGGGGTTGCGGTTCAGTTCGGCGACGCTGACCAGGCTGAGGAAGGGCAGCAGCAGCTGGTTGAGGGCGGGGACGGCGCTGTGCGCGAAGATCGTGGCGCGGTCGGGGTCGAGGCCGGCCGCGAGGTAGTCGAGGACGAGGTTCTCGGTGTGCTCGGCGAGCCGGTCGGCGATGTCCCGGTCGGTGATGACCTGGTAGTCGGCGATCACGACGAACATCTCGACGCCCTGGTTCTGGAGCTGGACGCGGTTGTGCAGGGTGCCGAAGTAGTGGCCGAGGTGCAGCGGTCCGGTGGGGCGGTCCCCGGTGAGGACGCGGTGGCCGGCCGGGTCGGCGGTGAAGGTGGCGGTGGTGGCCACGGACGGGGTCGTCGAGGTCGTCGGGGTCGTCGCGTTGGTCGCGGTCGTCACGGTGGTCATCGGGTTTCTCCTCGGTACGGCGGTGGTGGCGGCCGTCCGGGGCGGGGGCCCGTTCCGTGGGAAACGCGAAAGGGCCGTCCATTCCGGACGGCCCTGGTCGAGCGGGTGGGGTGGGCGTCCCCCCAGACGGCCAACAACCCCCGCCCCCGTACAACCCCCCGCCGTCGAGGATAGCGTCCCTGCCCCAGGGCGTGGT
>NZ_JBHVWW010000096.1:3477-27988 GCF_042882025.1 Kitasatospora sp. NPDC058243
CTGTCGGGGGGGGGGGCTTTTTTGGGGGGAAGCAAGAAGGGTCTTTCCCTTTGGGACCCCCGGGTTGGGGGGGTTGGGGTGCCCTCCCCGCGGAACCCCCACCAGCACTGGCCCGCGTAAAGCTTCATGCGGTCGAGGATAGCGTCGATGCCCGGCGGCGTGGTCGGTTTTCGGCGCTCCCGGTCCTCCCGGTCCTCCCGGTCCTCCCGGTCCTCTCAGTCCTCGACGACCAGCGCGGGGGTGTCCTTGCGCAGCGTCTCGCCGCGGAAGAACTCCGGCCGGGCCAGCCCGTAGCAGGTCATCAGGACGGCGCCGAGCAGCAGGATGCCGACGCCGATGACGAACACCGAGCCGATGCCGAAGACGGCGCCGCTGCCGTAGTCCGGGCTCCAGGCGTCGGTGAGGGTCTGCAGGAAGACCCCGCTCAGCAGCACGCCGCCGAGCAGCGGGGCGATGCCCTTGAGGAACAGGTCGCGGGGGCCGGTGCGCAGCGAGCGGCGGAAGTACCAGACGCAGGCGAACGCGGTCAGCGCGTAGTAGAAGCAGATCATCAGGCCGAGCGCCAGGATGGTGTCCTGGACGACGTTCTCGCTGATCAGGCTCATGCCGACGTAGAAGACGGCGGTGGCGATGCCGGCCGCGACGGTGGCGTACCCGGGGGTGCGGAAGCGCGGGTGGACGGCGCCGAAACGCGGCGGCACGGCGCGGTAGGCGCTCATCGCGAGCAGGGTCCGGGCCACCGGGATGAAGGTGGTCTGGAGGCTGGCGGCGGCGCTGGCGACGACGGCCAGGAAGAGCAGGACGCTCCACGGTGAGCCGAGGACCGGGCGGGCGAGCGCGGCGAAGACGTTGTCGGAGGTCTCCGGGTTGCTGAGGCCGGAGCCGGTGGAGCCGACGCCCGCGAACATCTGGGCGGAGATCGCGACCAGCAGGTACGAGCCGACCAGGGTGACCATGGAGACCATCGCGGCGCGGCCGGGGGTCTTGGTGCTGCCGAGGGTCTCCTCGTTCATGGTGAGGCAGGTGTCCCAGCCCCAGTACATGAAGATCGACAGCGACAGGCCGGCGGTGAAGGCGCTGAAGGAGCTGACCTGGAGCGGGTTGAGCCAGGAGAACGAGAAGCCGATCGAGTCGGGCAGGTCGCCGGCGGCGGCCTTGCCGATGGCGATGGCCGAGAAGAGCACCAGCACGGCGAGTTGGAGGCCGACCAGGCTGTACTGGAACCACTTGGTGGCGGTCATCCCCCGGTAGCTCATCGCGGTGGCGCCGGCGATCAGCAGGACGACGGTGAGCAGGTGGACGGCCTGGTTCTGGTCGAGTTCGGCGACCCAGCTCCTGCCGGTCATCTCGCCGAGCATCAGGTAGAGGAAGTCGGTCGCGACCCCGGCCAGGTTGGACAGCACGATGATGGTCGCGACGGTCAGGCCCCAGCCGGCCATCCAGCCGACCCGGGGGCCGAAGGCCTTGACCGTCCAGGTGAAGGACGTGCCGCAGTCCGGGAAGTCCTTGTTCAGCTCCTTGTAGGCGAACGCGACGAGCAGCATCGGCAGGAAGCCGGCCAGGAACACGGCGGGCATCTGGACGCCGACCGCGGTGACGGTCGGCCCGAGTGTCGCGGTCAGGCAGTAGACCGGGGCGACCGTGGAAACGCCCAGGACCACACTGCCCAGCAGGCCCACCGAGTTGCCCCGTAGACCCTTGTCCCCCGCTCCCCCAGCTGTCCCCTGGTCGGAGACTCCACCACTGATGCCACTGACCGGGGCACCCTGCGGAGCGTCGGGCGCCATTGCCCGGCCGCTGCTTCCGTGCTCTGAGAGCTGCTGATCAAACACCAGCGCACCCTAGGCGCGAGCATGGAAGGTTGAGTAGACCAACCCTTGGTGATCTAAACCACTTGCTTCGATTCGTTCTCGGCGAAGGCCGTCAAGGTGCAGCATTAACGGCGCGTTAAGCGGTGTACCTTGGTTTCAAAGGATCAGGGTCAAGAGAATTTCTCCCTTATGTCAAGGTTTGAGATGGTTCGCCCTCGGCTCGGACGGGCCACTACGCCCCCCCTCGAGTGCTTCGGATAGGTTTGCCTCACCTAACCTCGATTCGAAGGAGCGTCGCGTGGCCCCCCACCCCGACGACCTGGTCCTCGTCCCCCGCACCCCCTCCCGCCGCAGGTTCCTCTCCGTCGGGATCGCCGGTGGGGCGGCCCTCGGCCTCGGCGGACTGCTCACCGCCTGCGGCAGCTCCGGCGGCTCGGGCGGCAACGGCGGCTCCGGCGGCGCGACCCCCGGCACCGGCGGCGCATCGCCCGACCAGAAGTCGGTCAAGCAGGGCGGCGACGACTACGCCACCGTGATCGAGAAGATGAAGGGCTTCGGCACCGACGCCGCCCCCGGCGTCTACCCGCGCACCGTCAAACACGCCATGGGCGAGACCGTCATCCCCGCCAAGCCCACCCGGGTCGTGGTGCTGGACACCGGCGAACTCGACAACGTCGTCGCACTCGGCATCCAGCCGGTCGGCATCGTCTACACCGACGGCTCCAAGTCCCTGCCGTCCTACCTCAAGGACAAGGCCGGCAACCCGGCCAACGTCGGCACCATCAACAGCCTCAACCTGGAGGCCATCGCCGCGCTCAAGCCCGACCTGATCCTCGGCAGCCAGCTGCGCGCCCAGGACCAGTACGCGCAGCTGTCCAAGATCGCGCCGACCGTCTTCTCGCTGCGCCCCGGCTACCCCTGGAAGCAGAACTTCCAGCTCAACGCCAGCCCGTTCGGCCTGGAGGCCGAGGCCAAGACCCAGCTCGACGCGTACCAGGCGGCCGCCACCGCGATCGGCGCCAAGCTCGGCGACAAGCGGCCCACCATCACGCCGCTGCGCTTCATGCCCGGCCGGACCCGGCTGTACGCCGAGCTGTCCTTCATCGGCACCATCCTCACCGACATCCCGCTGCCGCAGCCCAAGATCGAACAGGTCAAGGAACTCGCGGTGGAGGTCAGCCCGGAACAGATCGACAAGGCCGACGCCGACTGGATCTTCTACGGCGTGTACGGCAGCCCCAGCTCCACCAACCAGGACGCGGTGCTCGGCGGCGCGCTCTGGAAGACCCTCGGCGCGGTCAAGTCCGGTCAGGCCCGGCCGGTTTCGGACGAGACCTGGTTCCTCGGGCTCGGTGTCATGGCGGCCAACGCGGTGCTCGCCGACCTCAAGGGTTTCGTCGCGCCCGGCACTTGAGCCGACACGGGGTGTAGGGGCGGGCAGTGGTCTCGCGCACACCCCCGGAATTGATGCTTGGAGCTGGTCGCGCGGTGCGGGAGGATCATCCGGACCGTCCGCCGAAGGGCCCGTGCCGATGACCTCGCTCCACCCCGCCGCAACCGACCCGTCCCTGCCCGGCCCGCCCGGGGACAGCGCCGGATCCGCGCCCCCGCACGCCGCACGCTGCTCCATCGCGACGGCCGCCGAGACCGGCCCTTCCGGCACTCCGGGCGCCGCCCCGTCCGGCACCGCCGGCGGGCCGCGCCAGGCCGGCGGCTCACGCCACGACTCGGTGCCGCAGCCGCGCGGACGGGAGGACGGCGGGGCAGACGGCGGACTCGCGGCGGTGGGGGGCGAGGCGGCTGCGGACGATCCGACCACCTCGCGGCTGCGGGCGGCGCTCGCCGACCGGCTGCGGGCCGCCCGCGCCCAAGGCCGCTCGGTCGCCGACCTGGCGGCCGCGTGCCGGCGATCGGCTACGGAAGTCCGGGCGCTGCTGGGCGAGAGCGCCGAGGACGGGGACTGCGAGGACGGCGAGGTCCGTGAAGGCGGCGCGGGCGGCGCGGATGTTGAGCACCGTGGAGACGTTCCGGGTGGCGGCGCCGAGGCCGTGGGCGGGCGGACCGGGACCGGGGCCGGCAGGTTCGGCCGGCCGGCCGTCACGCCCGAGGGCGACCGGGCCGTGCCCGTGCTGCGCGCGGCGCGCGAGGAACTCCGGGCCGCCGGCTCCCGGCGCCCCGCGCCCTCGCGCCGGCTGCGCCGGATGCACCCGCAGGCCGACGCGACCGGGCAGGGGGCGGCCGCACGGGAGACGGCCGCGACCGAACCGATCGGGACAGCACCTACGACACCCGTGACCTCCGCCGCTCTCCCGGCCGAGGTCTGGGCGGCAGCCGCACCCGGTTCAGGTGAACTCATCGGAGGCACCGGGGCGGTGACGGCTCCGTCGGCCGCCGCCCCCGAGGCGGCGTGGGCCGAAACACCACTCGGCATCCTGATCGGCGGCAGCCCGAACCAGCCCGAGGCCGTCGGCCGCCCGGAGGAGCGGGCGCCGGTCCGGGTGACGGCGGAACCGGTCCGGATCGGCCGCGGCACCAGCCTGATCGTGCTGCCCTCCTGGCGCGCCGCCATCGCCGTCTCGGTGCCGACCGAGCAGCTGCTGTCCGCCACCGGGCTCGCCTTCGAGCAGTTGGCCGACGCGCAGCTGACCGTACTGATGAACCCCTGCGCGCTGCACGACCGGGAGCTGGACCTGCACGGTTGGGAATCCGGCCCGGGCGGGCGGGCGCGACGCGGCGGGCGCCCGTAGGGGCGTGCGCTTGTAGCAGCGTGTGGCCGTAGCAGCGCGCTTTTGGGGCCCGCCGGTGACGGTCAGGAGACGGCGGTCAGGAGATCGCGGTCGGCCGTGCGTCGGGGAGCGGTCAGCGGGTGGCCGTCAGCGGGTGGCCGGGGCGTTCGGGATGAAGCCGAGGTCGACGGGTACCGGGGGGCGCCCATCGACGGCCCAGCCCTCGCGGACGGCGGCCAGCAGCTCCGGCAGCCGGGGCGGCCAGAGCGCGTCGGCGTGCTCGTCCGCCAGGTCGGCCGGGGTCCACCAGCGCCAGTCGAGGATCCGGTCCTCGGCGTGCACCGCGCTGACGTCACCGACCGGGCCGCGGTGCGGTCCGCCCGTGAGGTAGATGTGCTCGTGCTGACGGACCGGGGTGCCGTGCCAGGTGAAGTCGTGTTCCCAGGTGCAGAGCAGCGGGCCCGGTTCGAGGTCGCTCCAGCCCGTCTCCTCCCAGAGTTCGCGCCGGGCGCCGGTCCACGGGGTCTCGCCGGGCTCCAGCCCGCCGCCCGGCATGGTCCAGTGGACGCCGACCTCGTCGTTGTCCGAACGGAGCAGGAAGACCGAGCCGTCCTCGTCCAGGACCACCGTGCGAGCCGCCTGCCGGGGGACACGTGTACGGAGTCTCAGCAGATTTCGCATCGGATCACTCTCCCAGCACCCGGCCGGGCCGTCGAGCGGGTTTGACGCGCCGAAAGCCGCCGACGCCGCCCCACCCGGGCCTTACCCTGACGGCCATGCCCGTACCCGCGATCCTCTTCCCCGCCGACCCGCTCAACCCGCGCCGGCCCGACCCGCACTTCGCCTGGGAGGCCAGGCTGCTGCGGGAGTTGGGCGGCGAGCACCACCTGGTCGACCACGACGCGCTGCTCGCCGGGCACGCCGAGCAGGCGGTCCGGCGGGTGCCGCAGGACCGGGGTCCGCTCTGGTACCGGGGCTGGATGCTTCCGTCCGCCCGCTACACCGGCTTCGCCACCGCGCTCGCCGCGCGCGGCTGCGCCCTGCTGACCAGCCCGGCCGGCTATGCGACGGCACACGAACTGCCGGGCTGGTACGACGTGTTCGAGGGGGCGACTCCGCCCAGCACGTGGATCCCCACCGCCGCTTCCTCGGTGCCCGGGCCGGAAGAGCTGGCGGCCGCCGTGGCCCGGCTCGGCGGGAGCGGGCCGGCGATCGTCAAGGACTACGTGAAGTCGCGCAAGCACGAGTGGCACGAGGCCTGCTACATCCCCGAGTTGGCCGATCTGGCGAGCGTCGGGCGGGTGGTGGCGCGGTTCGTCGAGCTCCAGGGCGAGTTCCTGACCGGCGGGGTGGTGCTGCGGCGGTACGAGGAGTTCGAGCGGCCGGCCGACGGGCCGGGCGGCAGCTCGGGCGACGACTTCGGCGAAGGATCGGGGGAAGGATCGGGCGAAGGATCGGATGTCCGTTCGGGCCGTGGGAGCGGGCGGGCCATGGAGGCGCGGGTGTGGTGGCTGGACGGCGAACCCGTCCTGGTCGGGCCGCACCCCGACGCACCCCACCACGATGTCGAACCCGACCTCACCGGCGTCCGCCCCCTGGTCCGGATGCTCGGCTGCCGCTTCGTCACCACCGACCTCGCCAGCCGGGCCGACGGCTCCGGCTGGCGCGTGGTCGAGGTCGGGGACGGACAGGTCAGCGACCTGCCGCACGGGATCGACGCCACCGGCCTGCTGGCCTCGCTGATCGCCGCCTGACGATCAGTCTGGCGGGCCGCCGGCGACGGTCCGCCAGACTGATCGCGGGCAGTCGGCTACCCCGCGGCGACGGCCTCGACCGCCGGGTGGCCGTCCGCGATGAACGCCTGCCAGAGCCGGGCGTACGTGCCGCCCCGGGCGAGCAACTCGGTGTGCGTACCGTCCTCGACCACCCGGCCGTGGTCCAGCACGACGACCCTGTCGGCGCGCTCGGCGGTGGTCAGCCGGTGGGCGATGACCAGCGTGGTGCGGCCGCCACTGAGCCGGTCCGCGGCCTGGTTGACCACCGCCTCGGTGGCCAGGTCGAGCGCCGCGGTCGCCTCGTCGAGCAGCAGGACGTCCGGATCGACCAGTTCGGCCCGGGCCAGCGCGATCAACTGCCGCTGGCCCGCCGAGAGGTTGCGGCCGCGACCCGCGACCTCGTGGTCGTAGCCGCCGGACAGCCGGACGATCATGTCGTGCGCGCCGACCGCCCGGGCCGCCGCCTCCACCTCGGCCGGCGAGGCGTCGGGCCGGCCGTACGCGATCGCCTCGCGCACCGTGCCCGCGAACAGGTACGCCTCCTGCGGCACCACGCCCAGCCGGTGGCGGTACTGCGCCAGGTCGAAGCGGGTGAGGTCGACCCCGTCCACCCGCACGGTGCCCTCCGTCGCGTCGTAGAACCGGGCGACCAGCTTCACCAGCGTCGACTTGCCGGCGCCGGTCTCGCCCACCAGCGCCACCGTCTGCCCGGCCGGAATGTGCAGGTCCACACCGGTCAGCACGTTCGGGGCGCCGTCCGCACCGCCGTTGTAGGCGAAGCCGACACCCTCGAAGGAGATCTCGCCGCGCAGCCCCTCGGGCACCGGCACGGGGTCGGCCGCCTCGGCCGTGGCGGTCGGGGTGCGCAGCAGCTCCCGGATCCGGCCGAGGCCCACCGAAGCCTGCTGGTAGCCGTCGAACACCTGGGACAGCTGGTTGACCGGCGCGAAGAACAGATCGATGTACAGCAGGTACGCGACCAGCGCGCCGACCGTCAGCGTCCCGGCGTCGACCCGGGCCGCGCCCACGATCAGCACCAGCGCGGCGGCCACGCTGGAGAGGAACTGGACGAACGGGAAGTACAGCGAGATGTACAGCTGCGCGCGCACCCGGGCCTCGCGGTAGGCGACGCCCCTGGCGACGAAGCGGTCCGTGTTGGTGTCCAGGCGGCGGAAGGCCTGGACGATCCGCATGCCCGCCACGTTCTCCTGGAGGTCGGCGTTGACGGTGCTGATGAGGTCCCGGGACAGCTCGTACTGGTCCCTGGACTTCCGGCGGAACACCAGCGTCGCGATCACCAGCAGGGGCAGCACCGCGAAGACCACCAGGGCCAGGCCGGCGTCGATGATCAGCAGCGCGGCGAAGATCCCGCCGAAGGTCAGCAGGCTGACCACGGCGGTGACCACGCCGGTCTGCAGGAAGGACGTCAGCGAGTCCAGGTCGGTGGTCATCCGGGTCATGATCCGGCCGGACAGCTCGCGCTCGTAGTAGTCCAGGCCGAGCCGGTTGAGGTGGGCGAAGATCTTGAGGCGGAGCATGTAGAGCACCCGCTCACCGGTACGGCCGCTGACCCGGTTCTCGGCGCTCTGCACCAACCAGTCCAGCAGCACCACCACCAGCGCGGCGAGCGCGGCCACGGCCACCCCGGACATCAGGGCCTTGCTGACGCCCTGGTCGATGCCGTGCCGGATCAGCACCGGCAGCACCAGGCCGGAAGCCGCGTCGAGCGCGACGAGCAGCAGGGCCAGGGCGAGCGGGACGCGGAAGGGGCGCAGCAGGCGGCGGAGGGTGAAGTCCGGGTCACCGGCCTCGGCCTCGGCGCGCGGGACCGCCGGGGAGTCGGCGGCCGGCGGGAGGGCCGCGACCCTGGCCAGCAGGTCGGGGTCGGCGGTGCGGGCCGCCTTGACCAGGGCGGGGGTGGGGAGGTCGGGGGCAGCCGGGGCAGCGGGTTGCGAGGCGACGGGTTCCGGGGCCGGGGCCTGCATGGGGGTCGGTCCGTCGACCTGCTCGGAGGCGGACCGCGCCTCGGTCTGCTCGGCGGCCTGCTCAGCGGTCTGCTGCTCGGGGGTCTGCTGCCCAGCGGGCCGCTCGGGGGTCTGCGGAGAGGTCTGCTCGACAGTCTGCGGGGCCTCGGACGACCGGGGTGTGCGGCCGGCCTCGGGGTCGGTGATCAGAGCCCGGTACTGGGGACATCGGGCGTCGAGTTCCTCGTGCGTGCCGATGTCCAGCAGCCGGCCGTGATCCAGGACGGCTATCCGGTCGGCGAGCTGCAGGGTCGAGCGGCGGTGGGCGATCAGCAGCGTGGTGCGGCCGGTCATCACCGAACGCAGCGCGTCGTGGATCTCCGCCTCGACCTGCGGGTCCACCGCCGAGGTGGCATCGTCCAGCAGCAGGATCCGGGGGTCGGTGAGGATCGCCCGGGCCAGCGCGATCCGCTGGCGCTGGCCTCCGGAGAGGGTCAGGCCCTGCTCGCCGACCTTGGTCTCGTAGCCGTCCGGCAGCGCGCGGACGAACTCGTCGGCCTGGGCGGCCCGCGCGGCCGCCACGACCTGCTCGTCCGTGGCGTCCGGACGGCCGTAGGCGATGTTGGTGCGGACCGACTCGGAGAACAGGAAGCTCTCCTCGGGGACGATGCCGACCGCCGACCGGACCGAGTCCAGGGTGAGGTCGCGCAGGTCGTGGCCGTAGAGGCGGACGGCGCCGGCCGCCGGGTCGTAGAAGCGCGGCACCAGCTGCGCCACCGTCGACTTGCCGGAGCCGGAAGCCCCGACCAGGGCGAGGGTCTCGCCGGGGGCCAGCTTCAGGCTGAGGCCGTGCAGGACGGGGGCGGGGTGCTCGGGGTCGTAGCGGAACTCGACCTGGTCGAACTCCAGGGCGACATCGGAGGTTCGGGGGCCTGCGGTGGCGCGGGTGTCTGCGGTGGCGCGGGGGCCTGCGGTGCTGCCTTCACGGACGCCGGTGGCGGCGCCTTCGCGGGTGCCGTCCCCGGTGAGGTCCAGGGTGAGCGCGTCCGGGCGCTCCTGGACCAGCGGGCGCTCGTCGATCAGCTGGAGGACGCGCTCCACGCCGGCCCGGGCCTGCTGGCCGACCGTGATGACCATGGTGAGCATCCGCACCGGTCCGGTCATCTGCGCGACGTAGGTGGAGAAGGCGACGAAGGTCCCGAGCGACACCTGGCCGTCGACAGCCAGCCAGCCGCCGAAGGCCAGCACCGCGACCTGCGCGAGCGCCGGGACGGCCTGCATCGCCGGGTTGTAGCGGGCGTTGAGCCGGATCGACCGGAGCCGGGCCGCGAACAGGTTGCGGGAGGCCCGCTCCAGCTTGTCCAGCTCCTGCGCCTCCTGGCCGAAGCCCTTGACCACCCGAACACCGCCGATCGCGCCGTCCACCACACCCGCGACGGCGGCCGCCTCCTGCTGGGCGGCCCAGGTGGCGGGGAAGAGTCGCTTCCGACTGAGGACGGTGATCCACCACAGCGCGGGGGCCATCACCAGGGCTATCAGGGTGAGCGGCGGGGAGAGCCAGACCATCACGGCCAGCGACATGACGAACATCAGCAGGTAGCCGGTCATCATCGGCAGCATCGAGAGCAGGCCGTTGATCAGCTGGAGGTCGGAGGTCGCGCGCCCGACCACCTGGCCGGTGTCCAGCCGGTCCTGGCGGTGGCCGTCGAGCCGGCCGAGCGAGCGGAACAGGTCGCTGCGCATGTCGTGCTGGACGTCCAGGGCGAGCTGGCCGCCGTAGTAGCGGCGGACCTGGGTGCAACCGAAGACGACGACGGCGGCGAGCAGCAGCACCACCGCCCAGGGGACCAGCGAACGGGTGTGCGCGGTGATGACGTCGTCGATGATCAGCTTGGTGACCAGCGGCACCAGCGAGGTGACGGCCATGCCGACGAGCGAGGCGCCGAAGGCGAGCAGCACGCTGCGGCGGGAACGCCAGCAGTAGCCGACCAGGCGGCGCAGCCAGCCGACGGCCTGCGGGTCGTTGCCGTCCGGCTGCGGGTGGGCGCCGTCCGGCTGCGGGCTCGCACCGGGGGCCGGTGAGCCGCTCGGGGATTGCTCCACCGTGGATCCGTGAGTCTCAGGCATATTTAGGGATGCTAACCATTTCGTCGGGTGGCCGCCATGGCGTTTCCGGCCCGGATGGGGCCGGAGCGGGCCGGGGCGGCCCGGATCGTCCGGTCCGGCGGACTGGCCAACAGCCTGCGGCCTGCGGTGATTCCCGGCCGAACGAACGCACGGCCCGCCAACCCGCCCGCCTCCGGGGTCGCCCGCCTCCGGGGTCGCCCGCCTCCGGGGTCGCCCGCCTCCGGGGTCGCCTGCCTCCAGGGTGGCGGACGGGCCGCCGAAGGCCCAGCGGCCCGGGGCGGGCGGGCGCCGTCCTTTGGTCCTAGACCTCCGGCCTCGGAGCCGGAGCGCCAACCTTGGGCCTGGACTGCCAAGCGGGCCGTCCGGGTGCGCAGGACTCAGGCCTGCGCGGACACCGACTCGGCCGCCGCCGCGAAGGCGCCGTGGGCGAGGGCGTGCAGCAGGACGGCCATGCCGTCGCGCTGGAGGCCGGAGCGCTCGTCCTGGGCGGGGCCCGGGCCGAGGCTGTGCGGGGTCGAGTTGATCAGGCCGAAGACGGCGTGGACGGCGGCCCTGGCCACCGGTTCGGCGGCGGGGCCCGTCAGCTGCGGATAGACCTGCCGGACCACGTCCACCCAGAGCTCGACGTAGCCGCGCTGGAGCCGGCGGACGGTGCGCCGGTCCTCCTCCTTGAGGTTCAGCAGCTCGCGGTCGTGGAGGGTGATCAGGTCGCGGTCGTCGAGGGCGAAGTCGACGTGGCCGCCGATCAGCGCGTCCAGCGCGGCGGCCGGACCGTCGCCGCCCCCCGCCCGGCGCCGCCCCTCCTCCAGCAGGCGCTCGCTGATGCCGATCAGCAGATCGGCGAGCATCGCGTCCTTTCCGGCGAAGTGGCGGTAGAGCCCGGGGCCGCTGATGCCGACGGCCTTGCCGATCTCGTCCACACCCACCCCGAGGAAACCCCGGGCCGCGAAGAGTCGCGCGGCCTCCCGACGGATCTGGTCGCGGCGTGGGAGCGCGGAGGCTGCGGGGACGTTCGGCATGCTGCCCATCGTAGACAGTGGGGTTATCGGCCGTTAACCTGGGCGCGTAAGTTAACGTTAATTAACGTGGGGTCCATGGGCGCACCGCATCCGGCCGCCCGCCTGGTGCCGAGGGCAAGGGAGCTCTTGGGAATGGTCATCTCAACCGCCGGTGTACCCACCGGCGTCCATGGCAGCACAGCGGCCGGCACCACGGCGGCGCCAGGTGCCGTACCGCCGGGAGCCGCTGCTCCCGCGCCCCGGCTCGGCACCGCGGTCGACCCGGGCTCCACCGCCTACCGCGCCAACACCGAGGCACACCGGGCCCTGGTCGCCGAGCTGCGCGAGAAGCTCGACGCGGCGGCCCTCGGCGGCGGCGCCAGGGCCCGCGCCCGGCACACGGCGCGCGGCAAGCTGCTCCCCCGCGACCGGGTGGACGCCCTGCTCGACCCGGCCTCGCCCTTCCTGGAACTGGCCCCGCTGGCCGCCGACGGAATGTACGACGGGGCGGCGCCCGCGGCCGGGGTGATCGCGGGCATCGGCCGGGTCGCCGGGCGCGAGGTGGTGGTGGTCGCCAACGACGCCACCGTCAAGGGCGGCACCTACTACCCGATGACCGTGAAGAAGCACCTGCGCGCCCAGGAGGTCGCGCTGGAGAACCGGCTGCCCTGCGTCTACCTGGTGGACTCCGGCGGCGCCTTCCTCCCCATGCAGGACGAGGTCTTCCCGGACCGCGACCACTTCGGCCGGATCTTCTACAACCAGGCCAGGCTCTCCGCCGCGGGCATCCCGCAGATCGCCGCCGTGCTCGGCTCCTGCACGGCCGGCGGGGCGTACGTCCCGGCGATGAGCGACCAGGCCGTGATCGTCCGCAACCAGGGCACGATCTTCCTGGGCGGGCCACCACTGGTGAAGGCCGCCACCGGAGAGGTGGTCACCGCCGAGGAACTGGGCGGCGGTGACCTGCACTCCCGCACCTCGGGGGTGACGGACCACCTGGCCGAGGACGACGCCCACGCCCTCTCCATCGTCCGCACGATCGTGGCCGGGCTCGGCCCGCGCTCGGCCAGGCCGTGGCCGCTCACCCCGGTCGAGCCGCCGGCCGTGGACCCGGCCGGCCTGTACGGGGCCGTCCCGGTCGACCCGCGCACGCCCTACGACGTGCGCGAGGTGATCGCCCGGCTGGTCGACGGCAGCCGGTTCGCCGAGTTCAAGGCCGAGTACGGCGCGACCCTGGTCACCGGCTTCGCCCGGATCCACGGCCACCCCGTCGGCATCGTCGCCAACAACGGCGTGCTGTTCTCCGAGTCGGCCCTCAAGGGCGCCCACTTCATCGAGTTGTGCGACCAGCGCGGCATCCCCCTCCTCTTCCTGCAGAACATCACCGGGTTCATGGTCGGCCGGCAGTACGAGGCGGGCGGCATCGCCAAGCACGGCGCCAAGATGGTCAACGCCGTCGCCAGCACCCGCGTCCCGAAGCTGACCGTGGTGATCGGCGGCTCGTACGGAGCCGGCAACTACTCGATGTGCGGCCGGGCCTACTCACCTCGCTTCCTGTGGATGTGGCCGGGCTCGAAGATCTCCGTGATGGGCGGCGAGCAGGCGGCGTCCGTCCTCGCCACCGTCCGCCGCGACCAGTTGGAGGCCCACGGCGAGCAGTGGCCGGCCGAGGCGGAGGAGGAGTTCAAGCGCCCCGTCCGCGAGCAGTACGAGCGCCAGGGCAACGCCTACTACGCCACCGCCCGCCTCTGGGATGACGGCGTGATCGACCCGATGGACACCCGCACCGTCGTCGGCCTCGCCCTCACCGCCTGCGCCAACGCCCCGCTCCCGCCGCCCGGCCCGTACGGGGTCTTCCGGATGTGACCCCGCCCCGGCGGGTGTGACCCGCCCCCTCCCACGCGACCTCCCCTCTCCTGTCGGTGTGACCCCGCTCCTGCGGGCGTGACTCCCGCGGCGCCGGCGCACCCGGGCCGGCGCCCTCCTCTCCACCGCCGCCACCCCGCCGCCACCTCCTTCGTACGGCTCCCCTCGACCCGGAGGAACGCCTCCCATGTTCGACACAGTTCTGGTCGCCAACCGCGGCGAGATCGCCCTCCGGGTGATCCGCACCCTGCGGCGGCTCGGCGTGCGCTCGGTCGCCGTGTTCAGCGACGCCGACGCCGACGCGCCGCACGTCCGGGAGGCCGACGTCGCCGTCCGGCTCGGCCCGGCCGACCGCAGCGACAGCTCGGCGGCCGAGACCTACCTGCGCACCGACCAGATCCTCGCCGCCGCCCGCCGCACCGGGGCCCAGGCCGTCCACCCCGGTTACGGCTTCCTCGCCGAGAACGCCGGCTTCGCCCGCGCCTGCGCCGACGCCGGCCTCGTCTTCATCGGACCTCCTCCCGGTGCGGTCGAGCTGATGGGTGACAAGATCAACGCCAAGGAAGCCGTCCGAACCGCCGGCGTTCCGGTGGTCCCCGGCAGCCAGGCCACCGCGCCCACCGACGGGGATCTCCTCGCCGCCGCCGAGGAGATCGGCTACCCCGTCCTGCTCAAGCCGTCCGCCGGAGGCGGTGGCAAGGGCATGCGCCTCGTGCGGGACCGCGCCGACCTGCCCACCGAGATCGCCGCCGCCCGCCGCGTCGCCCGGACCGCCTTCGGTGACGACACCCTGCTGCTGGAACGCTGGGTCGACCGGCCGCGCCACATCGAGGTGCAGGTGCTCGCCGACGCCCACGGCACCACCGTCCACCTCGGCGAGCGCGAATGCAGCCTCCAGCGCCGCCATCAGAAACTGATCGAAGAGGCTCCCTCCGTTCTGCTCAATGCCGAGACCCGCACCGCGATGGGCGCCGCGGCCGTCCGCGCCGCGGAGTCCTGCGGCTACACCGGGGCCGGCACCGTGGAATTCATCGTTCCCGGCATCGACCCGGACTCCCCCGCCACCGCCTCCACCGAGGGGGTGCGGGACTTCTTCTTCATGGAGATGAACACCCGCCTCCAGGTCGAACACCCCGTCACCGAACTCGCCGTCGCCGTCGGCGACGATTCAGCCCGACTCGACCTGGTCGAGTGGCAGCTGCGGATCGCCTCGGGCGAACGGCTCTCCTTCGATCAGTCCGACATCTCCTTCCTGGGCCACGCCATCGAGGCCCGGATCTGCGCCGAGGACCCGGAACGGGACTTCCTGCCCACCGGCGGCCGCATCCTCGTCCTGGACGAGCCCCAGGGCGAGGGCGTGCGCGTCGACTCCGGAGTCGCCCCCGGATCCGTCGTCACCAGCGCCTACGACCCGATGCTCGCCAAGGTCATCGCGTACGGGCCCGACCGCCCGACCGCGCTGCGCCGGCTCCGCGCCGCGCTGGCCGACACCCGCATCCTGGGCGTCACCACCAACACCGGCTTCCTGCGACGGCTGCTCGCACACCCCGAGGTCGTCGCCGGCCGACTGGACACCGGCCTGGTGGAACAGACGGCCCAACAGCAGCCCGCCCTGCTCGCCTCGCCGTACTCCCCGGCGAACGCGCCGAACGGCGCGAACGAGACCGGCGAGGCCGACAAGGCCAACGAGACCGATGACGCGCACGAGGCCGACGCCACAACTGCCGACCCGCTGGCGGCCGAGACGCCACCACCTGCCCACCTCCTCTACTACGCGGCCGCGCTGGCGCGGCACCTGGACCTCACCCCGGCCGCCGACCCCGGCGGCTGGACCGACCCCTTCTCCCTTCCCTCCGGCTGGCGCCTGAGCGGCACCCCCGCCTGGACCACCCACCGACTCCGTACCCCCGGCCAGGATCCGGTCTCGGTGCGCATCCGTTCGATCACTGCGGGCAACGTAGCCGATGCCACTGACAATCCCGCCGAGCTCACCCGCGAGGTCGAGCTCCGGCTCGGCGCCGGGCCCGTCCACCGGGCCCGCGCGACCCGGACCGCCGACCGGCTGCACCTGACCGTCGACGGCCTGCAGACCACGTTCGCGCTGGCCACCGACGCCGCTCCCGGCCCCGCCGCCGGCCCGGTGACCTGGCTCGGCATCGAGGGCGACGCCTGGTCGCTGCACGCCCACGACCCGGTGGGCGAGCGCGCCGCCGGAACCGCCGCCCACCACGGCGCCCTGACCGCCCCGATGCCCGGAACCGTCACCGTCGTCAAGACCACGACGGGCGAGACGGTCCGCAAGGGCCAGCCCC
The DNA here is from genome assembly GCF_042882025.1 of Kitasatospora sp. NPDC058243. NCBI lineage: Bacteria > Bacillati > Actinomycetota > Actinomycetes > Kitasatosporales > Streptomycetaceae > Kitasatospora > Kitasatospora sp. NPDC058243. Next base: position 19,057 of record NZ_JBHVWW010000096.1, read on the forward strand.
TGCTCGTGCTGGAGGCCATGAAGATGGAACACGTGATCGCCGCCCCGCACGACGGCGTGGTGGCCGAGCTGCGGGCCACCGCGGGCGCCACCGTCGCGATGGAGGAACTGCTGGTCGTGGTCGCCCCGGCCGGGGACGGCGCCGACGAGCAGGCCGCCCCCGCGCCCGCCGGGGTGCGGTCATGACCGCACCCGCCCGCGAGCCCGACGCGCTGGACCTGGGCCTGCCCGACCCCGTCCGCGCCCCCGGCCTGCCCGAGGAGGTCCGGATCCACGAGGTCGGACCGCGCGACGGGCTGCAGAACGAGGGCTCCCTGGTGCCCGTGGAGGTCAAGGCGGAGTTCATCGCCCGGCTCGCGGCCGCCGGGCTGCGCACCGTCGAGGCGACCAGCTTCGTCCACCCGAAATGGGTCCCGCAGCTGGCCGACGCCGAAGAACTGATGCCCCGGCTCGCCGGCCTGCCGGAGCGCCACCCCGGCCTGCGGCTGCCGGTGCTGGTGCCCAACGAACGCGGCCTCGACCGGGCGCTCGCCCACCACGCCACCGACGTCGCGGTGTTCGCCAGCGCCACCGAGACCTTCGCCCGCCGCAACCTCAACCGCTCGGCGGACGAGGCGATGGCGATGTTCCGCCCGGTCGTGACGCGGGCGACCGAGGCCGGGCTGGCGGTCCGCGGCTACCTCTCGATGTGCTTCGGAGACCCCTGGGAAGGTCCGGTCCCGGTCTCCCAGGTGGTCGGGTACGGCGTGCGGCTGCTGGAGATGGGCTGCGCGGAACTGAGCCTCGGCGACACCATCGGCGTGGCCACCCCCGGGCAGGTCGGCGCCCTGCTGGCCGGCTTCGCGCGGGCCGGGGTGCCGGCCGACCGGCTCGCCGTGCACTTCCACGACACCTACGGCCAGGCGCTCAGCAACACCCTGGCGGCCCTGCGCGAGGGGGCCACCACGGTGGACGCGTCGGCGGGCGGCCTCGGCGGCTGCCCGTACGCGAAGAGCGCCACCGGCAACCTGGCCACCGAGGACCTGGTGTGGATGCTGCACGGGCTCGGCATCCGGACCGGGGTCGACCTGCGCGCGCTGGTCGCCACCAGCGGGTGGATGGCCGAGCGGCTGGGCCGTCCGAGCCCGTCCCGCACCGTCCAGGCGCTACTCGGCGCCGCCCGGGGCTGACCCCGCCCCACCACCGCTCCCCGGTGCCGGCCGCGCGGAATCCCGGCCGCGGCCGGCACCAGGCACCACGTTCATCGTCCAACCACACCGTGCGACCGTCACACCGTCAGACGGATGCCGGTCGTCCCGCTCACGCCCGCGGCCACCCCGGCCGGGCTCCAGGAGGATCACCGTGTTCGACCACCGGCTCAGCAGCGAGTACGAGGAACTGCGGCGCACCGTCGCCGAGTTCGCCCAGGACGTGGTGGCGCCGAAGATCGGCGGGTTCTACGAGCGGGAGGAGTTCCCGTACGAGATCGTCCGCGAGATGGGGCGCATGGGCCTGTTCGGCCTGCCCTTCCCGGAGGAGTACGGCGGCATGGGCGGCGACTACTTCGCGCTGGGCATCGCCCTGGAGGAACTCGCCCGGGTCGACTCCTCGGTGGCGATCACCCTGGAGGCGGCCGTCTCGCTCGGCGCGATGCCGATCCACCGGTTCGGGACGGAGGAGCAGAAGCGCGAGTGGCTGCCCCGGCTGACCTCCGGCGAACTCCTCGGCGCCTTCGGCCTGACCGAGCCCGAGGGCGGCTCGGACGCCGGCGCGACCCGCACGACCGCGCGGTACGACGAGACCACCGACGAGTGGGTCATCAACGGCACCAAGTGCTTCATCACCAACTCCGGCACGGACATCACCGGTCTGGTCACCGTCACCGCGCTCACGGAACCGATCGCTCGTTCGAGTGAAGAAGGCGAATTCCGCTCGCCAACGCGCGAAATCTCTTCCATCATCGTGCCCACCGGGACCCCGGGGTTCCAGGTATCGAAGAAGTACTCGAAGGTCGGGTGGAACGCATCCGACACCCGCGAACTGTCCTTTACCGACTGCCGCGTCCCCGCGGCCAACCTGCTGGGCGAGCGTGGCCGAGGCTACGCCCAGTTCCTGCGGATCCTCGACGAGGGCCGCATCGCGATCGCGGCCCTGGCCACCGGCCTGGCCCAGGGATGCGTCGACGAGTCCGTCAAGTACGCCGGCACGCGCCGGGCCTTCGGCCGGCCGATCGGCGCCAACCAGGCCATCCAGTTCAAGCTCGCCGACATGGAGCTGCGCGCCCACACCTCCCGCCTGGCCTGGCGGGACGCCGCCTCCCGGCTGCTGCACGGCGAACCGTTCAAGAAGGAGGCCGCGATCGCGAAGCTGTACTCGTCCGAGGCCGCCGTCGACAACGCCCGCGAGGCGACCCAGATCCACGGCGGGTACGGCTTCATGAACGAGTTCCCGGTCGCCCGTTTCTGGCGCGACTGCAAGATCCTGGAAATCGGGGAGGGCACATCGGAGGTTCAGCGCATGCTCATCGCCCGGGAGATCGGCGCCGGGTTCTGATCCGGCCCCACCGGAGCAACACCCCGCTCCTCAGGCGGCATTGAGGAGCGCCCGACGCAGAGGAGCGGGCCGACGCCGGCGGGGCGGTCGACACCATCGGCGGCCGACACCAGCGGCCGACCTCATCGGCCGACAACGGGGAGACGCCTCCGGGGGCGCGGAAACGCGGCGCCCGACGGAGCGTCAGGGAATCACGATCACCGGGCGGTTGGCCCGCCGCGCCAGCCGTCCGGAGACCGAGCCGAAGATCTTGCCGAGCAGGCCGTGCGTCGTGCCGACGACGATCGCGTCGGCGGCGTACTCGCGGCCGACCTCCTCGATCTCGTGGCAGATGTCGCCGCCCCGCTCGATCAGGATCCACGGCACCCCGGTGAGGAAGTCCGCGCAGGCGAGCTCCAGGCCCAGGACCTCGGTCCGGTGGTCGGGGAGGTCGACGAAGACGGGAGGTTCACAGCCTGCCCAGACAGTGGCGGGCAGGCGATTGGCGACGTGCACGATCACCAGGCCGCACTGCGAACGGCGCGCCATGCCCACCGCGTACGCGAGGGCGCGCTCGCTCGACAGGGAGCCGTCGAAGCCGACGACCACGCCGTGCTGGAAGACCGGGTCGAGGGAGCGCGCGGACGCGTCCCGGGCCGTCGACTCGGTGTGCGCGCCGGGCAGGCCGGACGCCTCCGGGCGCTCGGCGCCCGGGCCCAGGCGGCCCGTCACCGGAGACCCTGCAGGGTCGGCCGGGTGCCCGCCACGCCGCTGGCGAGGCCCTGGACGGTCGTGCCGGGCGAGGCCGCCTCGTCGGACCAGGCCGCACAGAGCACGCACGAGGCCCCGGGGAGCACCCGGCCCCGGGCCGGCTTCCTCAGCGCCCGGGGCGCGATCGGCGGCACCAGCGACACCCGAGGTGCCAGCCGGCGCGGCGGCTCGCTGGGCGGCGGCGTCGCCAACCCGCTCGCCGACAACCCGCTCGCCGGCGTGCTCGCCGACACGGTCATCAGCCCGCTCGCCCCTGCGCCCACCCCCGCGCTCGTCGGCCGGTGCGCAGCCGAGCCCGTCGGCTTGGGCGTCGACCTGGTCGTCGGCTCGGTCATCGGCCTGCCTACTGGCGGGCAGGCGACCCGATACATCGGCGTGCCCGTCGGCTGGAGCGAGGTCCGCGCGGCCGCCGTCGTCCCCGGCGCCTGCGCCCACGCTGCGGGGCGCGTCCGGCTCCACCGGTCGGAAGGACTCAAAACCAGCCATGGCTCACGGCTCTTCAGGGGAGAGGGGCCGACAGGAGAGGACAACGCCGCCCGGGCAGCAGGCCCGCCCCCGGGATGACGTCGGTCTGCGCCGCGCAGCACCGTATGTGACCTGTTCCTTTCAGAGTACGACGGGTGTGAGGCCCAGCCCAGCGGTGAGGCCTCGGAGCGGCATTGTTCCCGCGAAAGGAGGATGCGCCCGCCGTCGGCAGTGCGCCCCGCCCGCAGGCCACGCGCCCCCTCCAGAAAGGAGGTTCCCTGGAGCTTGACTGAGCGGACCGGGGGACGCAACAGGCCTGCCGGACACCGTGACCGGACTGTCATGGATCGGCGACGATCCGTTGCGACACGTCGCGAACCGTCACGCCCCGCCAGCCTCAGCCGGCCCGCCCGGACCCACCCGTACGCCAGGTCCTGGAACCCGTTTCAGCCACTACGTACGGCTTCGCGACGCGGTCTGGCATTTGCCAGGTGCATAGGCGCGGCCGCTGGCACCATGCTTGGCATGCCCCTGCTCCTGTTCGACCTCGACAACACGCTGCTCCCCAGGGACGCCGCTTTCCGGGCCTGGGCTCAGGATTTTCTGTCCGAGCGCGACCTGCCGCCCGGAGACCTCGAATGGTTCGTCACTCTCGACGGCGGCGGCTACGTGCCGCGCAGCACCGTACTGTCCGCCGTCCGGCGCCGCTACGGGTTGGACGTCTCCACCGAGTTCCTGCTCGCCCACTACCGACACGGCATCAACTCCCACATCCACTGCCCGCCCGGACACGTCGACGCGCTGCAGGCGGCACGGGCGGCCGGGTGGACGCTCGGCATCGTCAGCAACGGCGGCACCCGGCCGCAGTTGGAGAAGATCCGGCGGACCGGGCTGGGGCCGCTGGTCGACGGCTGGGTCATCTCCGAGGAGGCCGACTGCGTCAAACCGGATCCGCTGATCTTCGAGATAGCCGCCCAGCGGTGCGGCGTCGTGCCCACCGGGACGTGGGCCGCGCACACCTGGATGGTCGGGGACCACGCGCCCGCGGACATCGCCGGCGCCGAACTGGCCGGCCTGCGCAGCGTCTGGCTGCACCACGGCCGGCCCTGGGCCGAGAGCGGCTACCGGCCGACGCTGAAGGCGGCCGGCCTGCCGGAGGCCGTCGGTCAGGTGCTCGCCGCACGCGGCGCACCGTCGGCCCGGCCGGGTCTGCGCGCGGGCGGGCCGGTCCAGCGGCGGTCCACCGGGGTGCCGGTGCGCACGGGGGCGCTCCTCGGCGCGCGGACCGGCGCACGGCCGACAGAATCCGCCCCTGACGGCCCGTTCGCGCCTGCTGCCGTGAACGCCGGAACGGCCAGTGCCCCCGGTGGTTCGATGGCGGGGTCGGATGTCCGAAACCGCACCGGCGAGTTTGCCGTGGCCGCCGGCAGCCGTCCTGGCCTGGTCCCGGGCGCGGGCCCGGCTACGGACCCGGGGGCGAGCGTGCTGCGCCCCGTCGCGGTGGCGCACCCAACGGCCGTCCGTACGGCGGCGGATGGGGCGGGGCCCGCGCGGACCACGTTCGCCGTGGCGCCGGCGGCGGCCGCCCCGTAGCACCCCGCTTGAACGCGCCACCTCGCACACCCCGCCCCACACACGCACCGCACGCCCTTCACGCACCCCGCCGCACCGCACCCCACCGCAACTGGTGCCCCGCACCGCAACCAGCGACGACCCCGCCGCGGGGCGGCCCGGCCGTCAGCCGTGCACGGAGGTCCGGGTCCACCAGCAGGTGCGGGCCTGCGCGGTGAACCCGAGCTTGCGGTAGAGCGGTTCGCCGAGCGAGGTGGCGACCAGAGTGGCCGGGCGGTCGGGGTGCGCGTGGGCCAGAGCGGTCTGGAGTACGGCGCGGGCCACGCCTTGGCCGCGCCGGTCGGGCAGGGTGGCGACCCAGTACACCCCGGTGGCCTGGCCGTCGTCGTAGGTGAGGCAGGTGCCGGCGGTGGCGCCGTCGACGCGGCCCAGCCAGGCCCGGAGCCCGGGTTCGCGCAGGAGCTGTTCCGGGAGCGCTTCGCCACGGGTCCAGGGCTGCCGGGCGGGCAGCGGGAAGCCGTCCACGATCGCACGCTCGACCTGCGCGAAAGCATCGCCGTCCAGCGCCTCATCGACCGTCAGGGAGCCGCCGCCGTGCGCCTCCGAGAGCGAGGGGAGGACGGCCGGGACGCCGTCGACCGGGCCGGGTTCACGGGTCATCACCGGCATGACCGGCATCCGGGTGGCGCCGAACCGGGTCAGGTCGAGTGCGCCGTACGGGTCCTCCAGGGTGAAGCAGATGGTCTCCCACTCCTTCAGGAGGTCCGCCAACTCCCCTTCCACCAGCGCTGGTTCGACGTACGGACTGGTGACCACGAAGCGGTGCGAGTCCTCCGGGGTGCGGGCGCAGCGGACCGCCGTCAGGCCCGGGCGGGTGCGGAACCGCCAGCCGTGCACGCGGGCTTGGGCGAGCCAGAAGGCGGCGGCGTTGTCGTTGGCCTGTTCGAGCCGGCTGTTGGTGTTCACGGCAGGACGGTAACCCGGAGGTCGCGCCCCGGTTCCGCCGCCCCGGCCCTGGCCGGATGAAGCCTGGGAGGCGCACGAGCTCATTTCGTGCGCCCTCTCGTGCACCGCCGATTTTCGGTCAATTTCGCGCCGATCCCTCCCGCTTGGGCAAATCCGCAGCCCAGACCCGCCGACCGGGCGCGCGTGGGCCGGACGCCCCAGGACCGGCCCCGCGACAACCAGCCACCGTTGCACCGGCCCTCTTCCCAGAAGGGTCGACGGGTGCCACGCTTCGTGATCGAATGCATCACGCCAAATTGCCATGTCGACATAGCGTCGGATGGTGAACTTGTCACAACGGCAATGGTCCACCCGATAGATTTCGATCTTGGCGAGCAGCAGTGCCGCACCACCCACACCACACCACCGAGGGGGCTTGAGCGCCTTGAGCAGGGTGAGCAGGAGCGACGCGGGTCCTGACAGCGGCCAGGCGGCGGCCGGTATCGCGGCTCGGTCCGCGAGAAGCACCGGCACCTCCGCGACCGCCGCCACCACCCGCAACTCCGGCACCCCGGGCGCCGTCTCGCACTCCTCGTACCCCACAGTGCCTTCCCCCGGCACCGCCGCCACGGGCACCTCGGCGGCGGCCGCAGAGCACGGCGGAGCGGCACACGGCGGGCAGGCGTACGGCGGTCCCGCGTACGGCGGGTCGGCACACGTCGGAGCAGTGCACGGCGGCCAGCAGGCACACTCCGGACAGGTCGTCAGCCGAGGCACCGTCAGCCCGGCGCAGGCCTACGGCGCCGACTTCCCGGCCTATCCCGGCTACCCGGGGGCGGGCGGAACGAGCGGCGCGAACGGCGCGATCGGCGCGAACGGCGCCCCTGGCCTGAACGGCGCCCCCACCGGTTCCCCGGGCGGCCCCCTCGCCGGCCTCCCCCTGGGCTCCCCCGGCCACGGCCCGCTGGGCCACGGCGGGCCGGGCGCGAACGGCTCGTCGACCCCGATGACGGTCTCCGCCCCGCGCAAGCTCTCCGGCCGCCGACGCCGGGAGACCGTCGCGGTGCTGATCTTCGGCGGCGCCCCGATCTTCGAGAGCTCGATCCCGCTGTCCGTCTTCGGCGTCGACCGCCAGGACGCCGGGGTGCCGCGCTACCGGCTGCTGGTCTGCGCCGGCGAGGACGGCCCGCTCGCCACCACCGGCGGCCTCACCCTCTCCGCTCCGTACGGCCTGGAGGCCCTCGCCCGGGCCGGCACGATCGTCGTACCGGCCTGGCGCTCGATCTCGCAGCCCCCGCCGGTCGAGGCGATCACCGCCCTGCGCAAGGCCCACCACGAGGGCGCGCGGATCATCGGGCTCTGCACCGGCGCCTTCGTCCTGGCCGCCGCCGGCCTGCTCGACGGCCGTCCGGCGACCACCCACTGGATGTACGCGCCGACGCTGGCCAAGCGCTACCCCCGGGTGCACGTGGACCCGCGCGAGCTCTTCGTCGACGACGGCGACGTGCTCACCTCGGCCGGCACCGCCGCCGGCATCGACCTGTGCCTGCACGTGGTGCGCAGCGACCACGGCGCCGAGGCGGCCAACGCGCTGGCCCGCCGCCTGGTGGTCCCGAGCCGTCGCAGCGGCGGCGGACAGGCCCAGTACATCGACCAGTCTTTACCTGAGGAGATCGGCAACGACCCGCTGGCCGAGGTGGTCACCTGGGCGCTGGAGAACCTCAACCAGCAGTTCGACGTCGAGGTGCTGGCGGCACGCGCGTACATGAGCCGACGCACCTTCGACCGGCGGTTCCGCACGCTCACCGGCAGCGCGCCGCTGCAGTGGCTGATCACCCAGCGGGTGCTCCAGGCGCAGCGGCTGCTGGAGACCTCGGAGCTGTCGGTGGACGACGTCGCCCGTCGGTGCGGGTTCCGTTCCCCGGTGGCGCTGCGCGGGCACTTCCGCCGCCAGCTCGGGGTCTCGCCGGCCGCGTACCGGACCAGCTACCGGGCGCGCCGGCCCGGGCCGCAGTCGGCGGTGCCGACCGGTCCGCACGGCGGCGACCTGCGGCTGCCCGGCGCCCTGCCGCACGCGGCGGCCACGGCCGGGTCGGCAGCGGGCGCGGCACTGTTCGGCGGGGCACACGGCAGCCAGCACGGCGCGCAACACAGCGCACAGCACGGCAGCCAGCACGGCGCGCAGCCCGCGTACCCGTTCCCGGCCGGGAACGGCGCACCGGCGCAGGTCGGCCCGCACGGCCAGCCGCTGCCGCACGGCGCGTCGCCGGCCGCGGCGGGGCAGCCGGGCCCGCACGGCCAGCCCGGCCCGTTCGGTCCGGGGCAGGCCGGGACGCCGGCCGACCGGGCCTTCCACGCCCGGGCCGGGCAGCCGTACCCGCACCAGCAGGCCGCGCAGCAGCCGCACCCCGGGCAGCAGGGTGCGGGGCGCGGTCCGGTGCGGTCGCCGCTGGTGCCGCCGCAGGCCGGGTCGGGGGCGGGGCGTCCGCCGCGCACCGCGGAGCACGCGGCGGCGGAGGACGGCCACCCCCAGCCGGGGGCGCGCGGCCAGGGGCAGGGGCACCGCAGTGCGGTCGAACGGCCCGCGGACGAGCCGGGTGCCGCGGCGGGCTCCGCCCGCGGTCACGGCGCGGCGACCGGCCGGGTGCCGGCCCCCGCCCCCGCCGGGC
>NZ_JBHVWW010000097.1:0-26898 GCF_042882025.1 Kitasatospora sp. NPDC058243
GGTCGGGTTCTTCGTCAACACGCTGGTGCTGCGCACCGACACGAGCGGGGACCCGACCTTCGCCGAGCTGCTCGGCCGCGTCCGGGACACCGCGCTGGCCGCGTACGCCCATCAGGAGCTGCCGTTCGACCACCTGGTCGAGGCCCTCAACCCGGCCCGGTCGTCGGCCCGTCAGCCGCTGTTCCAGGTGCTGCTCGCGCTGCAGAACGCGCCGCGCTCCGCCTTCGAGCTGCCCGGCCTGGCCACCGAGCTCGTGCTGTTGCAGTCGCCCACCGCGATGTTCGACCTCTCCTTCCACCTGCTGGAGCGCGGCGGCACCGGCGGGGCGCCGGAGGGCATCATCGGCCACGTCGAGTACGCCACCGACCTGTTCGACCGGGCCACGGTGGAGGCCCTGCTCGCCCGCTGGCTGCGGCTGCTCGCGGCGGCGGCGGCCGAGCCGGACCGGCCGCTGAGCCGGATCGACGTCCTCACCGCCGAGGAACGGCACGAACTGCTGGCCGGGCGCAACGACACCGGGTGCCCGTACCCCGGCACCGGCCCGGCCGCGCTGTTCGAGGCGCAGGCCAGGGCCACCCCGGAGGCCGAAGCGGTGGTGTTCGAGGACACCGTGCTCACCTACCGGGAGCTGAACGCCCGCGCCAACCGGCTGGCCCACGCGCTCATCGGGCGCGGGGTGGGGCCGGAACGGATCGTCGCCCTGTGCCTGCCGCGCTCGGCGGAGCTGGTGGTGGCCGTCCTCGCGGTGCTCAAGACCGGCGCCGCGTACCTGCCGGTCGACCCGGACTACCCGGCCGCCCGGATCGCGTACATGCTGGAGGACGCCCGGCCGGCCGTGGTGCTCGACGACCTCGCGGCCGTCGACGCGCCCGGGACGTACCCGAACACCGACCCGCTGGTCGCACCGGACGCCCGGCACCCGGCGTACGTCATCTACACGTCCGGCTCGACCGGCCGGCCCAAGGGCGTGGTGATGCCCTCCGGCGCCCTGACGAACCTGCTGCACTGGCACCACCGCGCCGTCGGCGGCGGGACGGGCACGCGCACCGCGCAGTTCACCGCGCTCAGCTTCGACGTCTCGGTGCAGGAGATGCTCTCCGCGCTGCTGTTCGGCAAGACCCTGGTGGTGCCGACCGACGAGCAGCGCCGCAGCGCCGAACTCCTCGCCCGGTGGCTGGAACAGCACCGGGTGGCGGAGCTCTTCGCCCCCAACCTGGTGATCGAGGCACTCGCGGAGGCGGCCGAGGAACACGGGCGGGACCTGCCGGACCTGCGGCTGATCGCGCAGGCCGGCGAGCCGATGCGCCTGGGCGGCGGCCTGCGGCGCCTCCAGGCCCGCGGGCCCGGCCGGGTGCTGCACAACCACTACGGCCCGGCCGAGACCCACGTGATCACCGCTTTCCCGCTGCCGGCCGACCCCGCCGACTGCCCGTTGCCGGTGCCGATCGGCCGCCCGATCGCCAACAGCCGGGCGTACGTGCTGGATGCGGCCCTGCGGCCGGTCGCCCCCGGCGTCACGGGCGAGCTGTACCTGGCCGGGGCCGGGCTGGCGCGCGGCTACCTGAACCGGCCGGGCCTGACGGCCGGGCGCTTCGTCGCCGACCCGTTCGGGCCGGCGGGCAGCCGGATGTACCGCACCGGGGACCTGGTGCGCTGGCGCGCCGACAGGGAGCTGGAGTTCGCCGGCCGGGCGGACCACCAGGTGAAGGTGCGCGGCTTCCGGGTCGAGCCCGGCGAGATCGAGGCGGAGCTGGCCGCCCACCCCGGCGTGGCCCAGGTCGCGGTGCTCGCCCGCGAGGACCGGCCGGGCGACACCAGGATCGTCGCCTACGTGGTGCCCTCGGCCGAGACCGGGACCACGGCGCCGGTGCTGGCGTCGTACCTGCGCGAGCGGCTGCCCGACTACCTGGTGCCGTCGGTGTTCGTGGTGTTGGCGGCGCTGCCGTTGACGCCGAACGGGAAGTTGGACCGGGCGGCGCTGCCGGCGCCGGAGGCGGGTTCGGCCGGGTTCGGTCGGGCGGCGCGGACGCCGCAGGAGCAGATCCTGTGCGAGCTGCTCGCGGAGGTGCTGGGTCGGGCGCAGGTCGGTGTCGACGACGACTTCTTCGACCTGGGCGGGCACTCGCTGCTGGCCACCCGACTGGTCTCCCGGGTCCGGGCGACCCTCGGGGTCGAGCTGGAGCTGCGCCGCCTGTTCCGGACGCCGACACCGGCCGGGCTCGCGGCCGGCCTGCACGACGCCGCCACCGCACGGCAGGCGCTGGTGCCCCGGCCGCGCCGGGAACCGCTGCCGCTGTCCTTCGCACAGCGCCGCCTGTGGTTCCTGCACCAGTTCGGGGCGCCCAGCGCGACCTACCACATGCCGCTGGCACTGCGGCTGACCGGCGACCTCGACCAGGAGGCGCTGGGAGCGGCGCTGACGGACGTGGTGGCGCGGCACGAGAGCCTGCGCACGGTGTTCCCGCACACCGAGGGCGTCCCGCGCCAGCGCGTGCTGAGCGCCGCGGAGGCCACCATCCGGATCCCGGTGCGCCGGGCCGGCGAGTCGGAGCTGCCGGGGCTGCTGAGCGAGGCGGCGGTGCGCGCCTTCGACCTGACGGCGGACCTGCCCGTCCGGGCGCAGCTGTTCACGCTCGCCCCGGACGAGCACGTCCTGCTCGTCGTCCTGCACCACATCGCCGGCGACGGCTGGTCGATGAGCCCGCTCTCCCGCGACCTCGCGACCGCGTACACCGCCCGCCGGCGCGGCGACGCCCCGGGCTGGGCGCCGCTGCCGGTGAGCTACGCGGACTACACCGTGTGGCAGCACGAGATCCTCGGCGAGGAGTCCGACGCGGACAGCGCGTTCGCCCGCCAGGTCGGCTACTGGAGCCAAGCGCTCGCCGGGCTTCCCGAGCAGCTCGCGCTGCCCGTCGACCGGCCCAGGCCGGCGGTCATGACCTACGGCGGCGACCTGCTGGACATCCGGCTGACCCCCGAACTGCACGCGGGGCTGGCCGAGTTGGCCCGGCGGTCCGGGAGCAGTCTGTTCATGGTGCTCCAGGCGGGCCTGGCGGCGCTGTACACGCGGCTGGGCGCGGGGACGGACATCCCGATCGGCAGCCCGATCGCGGGGCGCACCGACGAGGCGCTGGACGAGTTGGTCGGGTTCTTCGTCAACGCGCTGGTGCTGCGCACCGACACGAGCGGGGACCCGAGCTTCCTCGAACTGCTGGGCCGGGTGCGGGAGACGACGCTGTCGGCCTTCGCGCACCAGGACGTGCCGTTCGAGCACCTGGTGGAGGCGCTGAACCCGGCGCGGTCGATGTCGCTCCACCCGCTCTTCCAGACCGTACTGGCCCTGCAGAACGCGCCGATGGGCGACTTCGAGCTGCCCGAGCTGACGGTCTCCGGGGTGCCGGTGCCGACCGGGACCTCGCGGGTCGACCTGACCTTCGGCCTCGCGGAGAACCGCGGGCCCGACGGCACGCCGGCCGGGCTGACCGGTGCGGTCGAGTACAGCACCGACCTGTTCGACCGTTCGACGGTCGAGGCCCTGGTCGCCCGGTGGACCAGGCTGCTGGCCGCGGTCGCCGCCGATCCGGACCGGCCGATCGGTGCGATCGACCTGCTGGACGAGCGGGAGCGCGGGGAACTCCTGCCCGCCGCCGAGCCCGGGGTGGCCGGCGTGAGCCTGCCGGAGGCGTTCGCGGCGCAGGTGGCGGCGACGCCGGACGCGCCCGCGCTGACCGACGGGACAGTAGAGCTGACGTATCGTCAACTTGATGTCTGGGCCGTCCGGTTCGCGCATGCGCTGATCGCCCGTGGGGTCGGGCCGGAGCAGGTCGTGGCGGTGGCGCTGCCGCGTTCGGTGGAGTCGGTGGTGGCCGTGCTGGGTGTCCTGAAGGCCGGTGCCGCGTATCTGCCGGTGGATCCGGCGTACCCGGCGGCGCGGATCTCGTACATGCTGGAGGACGCCCGCCCGGTACTGGTGGTCGACGATCCGGCGCTGGTCGCCGAGGTGTGCGAGGCGTCCGCCTGGCCGGACACCGATCCTGAGGTCGCCCTCGACATCCGGCATCCGGCGTACGTGATCTACACCTCGGGTTCGACCGGTCGCCCCAAGGGCGTGGTGGTGAGCCACGGCGGGGTGTCGGGTCTGGTGGCGGCGCAGGTCGAGCGGCTCGGCGTGGCGCCGGGCAGCCGCGTCCTCCAGTTCGCCTCGCCCAGCTTCGACGCGTCGTTCTGGGACCTGTGCAGCGCCCTGCTGACCGGCGCCACCCTCGTGCTCGCCCCGTCCGGGGCCCCGCTGGAGGCCCTGACGGACCGCCGGCTCGACGTCACCCATGTGACCCTGCCGCCCTCGGCCCTGGCCGCGCTGGACGGCGCCGACCTCGCGGCCGGCACCCTGGTGGTGGCGGGGGAGGCCTGCCCGTCGGAGCTGGTGGCGCGGTGGGCGCCGGGGCGGCGGATGGTCAACGCGTACGGGCCGACGGAGACGACGGTGTGCGCGACGATGAGCGCCCCGCTGGCGGCGGGCTCCGGCGTGCCGCCGATCGGCCGGCCGGTCGCGGGCTTCCGGGTGTACGTGCTGGACGAGGGGCTGCGCCTGGTGCCGCCGGGCGTCGCGGGGGAGCTGTACGTCGCGGGGCCGGGTCTGGCGCGCGGCTACCTGAACCGGCCGGGCCTGACGGCGGGTCGGTTCGTCGCCTGCCCGTTCGAGGCGGGCAGCCGGATGTACCGCACCGGGGACGTGGTGCGCCGCCGGACCGACGGCGAGTTGGAGTACCTCGGCCGGGCGGACCAGCAGGTGAAGGTGCGCGGCTTCCGGGTCGAGCTCGGCGAGATCGAGGCGGCCCTGACCGCCCACCCCGCCGTCGCCCGGGCCGCCGTCCTCACCGACGGCGACCGGCTCGTCGGCTACGTGGCCCCGCGCCCCGGCGCCGACGCTCGCCCGGCGGTGCTGGCGTCGTACCTGCGGGAGCGGCTGCCGGACTACCTGGTGCCGTCGGTGTTCGTGGTGTTGGCGGCGCTGCCGTTGACGCCGAACGGGAAGTTGGACCGGGCGGCGCTGCCGGCGCCTGTCCCTGTGCCGGAGGCGGGCGCGGCCGGGGTCGGCCGGGTCGCGCGGACGCCGCAGGAGCAGATCCTGTGCGAGCTGTTCGCGGAGGTGCTGGGCCGGGGCCAGGTCGGTGTCGACGACGACTTCTTCGACCTGGGCGGGCACTCGCTGCTGGCCACCCGACTGGTCTCCCGCGTCCGTTCGGCCCTGGGGGCCGAGGTCGGGCTGCGCGCGCTCTTCGAGGCGCCGACGGTGGCCGGCCTGGCGGCACGGCTCACCGAGGCCGACCGGGCCCGGCCCGCACTGGCGCCGTACGAGCGGCCGCAGACGGTACCGCTGTCGTTCGCGCAGCGCCGCCTGTGGTTCCTGCACCGGATGGACGGAGCCGCCGCGGCCTACCACATCCCGCTGGCACTGCGGCTGACCGGAACGCTGGACCGCAAGGCGTTGGAGGACGCGCTGGCCGAGGTCGTCGCCCGGCACGAGAGCCTGCGGACGGTCTTCCCGGAGCTCGACGCCGTGCCGTGCCAGCGGGTCCTCGACCCCGGGGCGGCCCGGCCCCGGGTGCGGGTGACCGAGGCCGTGGAGGACGAGCTGCCGCAACGGCTCGCCCACGCGGCGCGGCTCCCGTTCGACCTCGCGGCGGAACCGCCGCTGCGCGCCGAGCTGTTCGCGCTCGCGCCGGACGAGCACGTGCTGCTGCTGGTCATGCACCACATTGCCGGTGACGGCTGGTCCACCGGCCCGCTCGCCCGCGACCTCGCCGAGGCCTACGCCGCCCGGTGCCAGGGCCGCGCGGCGGACCGCGAGGCCCTGCCGGTGCAGTACGCCGACTACACGCTCTGGCAGCGCGAGCTGCTCGGCGACCCGGAGGACCCGGACAGCCGGTTCGCCGGACAACTCCGCTACTGGACCGAGCAGTTGGAAAGCCTTCCGGAGCGGATCCCGCTGCCCGCCGACCGGCCCCGGCCGGCCGTCGCCGGCTACCGGGGCGCCGTCTTCGGCCTTGAGCTGACCCCCGAACTGCACGCGGGGCTGGCCGAGTTGGCCCGGCGGTCCGGGAGCAGTCTGTTCATGGTGCTGCAGGCGGGCCTGGCGGCGCTGTACACGCGGCTGGGTGCGGGGACGGACATTCCGATCGGGAGTCCGATCGCGGGGCGGACCGACGAGGCGCTGGACGAGTTGGTCGGGTTCTTCGTGAACACGCTGGTGCTGCGCACCGACACGAGTGGTGATCCGAGCTTCGCCGAACTGCTGGGGCGGGTGCGGGAGACGGCTCTGTCGGCGTATGTGCACCAGGACGTGCCGTTCGAGCACCTGGTGGAGGTGCTGAACCCGTCCCGCTCGCTCGCGCACCACCCGCTGTTCCAGACGATCCTCGCCGTGCAGAACGCGCCGATGGGAGAGTTCGCGCTGCCCGGCCTCCAGGTGTCCGCCTTCGCCGTGCCGACCGGGACGGCCAAGTTCGACCTCGGCTTCAACCTGAGCGAGCGGTTCGGCCCCGACGGCAGCTCGGACGGGATCGTCGGCGTGGTCGAGTACGCCACCGACCTGTTCGACCGCTCGACGGTCGAGGTCCTCGTGCGGCGCTGGACGCTCCTGCTGGAGGCCGTCACCGCCGATCCGGCCCGGACGATCGGGGGGATCGACCTCCTCGACTCCGACGAGCGGAGCCGGCTGCTGGAGCGCGGCAACGCGACCGCCCGCGAGGTGGCCGCCGTGCCGGTGCCGGAGGCGTTCGCGGTGCAGGTCGCGGCGACGCCGGACGCGCTCGCCCTGGTGTCCGGTGGTGCCGAGCTGACGTACCGCGAGCTGAACTCCCGGGCGAACCGGTTCGCGCATGCGCTGATCGCCCGTGGGGTCGCTCCGGAGCAGGTCGTGGCGGTGGCGCTGCCGCGTTCGGTGGAGTCGGTGGTGGCCGTTCTGGGTGTCCTGAAGGCCGGTGCCGCGTACCTGCCCGTGGACCCCTCGTACCCGGCGGCGCGGATCGCGTACATGCTGGAGGACGCCCGCCCGGTACTGGTGGTCGACGATCCGGCGCTGGTCGCCGAGGCGTCCGAGGGGTGCGAGGCGTCCACTTGGCCGGAGACCGGTCCGGAGGTGGCCCTCGACGTCCGGCACCCGGCCTACGTGATCTACACCTCGGGTTCGACCGGCCGCCCCAAGGGCGTCGTGGTCGCCCACGGCGGCGTGGCGAGCCTAGTCGCTGCCCAGATCGAGCGGTTCGCGATCGAACCCGACAGCCGGGTGCTCCAGTTCGCCTCGCCCAGCTTCGACGCCTCGGTGTCGGAGATCTTCACCGCCCTGCTGCGCGGCGCGGCCCTGGTGCTGCCCCCGGCGGCGGAGCCGGTCGCCGCGCTGACCGACCCGGGCCTCGCGGTCACCCACGCGACCGTGCCCCCGTCCGTCCTGGCGGCCCTGCCGGAGGGCGCGGTGACGGTGTCGACCCTGGTGGTGGCGGGCGAGGCCTGCCCGCCGGAGCTGGTGGCGCGCTGGGCGCCCGGGCGCCGGATGGTCAACGCGTACGGCCCGACGGAGACGACGGTGTGCGCGACGATGAGCGACCCGCTGGCGGCGGGGGCGGGCGTGCCGCCGATCGGGCGGCCGATCGCCAACGCGCGGGTGTACGTGCTGGACGAGCGGCTGCGGCCGGTGCCGCCCGGCGTGCCCGGCGAGCTGTACGTCGCGGGCGCGGGCCTGGCGCGCGGCTACCTGAACCGGCCGGCCCTGACGGCCGGGCGCTTCGTCGCCTGCCCGTTCGAGGCGGGCAGCCGGATGTACCGCACCGGCGACGTGGTGCGCTGGCTGGGCGACGGGCAGTTGGAGTACGTCGGCCGCGCCGACGACCAGGTGAAGGTGCGCGGCTTCCGGGTCGAGCCCGGCGAGATCGAGACGGCTCTGGCCGAGCACCCCGCCGTCGCCCGGGCCGCCGTCCTCGCCCAGGACGACCGGCTCATCGGCTACGTCGTCCCCCACCAGACGGAGGCCCGCGACAGCGCCCTGGAAGCCGACCACGTGGGCGAGTGGCAGGACATCTACGACGCCCTGCCCATCACCCCCGAGGAAACCGCCTTCGGCCAGAACTTCGTCGGCTGGAACAGCAGTTACGACGCCAGCCCGATCCCCGCCGAGCAGATGCGGGAATGGCGCGACGCGACCGTGGCCCGCATCCTGGCCCTGCACCCCCGCCGGGTACTGGAGGTCGGCGTCGGCACCGGTCTGCTCCTCTCGCAGATCGCACCGCACTGCGAGACCTACTGGGCGACCGACTTCTCCGCCACCGCGATCGACGCGCTGGCCGCCCAGATCGCCCGGCAGGAGCAGCTGGCCGGACGCGTCGTCCTGCACACCCGCCCGGCGCACGACACCGACGGCCTACCCGCCGGGCACTTCGACACCATCGTCATCAACTCGGTCGTGCAGTACTTCCCCTCCGCCGACTACCTCACCGACGTGATCGAAAAGCTGATGCGACTGCTCGCCCCCGGCGGCGCGCTCTTCCTCGGCGACATCCGCAACCTGCGACTGCTGCGCCCGCTGGCCACCGCCGTCCAACTGCACCGGGCCGCCGACGGCGCCGACCTGCCCGCCGTGCGGCGCGCGGTGGAGCAGTCTCTGCTGGTGGAGAAGGAGCTTCTGGTCGACCCGGACTTCTTCACCGTCCTGCGGGAGAACGGCGCGGACGTCGGTGCGGACGTCGGCGCGGTGACGGTGGAGGTCAAGCGGGGCCGCCACCACAACGAGCTGACCCGCTACCGCTACGACGTCACCCTGCGCAAGCGGCCCGCCGCCCCGGCGGAGGGCGACGAGTCGGTCGAACTCCGCTGGGGCCGGGACGTGACCGCTCTGCCGGAGCTGTGCGAGCTCCTCGGGCGGCACGACGGCCGCCCGGTCCGGATCACCGGGGCACCCAACCGCCGCGTGGTCCGCGAGGCGGCCCTGGCCCGGGCCGTGCAGGAGGAGGACCTCCCGCTCGGGCCGCTGCTGGAGCGGCTGCGCGCCCCGCAGGAGGACGCGGCGCCCGATCCCGAGGACTTCCACGCCCTCGGGGCCGCGCTCGGCCGCCGGGTGTCCGTCACCTGGTCGGCCACCGGCCCGGACGCCCTGGACGTGCTCTTCGGCGGCGCACCCGGCGGCGCACCCGACGACGCCCCGGCCGAGGCGTACCGGCCCACCCGGGGCGCGGGCGCGGCGCTGTCCGCGCTCACCAACCGCCCGGCCGGAAAGCGCGGTGCCCCGGCCCTGGCCGCCGAACTCCGGGGCTGGCTGGGCGCCCGGCTGCCCGACTACCTGGTGCCGTCGGCGTTCGTGGTGCTGGACGCGCTGCCGCTGACCGCCAACGGCAAGCTCGACCGCCGCGCGCTGCCCGTCCCCGACCTCGGGGCGGCCGCCGGCGGCCGGGCGCCACGCACCCCGCAGGAGCAACTCCTCGCCGAACTCTTCGCCGACGTGCTCGGCCTGCCCCACGTCGGTGTCGAGGACAGCTTCTTCGACCTCGGCGGCCACTCGCTGCTGGCGACCCGCCTGGCCTCCCGGGTCCGGGCCGTCCTCGGCGCCGAACTGGAGATCCGGACGCTGTTCGAGCACCCGACCGTGGCCGCCCTGGCGGGCCGCCTCGACGGGTCCGTCACCGAGCGGCCCGCGCTGACCGCCCGTCCGCGCCCCGAGCAGCTCCCGTTGTCCTTCGCCCAGCGCCGCCTGTGGTTCCTGCACCGCATGGACGGGCCGAGCGCCACCTACAACATGCCGCTCGCCCTGCGGTTGACCGGCGACCTCGACCGGGAGGCGCTGGCGGCAGCGCTGGCGGACGTGGTCGCCCGGCAGGAGAGCCTGCGCACCGTCCTGCGGGAGACGGACGGGGCGCCCCACCAGCAGGTGCTGGGCGCGGACGAGGCGCACCCGCCGCTCCCGGTGGTCGAGCTCGACGAGAGCCGGCTGGCCGAACGGCTCGCCGAGGCGGCCCGGCGCGGCTTCGACCTGGCCGCCGAGCCGCCGATCCGGGCGGAGCTCTACGCGCTCGCCCCCGGGCGGCACGTCCTGCTGGTCGTGGTGCACCACATCGCCGCCGACGGCTGGTCGATGGGCCCGCTCTCCCGGGACCTGGCCACCGCCTACGCGGCCCGCTGCCAGGGCGGGGCACCGCAGTGGTCCCCGCTGTCGGTCCAGTACGCCGACTACACCCTGTGGCAGCGCGACCTGCTCGGCGAGGCCGCCGACCGGGGCAGCCTGTTCGCCCGGCAACTCGGCTACTGGAAGGAGGAGCTGGCAGGCCTGCCGGACCAGGTGCGGCTGCCCGCGGACCGGCCCCGGCCGGCCGAGGCCTCCCAGCGCGGCGGCCGGATCGAGGTCCGGTTCGACGCGGACCTGCACCAGGACCTGCGAGGCCTCGCCACCGCGCACGGCGCCAGCATGTTCATGGTGCTCCAGGCCGGCCTCGCCGCCCTGCTCACCCGGCTCGGCGCCGGCACCGACATCCCGATCGGCAGCCCCATCGCCGGGCGCACCGACCAGGCGCTGGACGACCTCGTCGGGTTCTTCGTCAACACGCTGGTGCTGCGCACCGACACCGGCGGCGACCCGGGCTTCGCCGAACTCGTCGGCCGGGTGCGGCAGAAGGCGCTGGCCGCCTACGCCCACCAGGACGTGCCGTTCGAGTACCTGGTCGAGGCCGTCAACCCGACCCGCTCGCTGGCCCACCACCCGCTGTTCCAGGTCATGCTCGGCCTGCAGAACGCACCGGCCGGGGAGTTCACCCTGCCGGGCCTGGAGACCGCCCACCTGGAGGCCCCCACCGGCACCGCCCGCGTCGACCTGACCGTCAGCCTGGCCGAGCAGTACGGCCCGGACGGCAGCCCGGCGGGCGTGCTCGGCGCGGTCGAGTACGCGACCGACCTGTTCGACCCGGCCACCGTGGAGCTGCTGTTCGCCCGCTGGGTGCGGCTGCTGCGCGCGGCCGCCGCCGAGCCGGACCAGCCGATCGGCCGGCTCGACCTGCTGTCCGGCGAGGAACGCCGCGAACTGCTGGTCGAGTTCAACCGGACCGACGCCGAACTGCCCGGCGCTGAACTGCCCGAGGCCGAACTGCCCAGGGCCGCCCTGCCGGAGCTGTTCGCCCGCCGAGCACGGGCCACGCCGGACGCGGTCGCGGTCGTCGCGGACGGCGCCGAGCTGACCTACCGGGAGCTCGACGGGCGGGCCAACCGCCTGGCCCGGGCCCTGATCGGCCAGGGCGTGCGGCCGGAGACCCCGGTCGCGGTGCTGCTGGAGCGCTCGGCGGACCTCGTCGTCGCGATCCTGGCGATCGTCAAGGCCGGCGGCGCGTACGTCCCGCTCGATCCGCGGTTCCCGTCCTCCCGGATCGACCTGATCCTCCGGGAGACCGGCGCGGCCCTGGTGCTCACCGAGGACGTGCTGACCGCGCTGAGCCAGGCCGAGCCCGACGGATCCGACCCGCAGATCCCTTGCGATCCCCGGCAGTTGGCCTACGTGATGTACACCTCCGGTTCGACCGGCCGGCCGAAGGGCGTCGGTGTCACCCAGCGCGACGTGGCGGCGCTCGCCCTCGCCCCGTGCTGGCGCGAGGGCGGCCACGACCGGGTGCTGCTGCACTCGCCCACGGCCTTCGACGCCGCGACGTACGAGCTCTGGGCGCCGCTGCTCGGCGGCGGCACGATCGTCGTCGTACCGCCCGGCCGGCTCGACCTCGACCTGCTCGCGGGAGCGGTCGCCGAGCACGGGGTGACCGGACTGTGGCTGACGGCCGGCCTGTTCCGGCTGGTGGCCGAGGAGCGGCCGCACCTGCTCGCCACGGTCCGCGAGGTGTGGACCGGTGGCGACGTGGTGCCGCCGTCGGCCGTCTCCCGGGTGCTGGCGGCCTGCCCGCACACCGCCGTGGTCAACGGCTACGGCCCGACCGAGGCCACCACCTTCGCGGCCCACCACCGGGTCCGCGCGCTGCCCGAAGCCGCCGCGAGCGTGCCGATCGGCCGACCCATGGCGAACATGCGGGCGTACGTGCTCGACGCCGGGCTGCGCGCGGTGCCGGTGGGCGTGGAGGGCGAGCTGTACCTCGCCGGGGCGGGCGTGGCCCGGGGCTACCCGGGCCGGCCGGGCCTGACCGCCGAGCGCTTCGTCGCCTGCCCGTTCGAGCGGGGGGAGCGCATGTACCGCACCGGGGACCTCGTCCGGTGGCTGCCCGGCGGCGTCCTGGAGTTCGTCGGCCGCGCCGATGAGCAGGTCAAGCTGCGCGGGTTCCGGATCGAGCCCGGCGAGGTCGAGGCCCTCCTCGCCGCCTGCCCGGGCGTGGCCCAGGCGGCCGTCGTCGCCCGCGAGGACCGGCCGGGCGACAAGCGCCTGGTCGCCTACCTGGTGCCCGCCGCCGAGGGCGCGCCCGCGCCGGACGGCCTCGCCCGCCGGCTCGGCCGCGAACTGCCCGAGTACATGGTGCCGTCGGCCTTCGTCACCCTCGACGCGCTGCCGCTGACCGCCAACGGCAAGCTGGACCGGGCCGCGCTGCCTGCACCCGAGTCCGAGGCGACGGGCGCCGGCCGCGGCCCGCGCACCCCGCAGGAGCAGCTGCTGTGCGCCCTGTTCGCCGAGATCCTCGGCCGGGAGCAGGTGCACCTCGACGACAGCTTCTTCGACCTCGGGGGGCACTCGCTGCTGGCCGCCCGCCTGGTCTCGCGCATCCGCGAGACGCTGGGCGTCCCGGTGGGCCTGCGCACCCTGTTCGAGGCCCCCACCGTGGCCGGTCTGACCAGCCGGCTGGCCATGGACGACGCCGAGGACGCCTTCGACGTGGTGCTGCCCCTGCGGTCCACCGGCACCCGCCCGCCGCTGTTCTGCATCCACCCCGGCGGCGGCATCAGCTGGTCCTACTCCGGCCTGCTGAACCACATCGGCCCGGAGTACCCGGTGTACGCGATCCAGGCACGCGGTCTCGCGCACGCCGAGGCCCTGCCGACGTCGTACGAGGAGATGGCGGCCGACTACGCCGACCAGATCCGCAAGGTCCAGGCCGACGGCCCCTACCGGCTGCTCGGCTGGTCCGCCGGCGGGCTGATCGCCCACGCGATCGCCTGCGAGCTCCAGGCCCGCGGCGAGCGCACCGAACTGCTGGCGACCCTCGACGCCTACCCGGTCAAGGACGTGGTGCTCGACGACTCCGCCGTGCCCACCGAGCGGGACGTGCTCGTCGGCATCCTCGACTGCGACCCCGCCGAACTGGGCGAGGGGCCGCTGTCCTACGCCGAGGTCGCCGAGATCCTCCGCCGTCGGGGCAGCGCCCTGGCGCACCTGGACGAACGGCGCATCGAGGCCGTCGTCCGGATCATGATCAACAATGCCGAGCTGGCGGTCGCCCACGCCCCCGGCCGGTTCGAGGGGGACCTGCTGCTGTTCAACTCCACGATCGACCGCACCGAGGACTCGGCCGGCGCCGGCACCTGGCGCCCGTACGTCACCGGTCGGATCGACTCGCACGACATCACCACCCGCCACGACCGGATGACCCAGCCGGGCTCGCTGGCCCAGATCGGACCGATCGTGGCCGCCCGCCTCGCCGAGGTCACCGGCGACACCGCCCGTTCCCACCAGGAGGACTGACCCATGACCAACCCGTTCGACGACCAGGACGCCACCTTCCTCGTGCTCGTCAACCAGGAGAACCAGCACTCGCTGTGGCCGCAGTTCGCCGACGTCCCCGAGGGCTGGACCGTCGCCCACGGCCCCGACAGCCACACCGCCTGCCTGGAGTACGTCGAGCAGTCCTGGACCGACATGCGGCCCAGGAGCCTCGCCGACGCCATGGACGCCCGGAAGTAGCGCGGCCGACGTGACCTCCACCGACACCCTCGGAACCGACGCCCCCGGTACAGCCGCTGCAGCCGGGCCCGGCGACCTCGCCGCGGCCCTGTACACGCCCGAGGCCCGCCGCGACCCGTACCCGTTCTACGCCCGCATGCGGCGCGAGAGCCCGGTCCACCGCAGCGACCAGGGCATCTGGTACCTCACCCGGTACGCCGACATCGACGCCGCCCTGAGCGACCTGCGCCTGTCGAACGACCGGGACCGGATGACCCGGGCCCTCAGCGGCCTGGGCGGCAACCTGAAGGCCCTGAGCCGGCTCACCGACCGGCTCGGCCGGGTGATGACCAACACCGACCCGCCGGACCACGCCCGGCTGCGCAAGCTCGTCAACCGGGCGTTCACCGCCCGGCGGGTCGAGGCCCTGCGGGACGGCATCCAGACGGTCGTCGACGACCTGATCGACCGAGCCGTGGCCCAGGGGCCCGCCATGGACTTCATCGAGGCGGTCGCCTCCCCGCTGCCCCTGGCCGTCGCCTGCGAGCTGTTCGGCATCCCGCCCGAGGACCGCCCCGAAGTCAAGACCTGGTTCCGTCGGATCGGCAACCTGACCGCCGACATCGAGCAGGCCGAGGCCGCCGTCGACCAGTACGAGGAGTACCTGTCCCGGCTCATCCGGCAGCGCCGCGACGATCCGGGCGACGACCTGATCAGCGCCCTGGTCACCACCCAGGCCACGGACGACCGGCTCACCGACTCCGAACTGCTGTCCACCTGCTTCGTCCTCATCACCGCCGGGGACGAGACCACCGCCAACCTGATCGGCAACGGCACCCTCGCCCTGCTGCGCCACCCCGACCAGCTGGCCCGGCTGCGCGAGGACCCGGCGCTGATCCGTACCGCCGTCGAGGAGCTGGCCCGCTACGACACGCCGACCCAGGCGATCGTCCGGGTCGTCGCGCAGGACGTCGAGATCGGCGGGCGGATGCTGCGCGAGGGCGAGCTGGTGTACCTGTTCCTCGGCGCGGCCAACCGCGACGAGGACCGCTTCGAGGACCCCGACCGACTCGACCTGGCGCGCACCCGCAACCGGCACCTGACCTTCGGCACGGGCCCGCACTTCTGCCTCGGCGGGCCGCTCGCCAAGCTCCAGACCGAACTGGCGGTCGGCACCCTGGTCCGCAGGCTCCCGGGCCTCGCACTCGCCGACGGGACGGCCCTCGACTGGCGGCCCAACCCGCTGCAACGGCGGCTGTGCGCCCTGCCGCTCACCTACTGAACGACAACCTCGTCGAACGACAAGCCCGTCGAACGACAACCCCACCGAACGACAACCCCACCGAACGACAAGACCATCGACTGCGAAGGAGAACCGACCATGGCCCGAGAGTTCCAGGTGCGCCGGGAACAGGACCTGCCCGCCGCACCGGACCAGGTCTGGCAGGCGATCGCCACCGGCGCCGGCAACCTCAGCTGGCTGTACCCCATGGAGGTCGAGCCGCACGTCGGCGGGACGGTCTCCCGCGGCGGCGGCACCGTCGTGGCCTGGGAGCCGCCGCACCACTTCGCCGTCCGGGCGACCAGGGACGGCGGCTTCTCGAACACCCTCAGCTACCACATCGAGGCGGCCGACGGCACGTCGAGCCACCTGCGGATGGGGATCCACTGGGTGCACGAGGGCGTCGTCGACGACGGCTGGGACACCAGGGCGGACGCGGCCGAGAAGCACGTCGACCTCTACCAGCACAGCCTCGCCCAGTACCTGACGCACTTCGCCGACCGCACCGCCGTCTACGTCAAGGCCGCCCGGCCCGGACCGACCGCCGACCCCGCCGACTTCGCCACGCTGCGCCGACGTCTCGGCCTGGCCGACGACACGGCCGTCGGCGACCGGCTGTCACTCGACCTCCCGGGTGCGGACGGCGGCCCGGAAGAGGTGGTCGTGGACTACCTGAGCCCCGACTTCATCGGTCTGCGCGGCCCGGACACCCTGTACCGGTTCTACAACGGCAGCTCCTGGAACTGGCCGATCTGGCTGGGCCACCACCTGTTCGCCGAGGGAGCGGACGAGGAGCAGGCGACCAAGGCGTGGAACGCCTGGCTCAACGGCTCCTGACCCGCCGTACGACAGACAACCGGAGGGACCCCTGGTGGAAGAAACACTGCTCTACGCCGCCGAACTCGTCGAGGAGGGCGGCACCTACAAGCTCGTCGTGCAGGACGTGGTCCGGGACACCGTCCAGGTCACCCCCGTCCCCAAGACCGCGGTGGACAGGCTCCCGACCTTCCTGTCGGTGCTCAGCGCCAAGCTCAACCCCGCACCGGCCCGCGGCCGCCGGTAGAACACCCCATACCCGAAGAGGCCGGCGCCGCGCCCCGGCGCCGGCCTCTTCGCCGTTCAGCCGCTGATGCTCGGGTGGCCGTTCTCGACGTGGCCCATGAGGCGGCGGCGGAAGGACGCGTCCTCGGCGATCGCGAGGTCCAGGTCGTACCAGCCGCCGGCGTCCTCGGTGTCCCAGGCGAGGACGAGGGGTTTGCCCGTGACGACGGTCCCGGTCAGTGCCTTCGCGGTGCTGTAGTGCCGGGGTGCCAGGGTGACGGCCTGCGGCGTGGCGCTCGGCGACGTGATCGTCAGGGTGAGGGTGCGCTTCGGGGCGGCGGCGATGGCGGTGGCCACGGAGGTGTCGGCTGCGGCCCCGGCGGCCTTCCCGGCGAACTCGCGGCGGAATCCGTTGGGGCCGGTGAGGTAGAAGTCGTAACTTCCCTCGCGCACCGGCACTTTGGTGGCGGGCGTGGTGGTGCCGAGCACGTCGAAGTGCCGGGGCGCGTCGTAGCTGCCGGACGTGCCGACGTTGTCGTACAGGGTCAGGTGTACGGAGGCGGCGCCGGTGTTGGTCGGCTGGAGGACGAACGCGCCCTGTTCCCGGTCCAGGGCGCCGTGGGCGTCCGGCTGGTACGGCAGCGGGCGGGCCAGACGCCGGGTGGGGTCGGTGGGTTGCGGCGGCGGGTCGCCGCTGCGGTCGAAGTCGAAGACCGAGGTGAGGTTGCCGGCCACGGTGCGCCGCCAGCGGCTGATGGCGGGCTGCCGTACGCCCAACCACTCCTCCAGGAAGCGGACTTGTGAGGTGTGGTCGAAGACCTGGGAGTTGACGTAGCCGCCCACCGTCCACGGGGAGACGACGATCATCGGCACGCGCATGCCCAGGCCGATGGGCTCCTTGCCGACGTACTCGTCGTCGACGCCCTGCGGGGGCACCGGCGGCGGCACGTGGTCGAAGAAGCCGTCGTTCTCGTCGTAGCTGATGAACAGCACGGTGGAGTCCCACATGTCCTCGTCGGAGGCGATGACGTCCAGGACCTGGGCGACGACCTCCTCACCGGCCATGGGGGCCGAACCGCCGTCGCCCGGGTGCTCCGAGTCCGCGTCCGAGGGCACCAGGTACGAGACCCGGGGGACCCTCTTCGCCGCCACATCCTGGGCGAACGCGTAGACGAAGTCGCGGTAGTTCTTCGGGTTCTGCTTCGAGTCCGGCGGGGGCGGGCAGCGGAAGAGCCCGCGGTCGTAGAGGCTCCGGTCGGCCGGCGGCAGGTCGGCGACCGCCTTGGCGAGGGCCTCCACGTCCGTCTGCTGAACTTGACCCGGATCCTTGTAGAAGTCGTACAGGCTCAGGTACTTGAGCTCGGCCTTCTCCAGCACGGTCTGGAAGATCCGCTTGAACTCGGCGTGGAAGTCCAGGTTGTTGTCGTAGTAGTTGTCCCAGCCCTGGTAGACGCGCCAGCTGATACCGTCGGCGCCGAAGGGGTCGTTGTTGACCTCCAGGATCTCGGGGTAGCTGGACCAGTTGTAACCCAGCTTCCGTAGGTCCTTGTCCAAGCTCTTCCCGGGGTCCTCGCGGTCGTGCGCGGTCGACCCGGTGACCCGCGACCCGTCGGGCTCCCAGCCGCCGAATCCGCTGAAGAGGTAGTTGCGGTTCGAGGTGGTCTCGCTCATCACCGAGCAGTGGTAGGCGTCGCACACGGTGAACCGCTCGGCCAGCGCCCGGTAGGTGCCGACGACCTCCGGCTGGTCGAAGTAGCCCATCGTGACGGTCCCCTTGGCCTTGATCCACTGGTCGTAGCGGCCGTTGTTCCACGCCTGGTGGCCGGTGGGCCAGGTGTGGGCCGCGGGCTCGGCCGTACCCTGGTCCGGCCTCAGCTGGTAGGGCCTCTGGGGCTTGGACGGATGGTCGGGGTCGGGCTGGTCGAGGACGGTGTGGCCGCCGGTCCCGGGGAACGTGACGAGGTTGCGGTCGTCGTACCCGCGCACTCCTCGGAAGTTGCTGCCGAAGTAGTGGTCGAAGGAACGGTTCTCCTGCATCAGGAAGACCACGTGTCGGATGGCCTTCAGGCCGCCGGGGCGGGGTTTGCGCTTGAGGGCCTTCAGCAGCGAGTCCGGCAGCGACGGAGCGCTCTGCGGGGAGTGGGGAGTGTTCACGCGTTCTCCTGGTCCGGCGTGGCGGGCGAACCGGAGGGTGCGTTCTCGGTGGCCCGGAGGTAGTCGAGGTAGATGAAGTCGCCCTTGGCGCCCTTGTTGAGATCCGTGTCGACGCGGGTGTAGCCCGTCTCGGGAGGGATCTCCTGCGATCCGTCCTGCCAGTACGTGACGGTGAGGTCGACGATGGGCCGGCCTGCGCCTTCCTGGCGGGTGACGGCCAGGAACAGGGCCGTGCCGTGCACGGGCGTCCCCCTGTTGAGGTCGACCGGCAGCTTCTGGTACCCGGCGGGCGGCTTCTCGTCGTCCTTCAGGACGCGGATGCCGGTGACGGGCCGGTCGTCGGCGGACCGTTCGAAGACGAGGTACAGGTAGGCGCCGTGCGCGCCCTTGTTCAGGTCGACGTCGATCCACTCCCACCCGGTGGGTGTGTGGAACGGACTTCGTACCGGGTCGTCGTAGGCGACCAGGACGTTGACGTCTGTGACGAACTGACCCATGGGCAGGTCTCCGATCGGAGCGGGTGAACGTGAGCGGGGCGGATGGGGGCTCGAAGGCCAGGGCGCGTACGGGTACGTGAGACGCCCGGCCGGGGTCGGCCCGGCCGGGCGTCCAGTGCTGGGTGCGGCGGGCCAGGTGCGGTCCGGGCACCCGAGGCGGCCGTCAGCCCTTGGTGAGGCCTTCCCACTCGCTCAGCGGCGCCGGACCGTAGGTCTTCGTGTCCTTGTGCGGCTCCCCGTTGGCGACGTTGATCCGCACGAACCGGTCGCCGGAGAAGACCCAGTACTCGTTGCTGCCGTCCGGGACCTTCATGACGGCGTCGATCTTCGCGAAGTCCGACAGGCTGGGCCAGTCCTCGCGGATGGTGCCCTTGCTGACGAGCTTGTCCGGGTACGGGTGGCTGCTCGTCACGGTGATTTCGACGCGCCGGTAGTCGGTGTTGGAGAACACCCAGAACTGGTTCGGCTTGTCGGGAACGGCCATCACCGCGTCGACATGGTTGAAGCCCATGGTTGAGCCTTTCTGAATTCATCTGTTCGTTTGCCGCCGAAGCTGTGCTCGGGCGGATCTGCGGCTCAGTCCCATGGCTCGCGTGCGGCGAGGAACGTCGGGGAGGAGCGCCGCGAACCACGCTAGGTCGGCCGGTCCGGGGGCGCGATGCGAAAAGGCCCGGTGACCTGCATTCCAGTGACAGGTAATTTTGCTACGAACCTTTGACGCGAGAAGTCGGTCCGGCGCTCGGGGAGCCTTGACGGCCTGCTCCGCGGCTGTCCGGGACCGAGGACGAGCCGCCTCCCGGCCGACGGCTTCCGCAAGGCTCGACGACGGCGTTCGTTCGAGTGGACCGGTGACTGGTGACCGGTCGTGGCTGGGGGAGGGTGCCTGCCACCCCACCCGGCCGGCTGCGGCGCCCCACCCGGCCGTCAACCCGGCCGTCGAGGCGTGGGGGCGTGGGGGCGTGGGGGCGTGGGGCGGGGCATGGGGCGGGAATGGCTTGAGTCGACCGTGATTCATATGATGGAAAGCCAGTAGTTGTTTTGCCGGTGTCATGATCCTCGGAGGGCGCCCCGGACCAAGGTGCGCCCATGGAACCGGGCCGGTCTCCGGATTCGCTCCGGTCCTCGGGCTTGATTCAGGGAGTATCATGCGCGGCACCGTGCTCGCCAACCGCTACCGGCTGGTAGACCTGCTGGGCGGCGGGTCGATGGGCGACGTGTGGCTCGCCGAGGACGAGGTCCTGGGCCGCCGGGTCGCGGTCAAGGTGGTGAAGCCGGCCCTGCTGGACGAATCCGGCTTCGCCGAACGCTTCCACGCCGAGGCCCGCGTCATGGCGCAGCTGCGCCACCCGGGCATCGTCGGCGTGTACGACTACGGGCACAGCGCCGTGGACGGGCGGCCCTCGGTCGGCTACCTGGTCATGGAGCTGATCGACGGGGAACCGCTGAGCGCCGTGCTGGAACGCCGCGGCGCGCTGCCGGTGGAGGAGACCCTCCGGATGGCACTCCAGGTGCTGGAGGGGTTGGAGGCCGCGCACGAGTCCGGGGTGGTCCACCGGGACATCAAACCGGCCAACCTGATGGTCCGCGGCGACCGGACGGTGATCGCGGACTTCGGCATCGCCCGGCCCGGCTGCGACGCCCGGCTGACCGTACCGGGCATGGTGCTCGGCACCGCCGCCTACCAGGCGCCGGAACAGGCCTCCACCGGGACGGTCACCGCCTCGGCGGACCTCTACGCACTCGGCGTCGTCCTCTACGAATGCCTCGCCGGCAAGCTCCCCTTCGACGGGGAGACCGCCCTCGAACTGATCCTCAAGCACCTGACGGAGCCCGTGCCGCCGCTTCCCGAGGACGTGCCCGCGCCGGTGTGGGCGCTGGTCGAGCGGGCGATGGCCAAGGAGCCCGGCGAGCGCTGGCCCGACGCGGCGGCGATGGCCGCGGCGGTGCGGGACGCCCTCGCACCGGCCGAGGAGACGGCGCCGGCGTTGGTCCCGGTCGGGCCCCTGCCGGTCGTCGGACGCGCACGGTGGGCCAGGTTCCGCCTGCGCGGGCTGATCGGGGTGACGGCGCTGTCGCTGCTCTGCGTGGTCGGGGCCTCCGGAGCGACGGTGATCCGGTCCGACGAGGACGACGCTCCGGACGCCGCCGCCGTCGCGGGCCCGGTGGCCGGCCTCGTCGCGGGCCCGGCCGTTCCCGCGGCGGTGGCAGCCGACCGCCAACCCGCCGGACAACAGCCCGCCGAGCCGACGGTCCCGGTGCCGTCGACCGGACCGGAAGCGGGCGGGAGCCCCACGCCCGGCGCCGGACCCGCGCCGGTCGCCGGCCAGGACCTCGCTGTGCCCGTTCGGCCCGGTACGCCCACCCGGGGCTCCGCCGCGTCCCCTCCCGCCTCCGCCACGGCCACCGGCGGCCAGGGCCCCACCGCGCCCGTCCGGCCCGGTACGCCGAACCCGGCCCCCGCCGCGTCCCCTTCGGCCTCCGCCGCGCCCACCGCCAGCCAGAACCCCGCCTCGCCCGCGCCGACCTCCGCCGTCCCGTCCCCGCCCGCCTCCCACGAACCGCCCACGCTCACGCCGTCCGCGACGTCGACGCAGCCCACGCCGCCCACACCGGAGCCGAAGCCGCAGCCGCAGCTGCCCTCCCAGGCACAGATCACCGGCGTCAACGGCGCGCTGGACAACTCCTTCTCCGGGGACCGGGACGGCAACCGGGTCGCCACCTTCGCCGTCAACGGCACGCCGGCCCAGGTGTGGCGGCTGGAAAAGCTGTCCGAGGGGAAGTACTTCCTGCGCAACGCCTCCAGCAACTACACCAAGGTGCTGGACCTGGACACGGGCGACGGGCGAGTGCAGATCTGGACGAGCCCGCCGTACAACGACAACCAGCTCTGGTCCTTCGTGCCGGTCCGGGGCGGCTACCAGATCGTCAACGGCACCACCAAGGGCTGCCTGACGTCCGACGGAGTCGCCCACTACGTCAGGGTGGCGGCCTGCTCCAACGCGGAGAGCCAGGTGTGGGCGCTGTCCTGAGCCGTCCGACCGGCAGCCGAACACCCCCGGGGCGAGGGGAGGATCACGCCGGCAGCCAGGACGGCCACTGCCGGCGGGGACGGTCGGCGGCCCCGCCGAGGCCGATCAGGGCGCGCAGCCGGTCGGCCTCGGGGGAGCCGATGGAGGCCAGGATGTCGTAGGCCTCCGACCGGCACGCCCGGGCCGCGTCCTCGGCGCCGCCGCGGTCGGCGAGCGCGTCACCGAGCGCCGCCAGGGCCAGCCCCCGCCCCCGGCGGTCGCCGTCGAGCGTCAGCACCTCGACCGCCCGGTCGGCCGCCTCCACCGCCTCGTCGCCGCGGCCGACGGCTCGCAGCGACTCGGTGAGCCGCAGGAGCGTGCGGCCCGTCCGGCGCCGGTCGTCCGGCCGCAGCAGGGCGAGGGCGCCGCGGTGGTGGCGCAGGGCCTGCTCGAACTCGCCGCGATCGTGGGCGATCGTCCCCAACGAGTCGAGGGCGAGCGCCTGGAGCTCGTGGTCGGCGAGCTGGTGGCAGATCAGCAGTGACTGGTCGACGACGCGGACCGCCGCCTCGGGCCGGCCGAGCTCGGTGAACGCACCGGCCAGGTTGAGCAGTTCGCCCGCCACCGAGCGCCGGTCGCCGAGCCGCTCCCAGACCGCGATCGCCGCCGCGAAGCCGTCGACCGCGTCGCCCGGCCGGCCGACCTGGACGAACAGGGCGGCCAGCGAGGCGTGGGCCAGGGCGAGCAGCGGCCCCGGCAGGCCGTGGGCGATGCACAGGTCGCGGGACCTGAGCAGCTCGCCGAGGGCCGCGGGTTCGGAGCCGACCTCGGTCAGCAGCCGGCCGAGCACCAGCCGGGCCCTGACCTCGGCCGTTCGGTCGCCCTGCCGGACGGCGGCCTGGAGCAGGACCTTGGCCGCGTGCCCCAGCGGCCGGGCGGCCTGGCCGGTCTCGCACAACAGGCTGCCGCCGAGCAGCAGTTCGGCCGCCAGATCGAGCCGGGGTGGCCGGGGGAGCCCGGCGTACTGGCCGACCAGAGCGCCGATGCCGTGGTACTCGCCGCGACCGCGGGCCACCGTGCGGCAGTCGGGGGCGTACGGTGCGCCGGAGCCGGTCAGGGCGGCGCGGGTGGCGGCCGGGCCGAGGGCCGCGACGGTCTCGGCGTGCTGGCGGATCACCAGACGGGTGAGGACGGCGGCCGGGCGGTCCGCCTCCGGGGCGGAGCCCGTGCCGGCAGCCTCGACGTCGGCTGCCGTCTCCGGGACGAGCCGCTGGGCGAAGGCGCGCAGCAGGTCGTGGTACCGGTAGCGGTCCGGCGGTGCGGTCTCCAGCATCGAGCAGTCGACCAGCGACTCGGCCAGTTCCTCGGCCTCGTGCTCGGGCAGGTCGAGCACCGCCGCGACCGCGCCCGGCGACAGGTCGGGCACGTCCGGCAC
Organism: Kitasatospora sp. NPDC058243; assembly: GCF_042882025.1. Lineage (NCBI taxonomy): Bacteria > Bacillati > Actinomycetota > Actinomycetes > Kitasatosporales > Streptomycetaceae > Kitasatospora > Kitasatospora sp. NPDC058243. The sequence goes on from NZ_JBHVWW010000097.1 coordinate 23,261, forward strand.
CGCCAACAGACAGAAGGCACGGGCCTGGTCGGGCGTCAGCTGGTCGTAGCCGAAGCGGAACGCCGACTCGACGGCGAGGTCCTCGGTGCGCAGCACGTCCAGCCGGCGACGGTTCTCGGACAGCTTGTCGAGCAGCCGGGCCATGGTCCAGCCCGGCCGGCAGGAGAGGCGGGCGGCGAGGATGCGCACGGCCAACGGGAGGTGACCGCAGAGCCGCACGAGCTCCCTGGCCGTGTCCGCCTCGGCCCGCAGCCGCTGCCCGCCGACCACCTGGCCGAGCAGGTCGAGGGCCTCCTCCGGGGCGAAGGTCGGCAGCTCGACGACGTGCGCGTTGGGAAGTGAACCGAGCCTGGCCCGGCTGGTGACGAGCACGGCGCAACCGGGCCGGCCGGGCAGCAGCGGCCTGATCTGCTCGGCGTCCCGGGCGTTGTCGAGGACCATCAGCACGCGTCGGCCGGAGAGCAGCGAGCGGAACTGGGCGGAGCGTTCGGCGAGCCCGGCGGGCAGCGCCTCCGCCGGTACGCCGAGGGCGCGGAGGAAGGCGCCCAACACCTCCTCGGGCGGGGTCGGGCGGCCGTCGGCCCCGTGCAGGTCGACGTAGAGCTGGCCGTCGGGGAAGTCGGCGGCCAGCCCGTGCGCGACATGGACGGCCAGGGCCGTCTTGCCCATGCCGCCCAGGCCCGACACGGTCGCCACGGGCACGGTGCGGGGCGCGAGCAGGACGGCCCGCACCGCCTCGGTCTGCGCCTCGCGGCCGGTGAAGTCGGCGAGGTCGGCCGGTACCTGGGTCGGCCGGATCGGCGCGTGGTACGGCGGGCGGGCCGTGGTGGTGGTGTCGGGTCGGAGCGGCGCGGGCGCCACGAGGGCGGTGTCGGCCACCAGGATCCGGCGCTGCAACTCGCGCAGGCCGGGCCCGGCGGCGACGCCGAGCTGCGCCCGCAGCCGCCGGTCCGTCTCGCGGTACACGCTCAGGGCCTCGGCCTGCCGTCCGGACCGGTAGAGGGCGAGCATCAGCAGCTCGGAGAACCGTTCCCTGAGCGGGTGTTCGGCTGCGACCGCGGTCAGTTCGGCGACGGCCTCGCCGGACGGTCCGGCCTCGATCTCGGCCTCCAGACACGACTCCAGGACGGTCACCCGGCGTTCGGTCCACTCGCCGCGCTGCCGCTCGGCATAGGGGCCGGAGAGCCCGGACATCGGCTCGCCCTGCCAGAGGGCCAGCGCCAGGCGCAGCGCGGCGGCGGCGCGGGCGTGCTCCCCGGCGCCGCTGAACTCCTTCGCCGTGCCGACGAGCTCCTCGCAGCGGTGGATGTCCAGCTCCCCCGGATCCACGGTGAGCAGGTAGCCCCCGCTGAGCGAGGTCAGCGGGGCGGGCCCGAGGACGCGGCGCAGGCGGTGGACGTACGTCCGGATCACGGCCATGGGCTTGGCGGGCGGCTCCTCGCCCCACAGGTCGTCGACGAGCTGACCGGTCGACACGGGGTGGTTGGCCCTCAGCAGCAGCGAGAGCAGCAGGTTCCGCTGCTGCGGCGACCCGAGTGCGAGCTCGCCGCCGTCCCGCCACCCCCGTATCGGTCCCAGCACCGTGAACCGCAACCCACCCACCGACCGTTCCCCTCTGCCTGCAAACGAACCCCCGGGCGCATGATACCGACCGCATCACCCCTGGCCGGGGCCGCTCGGGGGCCGTTCACGGGCCGTCCAGGGGCCGCCACGGGGAGACGCGGGTGTCCGTGGAGGGCAGTCGACGCGGCACCGGTGAAAAAAGACCGGTGAAAAAAAGAAGGTGCCTCGCCCGCGCGACATGCTGACGCCTTACGTAGTCATGAGGGGTATGCACGGGGATCACAGGACAAGGGAACAGGCGGGAACCGAGTGAAGTCAGCACAGGAGGATGAGTACCTGGAGTTCGCGGCCGCGAGGGCGAAGGCGCTGTACCGCTCGGCGTACGTCCTCGCCGCAGGCGACACGTATCTGGCGGAGGACCTGGTCCAGGAAGCCCTCAGCCGGGTGTACGTGCACTGGAAGCGGGTGGCCAAGGCGGACAACCCGGCCGCCTACGCCCAGACGGTCCTGGTCCGCACCTTCCTCAGCCTGCGGCGTCGGCGGAGCAGCGGCGAGCGCCCCATCGGGACCATGCCCGACAGCGCGGCGGCGGGCCCGGACACCGCACTGCGGCTCACCCTGCTGGACGCGCTCGGCCAACTGCCGCCCCGCGACCGGGCGGTGCTGCTGCTGCGCTACTGGGAGGACCGCAGCATCGAGGAGACCGCCCGGATGCTCAGGCTGAGCAGCAGTGCGGTCCGCTCCCAGGGCACCCGGGCACTCGGCAAGCTGCGTGCGTTGCTCGGCGACAGCCTGTCCGACCTGGTCGCGCACTGAGCACCGGTGCGCGACCAGGTCCACCGCCGCAAAGCCCCCATCAGCATCAGCGACAGAAAAGGTGACGCCAGCATGCCGTTCGAAGCAGACCTCGCACACGCCCTGGACCGCACGACCGACTCCCTCGAACCCGATCTCACCGCGCTCCTGAGCGGAACCGTCGAGCGCGGGCGGAGCCGCCGGCGTCGGCGCACGGCGGGTGTCATCGCCGGGGTCGGCGCCTGCGCCGTGATCGCGGCAGCCGGTGTGGTGATCCCCGACGTGCTCTCCGGGATGCACTCCGAAGGATCCGACATCGGGATCGTGGCGATGGCGATGCCGCGTTCCGCGATCACCGACACCCAGATGATCCAGGCCCTGGAGGCGACGTTCCCCGGGGGCCGGTTCAGCGCGGAGAGCGGGCAGAGCAACAACCCCTCGGACCCGTCCAACGGGCGCGTCGCCAACGGCGGACTGGTCCTCGACGACGGGCACGGCGCCGCCTTCGTCGGCGTCTCGGCCGTGCGGCTCCCACTGCCGCTCAAGGACGGCGACGGGCTGAGCTGCGAGCGGCAGCCCAAGAAGGACGGTGACACCTGCAAGATGAGCGAGCTGCCGAGCAGCGCCGAGATTCCCGGCGGGGCCCTGGTGATGTTCCAGCAGAACGCGGCCGCGCACCCGGTCCGTCCCGACACCGCCCGCCGCTGGACGGTGACGGTGACCCTGAAGTCGACCGGCGCGCAGCTTCAGATGGTGCAGTGGAACAGCACCGGCGGCGGCACCGGCGCCGAGACGCCGAAGCCGACCCGTCCCGCTCCTCCACTCTCCGAGCCGCAGGCGGTGGCCGCACTCACCGGTGCCGCCTGGGCACCGATCCTCGGCGCCGTCGGCTGAGCCTGCGCGTCGCGTTCGTAGGGGTTGCGTTCGCCGACGTTGCGTCCGCCGAGGTCGAGCACGTCTGTTCCGTTGTTCCGTGCGAGACCTCGGCGGGCACGCGCCCCGGGCCGGGCATTTGTTTCGGGCGCCGAGGAGGGGTACTGTCAGCCAGTCGCTCGGCAGGGAGCACCGGACACGCATCGGCGCGGACGGTCCCGGGGCGGCCAATCCTTTCGAAACACCACGTCCCGGTTCGGGCCGGGTCGGCTTGCCATGTGCGGGCGAGACTCGGTGTGTATATCGGTGTGTTCGTTTTATTGGATTGCGGCCGATTCGCTTTTCGGAGCAGGGATCGGCTAGAGTTTGAAACGTCGGACGGGGCGTCAAGCCGCAGAAGACACCAG
>NZ_JBHVWW010000098.1:0-26217 GCF_042882025.1 Kitasatospora sp. NPDC058243
CCGGAAGAAGCCCTCGACTGCGCAGGCGGCCTCTACCTCAGCGGACTGGCTATCTGATCAACACCCCTCCACGAACTTCCGCGGAGCAGCACTAGTACCACCCGGATCACGCGGCAGCCGGGGCGTCGGCGTTGGTCAGCCCGGGAGTCGGACCCGCTGGAGGAGCCACTGCGTATCCTCGCTGTCAGCCCGGGAGGCCCAGCAGGTCGCGTAGGGCCTGGTCCTCTCGGACGGCGCCGGGTGGAGCCGTCCGTTCGAGGGCGGCCACGAGTCGCTGCCGGTCCCGCCGCCGCACGGCCAGTAGCGGGATCCGGCAGTGTGCCCCGGTGCGGCTCTCGAGCAGGAGGGTGTGCGGCCCCCGGCCGGCGTCCGCCTCGGCCGTCACCGAGCGCAGCTCCGCCAGCGGGACGGAGGTGCGGTGCAGGCCTCGGCGGACGGTGATCCGGCCGCGGCCGACGGTGACGGAAAGGAGGAGCACCAGCGCGGGTGCGAGGGCGCTCACGACCGCCGCGGCGGCGTACACCGGGGCCGTGGGGCCGCCGTCGAGCGCCTTGGGCAGGGAGATCAGCAGGCCGCCCGCCGTGAGGGGCATTCCGAGGAGCGGGTTCGGCCGCACGGAGATCGGCGCGGACAGGGGTAACGCCTTGTCGGTCATGTGCCGTTCCTGTCGTCGAGAGGTACGGAGCGCGAGCCACCGCGAGCGGCGGGCCGCCCCCGCGAGGGGAGGCGGCCCGCCGTGGTGTCGTCGAAGGGACAGTATCGAGTCGGCCGTAGCCGGTGTGCACCGGCCGGGAACCGGGGCCGGTCAGCCCTCGCAGATCTTGCGCCAGACGTCCAGGCTCTTGTCCGTCCGGGCCGGGAGGACGCCCCTCAGCGCGCCCAGCCCCTTCAATCCGAGGGGTGACGCCGCGACGTCCGCCGTCAGATAGCCGGCCGCCTCACCGCAGTCCCAGGCGGACGTTCCGCTGCTGCACTTGTCGGCCACCAGGCCAACCTGGGTGACGGTGGTCACCAACCAGGCTGCCCCGGAGATTCCCCCGGCGACGGCCGCGCAGGGCAGCGCGCCCACGAAGGCGCAGCCCAGCGCCACCGTGCCGGAGACGGCCCAGACGGCCGTGGCGACCGAGTTGATGTGCGAGATCACGTCGGAGTGGTCATGGGCGAACTTCTTGATGTTGCTCCAGCCCCAGAGCCCCGCCGGGTCCGTCTGGTTGAGCGGATCGGCGTTGGCGTAGCCGTATGCGCTGAGGGTCTGTTCGACCACCGGGTCGACGCTGAGGAACTGAGCCGTGGCCGGGTCGTAGGAGCGGGCCCGGAGGTACACCAGGCCGCTCTCGTCGTCGCTGTACTGGCCCGCGTACCGCAGCGCGGTCGACGCGGAGCCCGTGTGGGAACTGACGGCGCCGTAGGGCGTGTAGGCGTACGCTCCGGCCACGGAGCCCGAGGTGTCGGTCAGGGCCCGGGTGGAGCCCAGCTGGTCGTGGAAGAACCAGAGGGTGCCCGTGCCGGTGATCTGCTCGACCGGCAGGTCGTCCGGTCCGTAGACGTACGAGGACGAGCCGTCGGAGAGCAGGTTGTGCCGGACCTGTGGGTGCGGTCACACGAGTTGGCGTCGGGGCAGGGCGGGGCGGTTGCCGCTGAGGCGGAGCATGACGAGCGCGATGACGGCGTCCGTGCTGCGGGAGCGGAGGCCCCGGCGGACGATCGGGCGGGTCCTGGTGTTCGTGGACTCGATCAGCCCGCCTGTCACCTGCTGGTGATCAGGGTGGCGGCCGGTCCGCTGATTTTCGTCCAGGTGGCGGCGCCGTTGCTGGGTGCCTGGTAGATAGCGCTGTGGTCGGGCGCCAGGCGGTAGATGTGGTCGGCGGTGACGGCGAATTCGGCTCCCGCCTCGCTGACCGGATCCCAGAACTGGGGAGTGCGGGCGTAACGCAGGAAGGTGCCGTGATCGGGACTGGTGGCGAACAGGTCGGCCGGTCCGGCGTAGAGGTCCTGGGCGTGGCCGCCGATGAGGGTCCAGTCGCTGCCCGTACCGTCCCACTGGAACACCTGGCTGCGGTCCGGTGAGAGTCCGTAGAGGTGGGTGTCGCTGACGGCGAAGGCCGCCCCGTCGCTGCCCACGTAGGTCCAGCTTTCCCTGGCGGTGTCGTAGCGGAAGATGCGGCCGTCGCGCGGGTCGGTCGCGAACAGGCCGGCCCCGCCGCCGTACAGGCGTCCGGCCGGGCCTCCTATCTTGGTCCAGCTCGTTCCGGTGCCGTTCCAGCGGTAGACGCCGGTGTGGTCCTGGGCGAGGCGGTAGAGGCGGGTGCCGCTGATGGCGAAGTCGGCACCTGGTTCGCTGACGGGTGTCCAGTTGCCGGGGGTCCCGCTGTAGCCGAGCAGCCGTTTGTCGTCGGCGCTGACGGCGAACACGCCGGCGCCTCCCGCGAGGATCCTTTCGGTGGGACCGCCGATGGGTGTCCAGGCCATGTCCCGGCCCTGCCACTGGTAGACGGCGCGGTGGTCCGGGGCGATGGAGTACAGCGTGCCCGGAGCGGAGGCGACGACCACGGGTTGTCCCGGCTGCTGGGGGGCCGTGTCAGGCGGAACGCCCTGGGTGTCGCGGTTCCGTGGGGTGCTCGACGCCTCGGGGGCGGGCGTCGCGTCGGCCGGGGCCGGCGCCGACCCCGGGGTGGGCGTCACCTCGACCGGAAGCGGGGCCGAAGGCGAGGCCGCAGCCTGCTGCGGTCCGGGGGCAGCAGTTGCGTCTGCCGAGGCCGAGGCCGGGGCTGAGGCCGACGCGATGCCGGCGGCCGGCCGGTACGTGTCCGCGGACGTGCCGGCCGCGGACGGGGACGGGGACGGACCGTGGGCCTCGGTGACCGCCGGCACACGGTAGGAATCTGCCAGGTACGGCACCGGGATGCCCGGTGCCGGTGCGCTGAAGTGCATACCGAGCAGCACTCCGACCAGTAGCAGGGCGAGGGCCGCGAACAGGATGGTGCCGGTCCTGCGGCGGGTGCCCGCGGCGCTGGGGGCGCCTGCGGCGTGCGGGGCGTTACGCGCCCGGCCGAACGGGGCGATGAGGCCGGTCAGGCGATTGTCCGGGGCGTCGACGACCTCGCCGCGGACAATCCGGGGTACCGGTGAGCGCGGTACGACGGAGGTCGCCCCGAGCACCTCCCGGCGCCGGTCGGCCAAGGCCTCCCGCACCGCCACGAGGTCGGAGTCCAGGCGCCACAGCGCCGGCAGGTGTGCCTGCACCCCGTCGGCCACCACCAGCTCGGACCCCGGCTCCCGGCTCTCGTCCGCCCGGGCGTGCGTACGCTCCTGATCGGCCAGGAGCCCGACGGCGTCCTGCTCCCGCTGCGCCGCCTGTTGCGCCTCACGTGCGCTCTGCCTGATGCGCCGCACCTCGGCCAGGCAGCGCGTCGCCTCCCGCAGCCGGGCCCGCCGCAGCTGCGCCGCGCCCCCGCCGGGCGCCTGCCGCGAAGCGGGGCCCGTGTCGTCCTCCGCGTCGTCGCCCAGTTCACCCCGCAGCTCGGCCACGACCTCCACCAGCACACGGATCAGTTCATCCGCCTCCGCGACCCCCTCCTCGGCCTGTCGCTGCGCCTGGCGGGCCAGGTCCAGCGCCTGCTGGGCGGCGAAACGTCCCGCTTCGGGCGGCCGCAGTCCCCGGGCCGCCAGGGTGGCTTGTTCGTGCAGGCGGGCAGCACGTTCGAGCAGCACCGTCCGGGCCCGCGGGTCGGTCACGCGGTCGTGGACCAGCCGCTGGAGCAGGTGCCACGGGATGTCCTTCTCCCCGGAGCGGTACTCGCTCCAACTGGTCTTGCCTGCGGGGTAACGCCGGGCGAGCTCGCGGACGGTGACTCCCGACGTCACCTCCCGCACGAACCGGGCCAGGGCATCCGCCTGCTCGGTCTCCCCCTTGAGCCGCCCCTGCGGACGTCCAACACCAGCCACCCCGTGCCCCCTTGTCCTGTCCGGCGGCCGGACCTGATTGTCCGCCGCCCCCTGACCCTCAGTCGGCTTCTTGTAGATGAACAATCAAACAGGCTGCACTGTGGAGTCTCCACCGATTCTTCGAACAACGTGCCGGGGTCGGCGGGTCGGCGGGCCGCCGGGCCGGCGCCCCCGGGCCGGGCGTCTGGCCGAACCGGAAACTGACGCTACATCAATTCTCTTGATCCAATGGATCATTGGCGAGAGGGGAATTCCCGGTGGCTGGTTCACACACCCTTCGCCCGGCAGCAGCCCTGGCCGCCGCCGCGACGGCCGCCACCGTGCTCCTCGGCCCGGCACCCGTCGCGGCCGGCCGACCCCGCCCCGCCGACCCCGAGCCTTCTGCCCACCCCGCGCCTTCTACCCACCCCCACCTTCTGTCGCTCCCGTCGAACGCCGCCAAGACCGGCACCGTGGCAGCCCTGAACACCGCGGGCGACGTCCTCGGGGGAGTGCCACCCGAAGGCGGCTACGCACAGTGAGGCCGCTTCGGCCCGGAGGCGGGGGTCGCGACCAGGAATTGATACGTACCCGAAGCGGGAATAGCCTGGAACCATTGAGAGTTGGCGGGTGCCCGATGCGTCGGCCCCGCTGAGCGGTACTGCGTCCAACCGGTACCGCGTCCACCGGTACCGCGTCCATCTGCTGGGGGCGCCCCATGCACACCCACCCGGCACGGGCCTTGGCCGTCTGTTCGCCAGGGCACGGCAGACTCCACCTCTTCGTCGGCGCGCACGACGGCGCCGTACGGTACCGGGTGTTCGACGGCCGCTGGCACGCCTGGCACGCGCTGGACCGCCCCTGGCCCTCGCCCGGCGCCCCCGCGTTCACCGGCGCCCCCGCGTTCAACTGGCTGAGCGCGACGGCGGCCGAGGGCCGCCCGGTCGAGGTGTTCGCCCTCAGCGCGGCGGGCGAGCTGTTACGGCTGCGCCCCGGCGCGGGGGAGCACCCGCACTGGACCTCGCTCGGCACGCTCGCCCGGGGCGGCTCGGCGACCGGTTTCACCGTCGTGTCGAGCCGCCCCGGCGATGTCCACCTCGTCCTGGACGCGGGCGCCCACGGCTGGGAGTTCCTGCGCGGACACCCGACCAAGGGGCCAGTTGTGCTCCGCACGGGCGAGCGCGCACCCGGGCACCTGACGGCCGTGCCCGTCGCGCCCGGCCGGATCGACCTCCTCCTCGCCGACACCCGCGAACGACGTCTGCTCCGCGCACACCTGGAGAGCGACACCCCGCCGATGCGCGAGCCACCGGTGTGGGAGGAGCTCGGCCCGCTCCCCGACGGCGACGAACGCTCCTTCACCTGCCTCGCCGCGACGGAGCGTGACGTCTTCCTGGGCGGCGACCACGGCCTGCGGCACTCCGCCCTGGCACCCTGGCTCGGCTGGGAGCAGCTCGGCGGCGACCTCACCGCCCCCGACACGACCGGCCCCCGACTGGCCGCTGTCGCCTCCGGCGGCGGCCGCACCGACGTGCTCGCCGTCTGGGCCGGTGCCGCGCTGATGCACCGGCGCTTCGACCGCGGCTGGCAGGACTGGCAGCTCCTCGACCTGCCGGACGCGCCCACCGGCAGCTACCCCGTGCTCCGCGCGGACGACCTGGTCACCCTGACCGTCCGGAGCCAGGGCCTGCACGAACAGACCCGGCCCGACGGCACGGTCCAGCTGGTGGCCGACCCGGGCGGCGGCCACCTCCTGGTGGACGTCCCCCCGCAGCACCTGGCCGAGACCGTGGTGGAGTCCGGTCAGCCGCCCCAGGGCTTCCTGGCCGGCCCGTCCACCCTGTGCTTCGCCGTCGGCCCGGACCCGGTCACGCTCACCGTGGCCGGCCTGCTCGACGCGATGAACCGCCTGCCGCTGATCGTCACGACGGCCACCACCGCCGACCTGCTGGCCCGGCTCGAAGTCCCCTGGAACCTGCTGCTCACCCTGCAGCCGGACGCCCGGTGCAACCACCGCACCCTGCCCGCCACCGGCACGGCCGGCGGCACCGAGCTGTGGCACAGCCGCATCGCGGGCCCCGACGGACACCTGACGGCGCGGCCCCTCCGGTCCCTGGCCGACGGCACCGACCACGGCACCCCGCTGGACACCTGGTACGACCGGATCGTCGCGGCCGCCGCCGAGAACCCGGCCGCCCCCCTCACCGTCGACCGGCTGATCCTGAGCGCCTACGGCGCCCGGTTCTCCGCCGCCGCCCACTGGCCCCGGCTGGAGTGGGCCCAGGACGCCGCACTCGGCCGGGACTTCCACGTCAAGGTCTCCGTTCCCGGCGCCCTGTTCCCGTTCGGCCACCGGGCCGCCTACATCGAGGTCTCCGACCGCCGGTTCGACGGCACGGACCCCGCCGTGGCCGCCCTGCACCGCAAGGCCTTCCTGATCGTCACCGAGCCCGTCCGCGACGACTACGGCATCGGCGCGGGCGGCCCGCACGAACGCCGGTTCCCGTTCCAGAGCGTCGCGATCGACCCCGGGCAGACCGACGGCCTCGACGACGCCTCCTGGATCCCGGTGGGCTCCTCGGCCGCCCCGCCGAGGTGCTTCTGGCCGACCCGGGCCGGCACCCCCGTGGTGTTCACCCTCCAGGCCACGGCCGGGCAGGAGTACGTGGAGCTGGACCTGCCACTGCTGTTCGTCGAGGACGCCGCCACCGGCGCCGGCTACGGCGCGGCACTCGACGGAATCTACGGAAACGGTCCGAGCACCGGAGCCTTCGCGGGCCTCGGCCGCCCCCTCTGCGACATCGCCGCCCGCATCCCGCTCGTCATGACGTCCCCGACCCAGGCGGTGGAGGACGCCGTGCAGGAGGTGCAGTCGATGACCTTCGGCGGGATCGGGGCCGGGCTCTCCCCCAGCGGGGTCGGCTTCTACCCGCAGGTGACCCAGCTGGCCGTGGGGCTGCCGGCCGTCCGCCGGCTGCTCGGCCCGCTCCCGGCGCTCCCCGCCACGATCTCGCAGGCGCTCGTCGACACCCCCTGGGGCAGCCCGACACCCGACGCGCTGCTCGACCTCGTCACACCCCGGACGCTCGACTTCGGGGCCGCCGGGGCCCGGGTCGGCGGGCTGTCCGCCCCCAACATGACCGTGTCGCAGATCTCGCGCACGCTCGGGCCGGCCGTCAGCGAAGCCTTCCAGACCGTGCCCTCGAAGCTGTTCGCCCCGGACGCCACCCTGTTCGGCGTGGTCCCACTGAGCAGCCTCATCGACGTCGTCAGCGCACCGCCGAAGCTCCTCTGGGTCGGGCAGCAGACGCCCACCCCGTCCGCGGAGCTGACCTGGCACCAGGACCTGCAGAAGTCCTTCCCGCCGTTCACGCCCGACACCGGGTGCGCGCTGGACCTCGACGTCCGGGCCCTGTCGGTCGACGGGAAGCCGGAGATGCACGCCACCGGGACGATCAGCAACTTCAAGCTGATCGTCCCCGACGTCGGCGCCCCCGCGTACGTCGCCCTCACCTTCGCGTCCGTGACCTTCACCGCCGACCCCGGCAAGCGGCTCGACCTCTCCACCCGCCTGACGAACGTCACACTCGGCGGGGACCTCGGGTTCCTCGCCACCCTGGAGCAGTACCTCCCGCTCGGGGGGAACGGCCCGAGGATCGACACCTCGGCGACCAGCATCACGGCCTCGTACACCGTTGCCGTCCCCAGCGTCGGCCTGCTGGTGTTCAGCGTGCAGAACCTCACCGTGCAGGCCGGCGTCACGCTGTCGCTGACCGACCAGCCGATCGTCATGGACTTCGCGTTCGGCACCCGGGAACGGCCGTTCCTGGTCACCGTGTCGGGCTTCGGCGGCGGCGGGTACCTGGAACTCGGCCTGAGCGCCGGCGGCACCGACAGCGGCCTGCAGCGCTTCACCGGCGGGATCGAGTTCGGCGCCGCCATCGTCATGGACTTCGTCATCGTGTCCGCGGAGGTGCACGTCTTCGGCGGCGTCGTCTTCGCCAAGAACGGCACCGACACCGAGGTCACCGGCTATCTGCGGATCGGCGGCAGCGTCTCGCTGCTGGGGCTGATCAGCGTCTCGATCGAACTGACCCTCAGCCTGACGTACGACTCCACCTCCGGCTCGCTGAGCGGTTCGGCCCGGCTCGTGATCACCGTGGACCTGACCTTCTTCTCCAAGTCCTTCACGCTGGAGTGCCACAAGTGCTTCGGCAACTGCCCGCCCCCCGCCGGGCTGCGCCGCCCCCTGAGCGGTGCCTCGACCGCCTCGGACCCGTCGGTCGAGGCCGCGCTCGGGCCGCAGGGGCAGACCTTCCCGTGGCAGACCTACTGCCGGGCGTTCGCAGGGGAGTGAGCCATGTCATCGACCGGCCCGGAGAGCCTGACCGGCCCGGAGAGTTCGACCGGTCCGGAGAGTTCGACCGGCCTGGAGCGGCAGTTCGTCTGGACGGTGCTCCCGGCGGGCCGGCTGGCGACCGTCCCCGGCCAGTCCGCGCCGATGGCGCTGCTGTCGGTGCTGCTGACACCGCGCCTGCTCGCCCCGGACGGAGCCGCGCTCACCATCGCGGACTTCGGGATGCAGGACTGGCCGCGGCGGCTCGCCGGGGTGGGCTTCGACGTCCGGCGCGGCGGGCGGACGCTGCCGTCCGTGCGCGTCCCGTACACCGCCCTCGACGGGAGCACCGTCCAGTTCCCCCCGGACCGGCAACTCGCCGTCTGGCAGACGCTGTTCACCGCCACGATGCCGGTGGAGCCGTACCGGGCCACCAGCTACGACGGGCGGGCCACCAAGGCCTTCCCGGCCGGCCGGGCCGGTACCGAGGTCAAGGGCATCTACGCCGCCACCGCCCAGGCCCACGCCGCGCACCGCGGCGCGGCGCCGGAGAGCCACCCCGGGCTGCGGGCCGCGCTGCGGGCGATCGGCGAGCAGTGGCAGCCCGGCCTGCTGGCACCCGCCGGCGCCACCCCGGCCCACGCCACCCCGACCGATGCGACGCCGGCGCTCGCCCAGGCGTACGCCTTCTACCGGCGCGGCGCGCCCGACACCACGCCACCGGACCGCCTGGCGACGCCCCCGCCCGCAGGCGAGTTCCACCAGGGCATCGCGCACCTGGCCGACCACCCCGTCCTGCTGCGCGCGCTCGGCCTGCTGGTCGACCTCGCCGTACCCGCCTCCGCGCTCACCCCGGTGGACCAGACGCACCCGGCGGAGCTGAGGGTGGTGCCGCTGTGGCCCCAGCCCGACCCGAACCCGTCACCGGGCTGGAGCGCAGCCGCCCAGACCGACCTGTCGCCCGCCACCGCCTACACCGTCACCGGCACCCGCTTCGTGCCCTCCTCCGTCGACGGTCCGACCTCCACCGGCTTCAGCGGCGGCCTCCTGCCGCTGACCGGTGCCGGTCTCGCGCCCTCCGCGAACCCCCGGTTCGAGCTGCTGCCCTTCGACGTGGACGGCGCCGCCCTGCGGCTGGTCAGCACGGCCCGGTCGGACGGGTCGTCGCCCCCTCCCGGGGAGTCGTCCCCCGTTCCGGTCGGGGCACTGCCCGCGCTGCACTCGACGGGCTTCGCCCTGGTCGACCGGGCGCGGGAGGAGGAGCACGGCAAGCAGCTCCAGCGGGCGCAGCAGCGCGGCACGCCGGCCGGCCTGCTCGCCTCCGCCCTGCTGGCGGACTCCCTGTTCGGCGGCTACCGGATGGACGTGTTCGACGACAGCCGCCAGACCTGGTACTCGCTGTGCCGACGGCGGGTGCACCACACCGTCGGCGGCGTGCCGCTGCTGCCCGACGGCCTGCTGGAGGAGGGCTACCTGCGGCCCGGCCCGGTCGTCACCGGCTTCGGCGACGCCGACGCGCTGTACCTGCACGAGATCGTGGCGCGCTGGGACGGCTGGAGCCAGGTGGCCCAGCGGCCCGAGCGGGTCACCGCCACCGGGGACACCCTGCCGGTACCGGTCACGTCGGGCCTCGACACGGTGGTGGAGTGCGACACCGGCTCGCTGCCACGGCTGCGGTTCGGCCGCAAGTACCGGATCCGGGTCAGGATCGCCGACCTCGCCGGCGGCGGGCTGCGCGTCGAGGAGGTCGGCGCCGCCGACGCCCAGTCGGACCTCGTCCCCTACTGGCGCTTCGAGCCGCTGCCGCCGCCGGAGCTGGTGCCGACCCGGGAGTGGGACGACGGCGACGGCCACGACCGGATGGTCATCCGCAGCGACCGCGGCACCTCGGCGGACGACTACGCGACCCTCCACGGCTACCGTGCCCACGACCTGCGGCACCTGCTGCCGCCGAAGTGCTCGCTGGCCCTGGCGCTGCAGTACGACGGCGCCTTCGACACCGCGCTGGGCCCCGCGGCGCCCGGCACCGAGGTGAGCCGGCTCTTCGCGGTCGCCGAACGGGCCGACCGCGAGCTCACCGACGTCCAGGGCGCGCGTACCGTCCCCGCCGGGCCGCCCTCGCCGTCCTCGTACGTCGTCCTGCCCGAGACCGACGCGGCCCTGCCCTGGCTGGCCGACCCGAGCGGCGTGTGCGCCGCCCTGAACGCCCGGCCCCGGCCCATCGACCCCGGCAACGGGCGGCCCGGTCAGATCGACCCGCCCGACGACGCCGTGATCGCCATCTGGCAAGGCGCCTGGCCCGACCTGCAGACCGCGTCCGTACGGCTGGAGGCGGCCGCGAGCGGGTGCACGGTGAGCCGGGCGGACCCACGTCACGTCACGGTCGCGCTCGGTCCGGCCGAGCAGGTGACCTTCGACATCCCGTCCTGCCTCACGTTCGACGACGTCGCGCTGTTCGGCGTCGCGCTCTGGCAGGGCGTCGACCCGAACGTGCCGCACCTGCCGGCCTTCCAGGACATCGTCGCCGGCCGGAACCGCCTGATCACCCCACCGCGCACGGTCACCCTGGTGCACGCGGTGCAACACCCCCTCACCGACCCGAGCGGGCAGCTGACGCCCAGGCGGGGGCCCGGCGACCGCGACACCATCCTCGGGACGGACGCCTTCGCGATCGACATCCCGAGCACCGGACGGATCGACCTGAACGCCGACTGGACCGACCAGGACGACAGCCCGCCGGCCGCACCGACCACCACCCGGCGGATGGCGCACGTCGGCTCGTACGAGGTCCAGCACCTGCCCCTGCTGGAAGCGCTCCCGGAGATCCGCCAGGAGTTCGGCGACACCCGCCACCACCACGTGAGCTACGCCGTGACGGCGGTGTCCCGCTTCGAGGACTGCTTCGCGCGCATCCTCGCCACCGACCCCGGTGCCTGCACCGCCGCCGGGCAACTTGGCGACATCGACGTGCCGAGCACCGTGCGCCCACCCGCCCCCCAACTGCTCGACTGCGTCCCGTCGTTCGGCTGGACCCGCACCATCGACGGGCAGCGGTCGCTCACCCGGCTGCGCCAGGGCGGCGGCCTGCGGGTCCTCCTCCAACGGCCCTGGTACGTCTCGGGCGACGACGAGGCCCTGGCCGTACTCACCTTCCCGCCCGGGCCGGTCCCCGCCGAAGCCCTGCGGTACGTCGCGGTCGCCGGACGCGACCCGATCCGGGACACCGGGGCACCACCCGCCGTCCTCACCGGAGCCCAGGTCAACGCGGCGCAGCGGGCCCAGGTGACCCTCCCCGAGCTGCACCGCCTGCTGGACGCCGCCCTCTACCCGGTCGAGTTCGACGCCGAGGGCGACCGCTGGTTCGCCGACCTCGACCTGACGCCGGTCGTCTCCGCCTCCTACTTCCCGTTCGTCCGGCTCGCCCTGGCCCGCTACCAGCGGTACACCATCCCGGGTGTCCCCGACGTGTCACAGGTGGTGCTGACCGAGCCCGTCCAACTCGCGCCGCAGCGGCGCCTCACGGTCACCCGCAGCGCGGGGCAGGCGGGCGTCGTCCTGGAGGGCCTCGGGCCGGGCGGCGCCGGGAACACCGTCCGGACCGAACTCCAGGTCCAGGACCCGGGGGTGACGGCGCCGGACGGCGTCACCGGCTGGTCCACCGTCCTGACGGCCGCCTCCGCCGTCCTCGGGCAGACCATCACGATCAGCGTTCCGGACACCGGGCAGCGGGCCCAGCGCCTGGTCGTCCGGGAGTTCGAGACCCGGCCTGTTCCCGCCGGCGCCGACACCACCGGTCGACCCGTGTTCGTCGACGTCGTA
This sequence comes from Kitasatospora sp. NPDC058243, assembly GCF_042882025.1. NCBI lineage: Bacteria > Bacillati > Actinomycetota > Actinomycetes > Kitasatosporales > Streptomycetaceae > Kitasatospora > Kitasatospora sp. NPDC058243. The sequence continues at coordinate 12,080 of NZ_JBHVWW010000098.1, forward strand.
GCCCTCGGAACGTGGTGACGGACGTCACCGCGGCTCCACGACCGAAGAAGCGATCATGGCAGACATCTTTCCCGACACCGGCCAGCTCCGGCTCGCGGACCAGGCCACCAGCGGCCTCCTGCCCCTCGTCGTGGACAAGGTGGCGACGTCCTGGTCCGTCCTGGTGGTGGCCCTCGGCCCGAACTGCGCACCCCTGGGCGCGAGGCCACCGGACATCGAGCTGCGGGCGGGCTCCGGAGCGCTCACCACCGTCGCGCAGGCACCCGCCACGTCGTCGATCGTCGACGGGACCGGGAGCGCGGTCGGCACCGCGTCGTGGACCAGGGACGCCAACGACGTCTTCACGGTGCAGATCGACATCTCCAATCCGGGGGAACGCCCCTGGGGCCTGCGGATCACGAACACCGACCCGCAGGAACTCGGCTTCGTCTGGTCCACGGGGAAGACCCCGGCGAAGGCCCAGCAGCCGCGGATCATCCTGGACCGCACCCCCCTGCGGATGACGGTGGCCTTGGGCGAGACCGTCCCGGACATCACGATCCCGATCTCCAACATCGGCACCGGACCGCTGCACGTGAACGGTCCGGGCGACCAGCCCATGGGTGCGGGCTACGTGCTGAAGAACTTCCCGGCCAGCCTCCCGCCCAACGCCTGCGACCACCTCCAGATCGGGATCAGCCCCGTGTCCGAACCGATCGTCACCAGCCTGCAGACCGCCGACTTCGTCCTGCCCTGCAACGACCCGGTGACCCAGGAGGTCACCCTGCAGCTGTCACGTGACGAGAAGGGCAAGGACGTCAAGGACGTCAAGGACGTCGCCAAGGAGAACAAGGACGACAAGGACGACAAGGAGCGGAAGGAGGCCAAGGAGGACAAGGACGCATTCAAAGAACACCCCGCCGAGGGCATGCACCCGGCATCCGAAGTCAACCACCCGCCCGAGCACTTCATCCCCCCGGCGCAGCGCCCCGACCTCGCGGACAGCGCCCTGCGGGACGAACCTCCCGAGCCGGGACGGACCGAGAGGTAGGCGCCGCATGTGGCTGGTGCTCTGCGATCCGGCGGACCGGGCCGCCGTGTGGGCGTACGAGGGGCTGCGCGAGCGGGGGCTGGAACCCCTGGAACTGCTCTCCCCGCAGACCCTGCTCGGCTCCACCAGGTCGGTGCACCGCGTCGACCGCCTCGGCGCGAGCTTCGAGATCACCCTGCCCGACGGGCGCGTCCTGGACAGCCGTGACGTCGACGGCGTGCTCAACCGGGTGGCCTCCGCCCCCTTCGGGTACCTGCCGTTCACCACCCACGCCGACGCCGCGTACGCCGCCCAGGAGCTGGACGCACTCCTGCTCAGCCTGCTCACCTGCCTGGCCCCGGTCTCGGTCAACCGGCCCGCCGGGTACGGACTGTGCGGTGCCTGGCGCTCGACCGCCGAGTGGACCGCACTCGCGATCAGAGCGGGGCTCCCCGCCCGGCCGGCCCGGATCTCCAGCAGCCCCGACGGCGAACCACGAGCGGCCCCGACCGGACGCGGCGACGTCCTGGTGCTCGGCGAGCACGTCTTCGGCGCACCCCCGGCCGAGGACGAGGAGCCGTACGTCCGGCTGGCCCGGCTCGCCGAGGTCGACCTGCTCGGGATCGACCTGCTCGGGGCCGACCCGCCGGGGGCCGACCTGCCGGGAGCCGACCCTCCCGGGGCCGACCTGCTCGGAGCCGGCCACCACCGCCGCGACGACGGTCGGCCGGCAGTCTTCGCGGGAGCGAGCCCCCTGCCCGACCTCCGCCCAGCCGGCGCCGCCTTCCTCGACCGCCTGTACGAACACCTCACCGGGCTCCCCCGGGGTGCGCCGTGATCGTCGTCTGCGGCATCGCCAGCGAGTCGCCGCTCGCCCGGGTCAGGGCCGAACTCGACAGCCTCGGCCTGCCGTACGCCATGCTCCACCAACGGCGCTTCGAGGAGCTGCCGTTCGAGGTGGAGGCCACCGGCACCGCCGTCCGGGGACGCATCCCGTACGACGGCGGATCCATCGACTGCGCCACCGTCACCGGCATCTACCTCCGGCTGATGGAATGGCGCAGACTCCCCGAAGTCCGCGAGGCGGGCGAGGACACGGTACGCAGGTGCCGGTCCTGGCACACGGCCCTGAGCACCTGGGCGGAACTCGCCCCCGGCTGCGTGATGAACCGGGAGAGCGCGATGGCGTCCAACACGTCGAAGCCCCACCAGGCCCAGCTGATCCAGCAGTCCGGATTCCGGGCTCCGGAGACCCTGGTGACCAACGACCCGGACCTCGTCCACGAGTTCCACGCGCGGCACGGCGAACTGGTCTACAAGTCGATCAGCGGGGTCCGCTCGATCGTCCGGACGCTCGACCGGGAGGCCCTCGACCGGCTGCCGCTCATCCGCTACTGCCCGGTGCAGTTCCAGCGCTACGTCACCGGCACCAACGTCCGGGTGCACACGGTCGCCGGCGAGGTGTTCGCCACCCGGATCGAGACCGACCGGGTCGACTACCGCTACGCCCGGAGCGACGGCGGCCGGGCCGAACTCTCGCCCTGGCAGCCCCCCGACGACCTCGCCGAACGCTGCCTGCACCTGGCGGCACGACTGGGGCTCGCACTCGCCGGCATCGACCTGATGCTGGCCGACGACGGCGAGGTCTACTGCTTCGAGGTCAACCCCTGCCCGGCCTTCAACTACTACGAGGCCAACACCGGCCAGCCGATCGCCCATGCCATCGCGCTCGCGCTCGCGCGGCACTGAGGAGAAGGAGACTCCGATGGCCCAGCTCGTCCTCACCGGCCAGATCCACGGCCAGACCACCACCCAGTGCAACTTCACCATCGCCGTGAACGGCGGTGACCAGGTCGGGCCGGACAGCGTGGTCCTGGACCAGTCGATCTTCAACATCCCGGACACCGACGCGTCGATCGACATCCAGGCGGCCGCCCTCGACCAGACCAAGTACGGCACGCCCACCGCCCACCTCGACATCGACTCCTCCGGCACCGTCCAGGCCACCTTCCCGCCCGACGGCAACTGGCCGCCACCCGCCGTCACGTCCTCCGACTCCGGCCAGACGATCCAGCTGACGGTCCACTTCTCGCCGCTGCGCGACGTCACCGAACAGGCACGCGTCAGCCTGGCCCAGACCGGCAGCGACTACCCGGGCAGCCCGCCCGCCCCACCACCCGGCGACATGAGCTTCCGCACCCCCGGCGTGGCGCTGCCGCCGGGGGCCTACTCCCCGCCCCCGGGCGTGACGGACAGCACCTTCATCGCCTCGCCGTCGATCACCGGCGGCGCGATCCAGGTCGAGACCCGCAGCGTGACCCCCGACGGCGAGGCCGTCGTCCTCCGACTCCCCGGCATCGACGCACCGCAACTCGTCGCCGTCTACTGGCCCTCCGGCGTGTCCAGGGACCCAGGCGGACCGCCCGCGCCCTTCCTCGTCTACTTCCACCCGGGCATGGCCCAGAACTCCCCGGCCTTCTACAACGAACCCCGGGACCGCCACGACCCGACCACCGGCAGCACCTACCCCTTCGGCTGGGACTACCAGTTCTTCGGCCTGCTCAACTACCTCCAGTACATCGGCGACCCGTTCCTCACCAACCCCTTCGCCAAGGGCCTCCCGCTCCAGATCGACGGCGCCGCCCGGAACGTCGTGCTCGTGCTCCCGCTGATGCGGGTCGCCGGCAACCCCTGCGACGAGATCTCGTCGTTCGCGGACGCCACCGTCCTCCAGGAGTACCTGCCGGAGATCCAGGCCCTCATGTTCCGGCGCAGCGGCAACTTCCAGTTCGGACCGATCGGCCGCCTCGGCATGGCCTCCTTCAGCAGCGGCCACGCGGCCCTCACCTGCTTCCTCGGCAACACCGCCAACCAGGCCCACCCGCTCTACCTGGACACCCTCCAGGAGGTCTACCTGTTCGACCCGCACGCCGACCTGGTCTCCGAGACCCTCGCCCCGCTGACCCAGGTCACCGCCTGGGCCCGGCGCGGCACCTCCGGCACCAAGACCGCCCGCCTCTACACCCAGAACGACCCCGCCCAACTCTCCCCGCTGCTCACCCAACTCGGCGTCACCGCCCCCGGCCCCGCCCCCTTCGACGCCGCCACCCCGGACGACCGCAACTCCCTCACCTCCCTCCCCCTCGCGGCCTGGAACACCCTCGCCACCCAGCAGGGCAGCGCCGTCCCGTATGCCAACACGGGCCAGGTGCACCAGGTGCTGCCGGCCCTCATGCTCACCGACGCCCTGCGCCGCAGCCGCTTCTGACCCGCCCCCGCTCCCCGAGCCCTCCACCGGCACACTCCTCGACCACCTCGTCGAGCGCGACCGGATAAACCTGTCCGGCCGCCCGCCTGTCCGCCTGTCCGCCGGCTCCGGGTCGTCACAAGGAGCACGGGCCGCTGATCGGCGCGGCATGATCGGGGCGGAGGCGGGCGGCGAGGGCGGCCATGTCGGTGGTGAAGCGGTCCGCGAGGTCGACGCCGGTCTCCTGGGCGATGACCATGAGCGAGAACAGGCAGTCGGACAGTTCGTGGCCGATGGCCTCGGTGCTCGCGGCCACGTCGGCGCGGTGGCCCTGGTGGGCCATGACCAGCTTCGCGAGGTCGCCGACGTCGCCGGTGAAACCGAGGACGAAGTCCGACAGGTCCCAGGTACGGCCCAGCTTGCGCCGGTTGATCTCGTCGTAGAGGTCGCGTACTTCGCCTGCGGCGGCGGACATCTCGTCCCAGGTGGGCATCGGCTGCTCCGTCTCGAGTGCGTGGTCGGGCGGGATCGGCGGCGGGTGCGGTCGTGTCCCGCTGGTCGGGGATCTCGGTGGCGTACTGGCGGGCCTGGAGGAGGTAGGAGGAGCGGTAGCCGCTGTTCGGGTCGGCCATCAGCTGCGCGTGGGTGCCCTGTTCGGTGAGCCGGCCCTCGCGCAGGACGTAGAGGAGATCGGCGCCCGCGGTGGCGGCGAGGCGGTGGGTGATCAGGATGACGGTCAGGCCCTGGTCGGCGAGTTCGCGGATGCGGGTGAACGCGGCGATCTCGGACTTCGCGTCGAGGGCGGAGGTGGGCTCGTCGGCGATCACGAGGTGGGTGGGGCGTCCGCCGGGCCCGGTGGTGGTGGCCCGGTGGTGGGTGCGGGCCATGCCGACGCGCTGCCACTGGCCGCCGGACAGCTGGACGCCGCCCTTGAAGCCGCGGGCGGCGAGGGTGTCCCAGCCGTTGTCCTGGGCGTCGATGATCGGGTGCAGGTCGGCGTAGTCGGCCGCGCGCTTGAGCAGGGCCGGGTCGTCGCCGTGTTCGGGTCGGCCGATCAGGACGTTGGCCCGCAGGGTGAGCGGCCACTGCTGGAAGCCCTGTTCGAGGACGGCGGAGGAGGCGAACAGCTGGTCCCGGTCGGCGGTCGCGGCATCGACGCCGTCCCACAGCATCCGGCCGGCATCGGGCAGGTAGAGGCCGGTGAGGATCTTGACGAGCGTCGACTTGCCGGAGCCGTTGTCGCCGACCAGGGCGACGACCTGCCCGCGCGGGATCCGCAGCGTGATGTCGGACAGGGCCGGGCTCGTGCGGCCGGGGTAGGTGAAGGTCACCCCCTCCAGGGTGATGGCCGCAGGGCGGTGCGGGAGGTCGGTGCCGCCGGCGGGGATGGCGCGCCGGTCGGCCTCGCGCTGGAGGCGGTCGAGGTCGGTGACGAACAGGGCCTCCTCGTACAGGTTGTTGACGGTGCCGACGAGGGAGGTGATGTCGGCGGCGCCGGTGCGGATGCCGACGACGGCGGTGCCCGCGACGGCGAGCGCCATCTGCCCGTCGTGGACGAGCCAGCCCAGGACGGCGAAGGTTGCGGCGGCGGCCAGCCCGGAGAGGACGGAGGCGAGCAGGGAGGTGGTCGCGGTGGCGCGGGCGAGGCGGTTCTGCTCCTGCTCGGACGCCTCGGCCATCGCGATGTAGTGGCCCAGGATGAACGGGCCGATGGCGTGGACGCGGACCTCGGGCGCGGCGTGCGGCTGGGTGAGCAGCTGGGCGAGCAGACTGGCGGCCCGGTGGTGCTGGAGCCAGGCCATCACGGAGCCGTAGCGGCGCCGGGCGGAGCGGACCGCGCCCCACCCCTTCGGCGCGGCGATGAGCACCAGCATGGGCAGCAGCACCGGGTCGAGGGTGAGCAGGACACCGCCGGCGGCCACCATGCCGAGCAGGGCGGTGAGGACGGCGATGCTCTGGCCGATCAGGCGCCGCACGGCCGCCGTGCCGTACCTGGCGGACTCCAGCAGTCTGCTGAACTCGGGATCCTCCACCGCGGCCAGCTCCACGCGGGCCGCGCGGCGCAGGTAGGCGACGGTCGCGGCCCGCTCGGTCTTGGGCTCCAGCCGGCCTCCCGCCCAGGAGGAGACCACGCCCAGCACCGCGGACAGCGCGGAGGCGCCGCCGATGGCGAGGGCGGCCGGCAGGGCCGCGCGCAGCAGTTGGTCGGTGCTGCCGGAGGCGAACAGGGAGGCGAGGGCGCGGTTGGTGGCGAGCAGGCCGAAGGCGGCGGCCAGCGCCCGTCCGGTTTCGGCGACGGCGATGGACACCAGGGCCACCCGGTCGGCCTGCCAGGCCAGGCGCAGGGCGGTGCGGAGCATGCCGGGGATCTGGCGGGCGACCGTGAGGAAGCTGATCCTGAGCATGGTCTGCTCATGGGAGGTGAACCCCCAGTCGGGGAGCAGCCGTCCGCCGAACAGGAACTGCTCACTGTCGGAGACGTGGTCGGTCGGCGGGGGTTCGGACGGCGGCGGTTCGGACGGCGCGGGTTCGGACGGACGGGACTTCAAGCGGTCTCCTCCACAGTGCGGTTGAGGCGGGGCGGGGGCGTCATCCGGGTTCGCCCGGCCGGCGGGGTTCTGAGACGAGGTACTCGGCGACGCCGGTGCGGCGGGCGGTGAGTGAGGCGCGGAGCGTGCGCAGTCGGCGCGGGGTGACGATGCGCCCCCACTCCTCGACGGTGCGGACGGCGTGACCGCTGTGCTCGGCGGGGTCGGGGGTGATGCGTTCGAGCTCCTTGTCGGTGAGCCGGCCGCCGTCGAAGGTCACGCCGATCTTCCAGGGCCACGGCGGCTCCGGCGGGGTGAAGGAGAGCATCAGGAGGCGGGGGTGTCGTCGAGGGTGGCGGGGACGAAGCCGATCTCCTCGGCGGTCTCGCGCAGCGCGCACGTCCACGGGTCCTCGCCGTCGTCGAGGAGGCCGCCGGGGTACTGGTATTCGCCCGGGTGGTGGACGGAGGTGAGCAGCAGCGGCCGGTCGTGGCGGTCGGTCAGGAAGACGCTGGCATAGGAGATGCCGTGCGGCAGGGTGGGGACGAACCGCTCGGGCGGGACGAAGACCACGGTCAGGCTCCTCGCTGGTCGTGGCGGCGGGGGTGGCCGAGCCGGGTGCGCAGGTCGGCGGCGAGGCGTTCGGCCCGGCCGAGGTCGTCGGGCAGGACGCCCGAGCCCTCGGCCATCAGCGCGTGGAACTGCTGCTGCTCGTAGGGGGTGCCGGGCGGTAGGGCGGCGATGTGCCAGTGGACGTGGGCGTTGCCCTGCATGCTGCCCAGGCTCAGCAGGTAGAGGCGTTCGGTGGGGACGGTCGCGGCGAGCGCGGTCGCCACCCGGTGCACGACCAGTTGCAGGGCGAGGTACTGGTCCTCGGTGAAGCCGCTGATGGTGTCCTCGACGTGGGTGCGCGGGGCGACCAGGAGCTTGCCGGGCAGGGTGGGGTAGCGGTCGAGGAAGGCGACGTGCACGCCGTCGTCCAGGACGATCCGGTGTTCGTACCCGGGTTCACCGGCGAGCATCGAGCAGATGAAGCAGGGGCCGTTGCGGGCCCGCTCGTTGTAGGCGTCGAGGTCGAAGGCGGTCACCGCGTCCATCCTTCTGCGCCGGGGCGTAGCGTCATGTAGCCGTCGACGGGGTCGGATCCGAGGGTGCGGTAGAGGGGGGCTCCGGTTTCGGTGGCGCGCAGCTCGATCGATCCGCAGCCGTGCTGTTGGAGTGCCTGGATCAGGGTGGTGGTGACGGCGCGGGCGTGCCCGCGGCGTCGGTGGGCGGGGTCGGTGGCCACGGTGTGGATCCGGGCCCACCGGCCGGTGGGATGGGTGGGGCCCCGGTAGCCGCGGTAGACGATGCCGATGGCGCAGGAGGCCAGTGTGCCGTCGTCGGCGGGGGCGACGTAGGCGAGCAGGTTCGGGTCGGTGCCGAGGCGCTCGCGCATGTCGTCGCGAAAGGTGGTGCGCCAGTCGTCGGTGAGTTGGGCGCCGTCGAGTACTGCGACGCGCAGGCGCAGCAGTTCGTCGGCGTCCTGGGGGCCGGCGGGGCGTACGGGGGATCCGGTCATGCGGGGCTGCCTCCGGGGTTCGGTGGGTCGTGCGGGTGGTTGTCGGGGGAGGCCGGGGCGGACGCGGTGTGTCGGTCGGTGCCGCTGTCGGGCCGGTGCGCGGTGCGGGAGGCGTACGGGGTCCGGTTGGTGGGGGGAGGTGGCGGTGTCTTCCTCTACGACGGGCTGCTGGTCGGCGATGGCCCGCCGTCGGGCGCCGGTTGCGGCTGGGGCGGGCGTCGGTGGCGCCCGGCTATCCTCAGCCCCAGATCTCAGGCCCGGTCCTCAGTCCCGGACCAGGTCGCGGGGGTCGGCGCCTTCGGCCCAGCCGTGGGTGGAGAACCCGCGGCCACCGGACAGGTAGGCGGCCAGGGCGGCGTGGGCGGTCGGGAACATCGGCAGCGGCAGTCCGTTCTCGGGTGACCACGCCACGGCGAGGTGCTTGCTGGGCTCGGTGTTCGTCAACTCGCCTCGCCAGGCGGTGGCGAGGAACACCGACAGCAGGAAGGGGCCCTTGCCGTCCCAGCCCTGGCGGACCTGGATCGTGTGGACCAGCCGCAGGTCGCACGGGTCGACTTCCAGTCCCGTCTCCTCCGCCAGTTCACGGGCGGCGGCCTCGTCCAAGCACTCGCCGGCCTCGACCTTGCCGCCGGGGATCGTCCACACCGGCGTCGTGTTCCAGCTGTTCGTCGCGTAGTTGACCGTCGCGACCCGGCCGCCACTTCGGTCGTGGACGATGACGGCCACCGCCTGTCGCAGGCTCTCCATAGCACTACCTCCAAGGATGCTTGATCAAAGGGGACTTGGGGAATTCACGGGGCTGACTGCAGTCCTGGGCCGGGCCGAGGATGGTCTTGATGACGGGGGTTCCGGGCAGCGTGGTGGTGACGACGAGAAGAGAGTGGGCGTCCTCGGTGAGCAGGGTCGGGGTTCGGTCGGGGCCGAGGGCCGGGGCGAGGTTGCGGTAGGCAGTGGTCTCGCGCCGGTGCGTGAACTGGTTCTTGTGCCGCTTGGCGAACAGCTGGCGCTCGTCGCCGGTGCAGCCTCCCGCGCCACCGGCTGGCCCGCACGGGCCTGCCCTCGCGCGCAGCGGCCGGTCGGCGTCGTCGGGGAGCGCGGGCGGCGTCATGTCGGCCAGCCGTCGGTGGACAGCGCCTTGCCGCGGGTGATCTCGGCAAGGGCGTGCGCGGTGTAGGGCACGATGCCGGCCGGCAGCCGGTCGAGCGGCCACCAGTGGAGTTCAGCGCATTTGTGCGGCTCGGCGTTGCGGACCCGGCCGTCGTAGCGGGTGGGGCGGAAGAAGAGCTGGAGGCGGCTGCGGCCGTCGTCGGTGTCGAGGTGGTGCAGGGTGTGGACGAGTTCGAGGTCGTCCTCGGCGATGCTGATGCCGAGTTCCTCGGCGGCCTCGCGCGCCATGGAGCGGGTGACCGTTTCGCCCGGCTCCATGTGCCCGGCCGGCAGGTGCCACAGCCCGTTGGCGTAGCTGGTGTTGCGGCGCTGTCCGAGCAGCACCGCGCCGTCGTGGGCCAGGACGAGGTGGACGCCGACGACCAGCGTCAGCGGGTCCGCCCCGGCTGGGCGGTCAGCGGGGCCGGGCCGGGTCACGGCGCCTCCCCGGTGGGCTGGTCGGCCGCTGCGGCGAGCAGCGGCAGGTAGTGGTGCAGGTAGGGCGGGACCTTCAGGTCGAGCACCTCGTCGAAGGGCACCATGCGTACGGCCAGGCCCTCGTCACCGAGCCGCAGGTCGTTCTCGTGGCCGTCCCGGACGGTGTGCAGGACGCGGGTGAGGGGGAGGCCGAGGTCGTGGTGCGGGTCGGGGAGGGTCCGCAGCCCGGTGATCTCGATGCCGGCTTCCTCGCGGACTTCGCGCACCGCGCTCTCCTCGGCGCTCTCATCGGCCTCGCGCCAGCCGCCGATCGGGGTCCAGTAGCCGGGCCAGGCCATGCCCGGCCTGTCTTCGCGCAGGTGCATCAGCAGCCGGCCCGCGCGGTCGGTGACGAAGACCAGGACGCCCTCGAAGTCGTCACCGTCCGGGGCGGGGCGCTCCAGGTAGAGCGGGACGCCGCAGCGGTGGGCGCGCAGCACCTGCCGGAGCCGCTGGTAGTGGGCGGGGGTCATCCGGGAGCGCCAGTCGTGGGCCGTCTCGAACCGGAACTCGGTGTGCTCGGCCGGATCGAGCCGGATCCGGGCCTGCTGCTCCGTGGTCAGCGTGCCGCCGTCGAACACGTAGCCGGCGACCGGGACCGGGTAGTCGGCGTCGGCCTGCGTGTGGATCACGGCGACCAGGCGCCGCCGGAGCACCTGCGGGTTCTCCGCGGCCAGGTCCAGGCCCAGCTCCTCCCGGGCCTCGCGCAGCGCGGCGTCGAAGGGGCTCTTGCCGTGCTCGACGTTGCCGCCGGGCATGTTCCACACGTCCGGGTCGATGGTCGAGCGCATCCCGAGGACGCGGCCGGCGGGGTCGGTGACCAGGAAGGAGCCGTAGGCGCTGGGCCGGGCGATGGCGGTCAGGTAGGCACCGACCGGCCGCCAGCCCGGGATCGCCAGGCGGCCGGTCAGCCACTCGATCATCGCGCGCTGACCGTGGCTGGTCGTGGGCAGCCGGTCCGCTGGAGCCCACTGATGACAGTCGCGGTCGTCGGAGAGGACGACCGGGGTGCCCTCGGGAACGACGGTGACGAAGACGAACTGCCGCACTCGCAGGCTGCGCTGGTCGGTGAAGTCCAGGTGTCGCACGTACTCCAGCGCCAGGCCGGTCAGGCCGGTCTGCTCGGCCAACTCCCGTGCCGCGCCCGCCGCCACGGGCTCGCCGGCCTCAAGGCTGCCGCCCGGGTACTCCCACAGGCCGGGCAGGGCGTCGTGCGCAGCTCGGCGGATCATCAGGATCCGGCCGCAGGTGTCGCGGACCACCACGCCGACGCCGATCCGTTCGACGCCCTCGCGGAAGGCGAGGCCGGTCAGCATGTCGAAGTCGATCACAGGGCGGACTCCTCGCTCTCTCGGGCGGACACAGCCCGCCAGCCGGCGCCGGTCTTCGCCACAGCTCCTCCGGTCCTCCGGGCACGGTCGGCGCGCGGGCGCGCGAGTGTGCTGGAAGAAGGCGATCCGGCATCCAAGTTTCTTTCTACGGAGCTGAGTTAGGGAACCTCCTAGAAGCTGGTGGCCTCCGATGATGGTGCTGTTCGAATGCGGTGTTCAAGTGGATTACCTCCGGGCAAGCCCGGGTCGAACGGGGAGGTTTCGAGCACCTCCCGGGCGCGGTCGAGGGCGAGGGCGTCCTTCAGCCGGCCGCGGACGGGATCGGGGAGACTGGCGGAGCCCAGTGCGCAGGCGGCGAGAGCCTGTTCGAACTCGGCCGTCGGGCCGGGGTCGAGGCGGTCGCGGACGCCCGGGCGGCAGAGGGCGTCGCGCAGCGCGTAGCCGTCGCCCATTTCACCCGTTCGGCTGAACGCCGGGCGCTGGCCGTCCACCCCCACACCGCGGCGCAAGGCCAGGGAAAGCAGGGCGAGGGGGCCGGCGATGCCGTGTGCTTCCCTGTCGAGTTCTTCTGTTCATTCATCAGGGCAAGGGCCCGGACCAACGGATGTGGAGCGATCGGTCCCGGCTTCCCGTAGTGCCGGTTCCTCGTCGGCTGTCTGTCGGGCCCGGGCCGGTCTCACGGACCGTGCATGGCAGACTGCGTCCCCGTGATCGATGAATTCGCCAAGGAGTACTTGCACAGCGATCTGCGCGATGTCCGGGAGGTGCTGGTCTGGAAGCTCGACGGGCTGTCCGAATACGACGTCCGCCGGCCTCTGACCGGCTCGGGCACGAGCCTGCTCGGGCTGGTCAAGCACCTCACGAACATCGAGTACCGGTACTTCGGCAACGTCTTCGACCGCCCCTGCCCCGAGCCGCTGGGCCGGTGGGACGACGAGCGGCTCTGGGCGGAGGCGATGTGGGCGAGCGAGCACGAGACCCGCGAGGAGATCATCGGCCGGTACCGCCGGGTCGCGGAGCACTCCGACGCGACGATCGGCGCCCTCACCGTCGAGGCGCCGGGCTACGTGCCCTGGTGGCCCCGTCCCGACGTCACATTGTTCAACGTCCTGGTGCACGTGCTCACCGAGACCAACCGGCACGCCGGGCACGCCGACATCCTGCGCGAGCACCTCGACGGCGCCACCGGGACCGCGTCGGGCCACGCGAACTCGCAGCCCGACGCCGCGTTGCGGCAGTCCCGGTTCGCCGAGGTCGAACGGGCCGCCAGGGCGGCGGTGGACACGCCCTGACCAGGATGCGAGCCCGTTCAGGCCCGGGTGACTGATGCTGGTCGATCAGGTTTTGTTCGCGTGGTGTGCCGGTGGTGTGTGCGTGTGGGCCGGTGCCGTCAGATGCCGGCCCGTCTGGTTGCTACCAAGCGTCTCCAACCGAACACCGCTTCATCTCCCGGAGCGAGCCAAGTACATCCTGTCCTCCAACTTCCCTGCGGGCGTGACGATCAGGCGGTGTGAACGGCGGCGATATTCCCCAGGGGTCGTCTCGCCGTAATTGCCCACCCTTCGGGCCCCGGCTCAGCGGCCAACCGCCCGGGGTGAGTTGTGGGCGGGGCGCCGATCGTGTGGATGTGCGAGACGATCCGCAGCGCCTGTGTGACAGGGATCGTGTCCTGGCCGCAACATGGGTGGCTAGGACTTCATTTGGATCATCATGCCGCATCTACGGCCTCTCGGCTGCGGGAGGCAGGTTGTGCCACGCGTGTCCGCAGGCGCCTTTGTAGTACGTCTGCCTGCGCCGGGTGTCGGCGACGGAGAACACCGAGACGAGGACGCGGAACGCTTTGATGTGTTCGTCGGAGGGCAGTGCTGCGAACCCATAGCGAGGCGGGTCCATGCAGATCATCACCGCAGGGTTAGCCGTGGGCTTCACGCCGGACTGGGCAACTCCTGCGTGCCCGTCTGCGGCCGTGATGTGCGCCTGCATCGCGTAGCCGGCGACCTCTTGCAGCACAGCCTGCCGCCCTTCCGGGGAAAGGGCTGAGAACCAAGTTGTCCCGTCGTCCAATGTGCGGAGGCCTTGTGCGACTTCGTTGACCACCCTCCCGGCTTCACGTCGAATGGCTCGCTCGTCGTCACCGCTGGTCCCCAACATTGTCCGATCATTCCACGCCGGTTCGGCGGCTGTGGAGCGGGTCGTGGACAGCGAGTCCGCTGTCCGGCTCGGTTGGACGCTGGGGGTCAGCGCGCCCGCTCCCGCGGCGGGGCTGGGGATCGCCGACGTCCAGGCGGAGCGGGCCCTGCGTCACGCGCTGGCCACCGGTGCGGCCGCGGTCCGCCACCGTGAGGCGGTCGGGCCGAGTGTTCACGCCCTGGTCGTTCCCGAGGACGCCGGCGGGCTGGACCGTCGGCCCGCCCGGCATCGTGCTGCCGGGCTCGGCGCCGGGCGCCGAGCACCACGGCCGGGCCCGCCTCGCTGGTGATGCGCGCTGGGAGGGTCCCGGCCCGGGGGAGGGGGGGCTGGGCAACCCGATCGCCGCCCGGCCGACGGCCGAGGGCCGAGGGCCGCGGCGGCCGCCGTGGCCGTGGCGGAACCGGCGGAGGCGCCGCGCCGGGCCGTGGCGGAAGGGGAGTACGTCAAGGTGCGGTAGTCGTCACGGACGGCACACTGCACGGGGTGTCGGCCGGGGTACGCGTTCCCCGCGTACGGCGGCCGGCGGCGTTGCGGAGCGGCCGCGGGTGGCTGGGCCTCGGGCGGGGGCGTCGGGCGGGGCCGTCAGGGCGCCGGGCTCTGCGCGCCCTCGACGTCGGTGAGCAGTTTGCGCAGGAGCCCGTCCAGGGTG